>CACKHK010000001.1 GCA_902599955.1 uncultured Pelagibacteraceae bacterium
ATTGATCTTAATAAACTTAAATATCTTGCACCATTTAACCCCATGGACATCCTCATCATTACAGGAAAAGGCAATCCATGTTTTTGAGATGGATGACCAATTAAGGAAATGAATAAATAAACAAGAATTGATGCAGCTATTGAACAAGTAAAGACTAAATAAGAATTTAAATTATATAGTAAATACAGAGAAGCTATAAGAGCAAATCCAGCAATAGTTTGAATGCTGTTAGCCCAAAAACAGAACAAATCAGCTGAAGTCCATGTTTTGTTATTTGGATTAACTGTAGCTAATTCAAAATTTTTTAATTCTATATTTTGACTCATATTAAAGATTCTAAACTAATATTTTTATATGTCTATAAAAGTGATAACTGTAGCTTATTATTTTATGATTTTTATAAAAAGAAATGTTGGATACATTTCGATGTTCATTGCTGTTATAGGTTTTGGCTCTGGACCTCCATTTGTAAAATTGGCATTGCAAGAGTTTTACGTAATGGACTTGATGGCTGTAAGATTTTCTTTGGCATTTGTCTTAATGTTAATATTCGCTCTTTTAATGAGAGTAGATTTATCAATAAAAAAAATTGGATTAACTCCATTTTTAATGGGTCTTCTAAATCCATTTTTGGTAACTCTCAGTTTTCATATAGGACTGTTGCTAACCTCACCAGTAAGCGGAGTTGCTTTGATCAGCACACTTCCTATTTGGCAACCTTTTGTAGCAAGAGTATTTTTGAAAGAAAAAATTGAGATCAAGGTAATAATTGGTGCATTCATTACAATTATTGGAACTTTAATTTTATTATCAACTCAAAAGAAAATTGGTGGCGGAAATTATTTAGGGGACTTTATAATATTTTTAGGAATGATGTGTGTTTCTATTAACGAAGTTCTTGGAAGACGTTTTATGCAAACTAAAGTAAATCAATTAGGTGTTAATACTTTTCAATACATGATTGGAGCAATCTTATCTATTCTAATACTTTTTATAGTATGGCCTGATAGTAGTTTCACATATAATAATTACTTAAATTTTAGTCCTCCAGTTCTTGCAGCAATAACATTATCTTTTATAACTTTTGGGGCTTATTTATTCTATAACTTTGCTTTAAGAAGAGCACCTATCGGTAGAATTAGTTTGATGTATCCATTAACAGGTCCTATTGGTGCTACAATGTCATGGATAGTTTTGGGATCAACAATATCCATTAATATATTTATATCGTTAATTATTATTTTAGTAGGAACTATTATTCCCCAAATTAATAAAAAAGCTAAGGACTAGGATACATTATGCTTGGCAACCATAATGCTATTTGGGGAAATATAATAATTAATATTAAGCCAATTAATTGAATAACCATAAATTGCATCATACCTAAATATATATCTTTTAAATCCCATTGAGGGACCACACCTTTTAAGAAGTAAGCTGATAGAGCCACAGGTGGAGAAAGCCAGGCGGTTTGTAAATTGACTGCTACAAGAATAGCAAACCAAGTTAAGTTAAAACCTAATTCCAAAATTAAAGGTAAAACTATTGGTAAAACTATTAATACTATTGGAACCCATTCTAAAGGCCAACCTAGTAAAAATATTGCAGCCATTATAATTGCTAAGATCACATATTTATTTACATCAAGATTTAATAAGAAGTCTGTTAATAGAGATGGAGTTCCTAATTTTGAAAATACCGCACCAAAAAAATTTGAGGCTGCAACTAAAAACATAATTAATGCAGTTATCTCTAAAGTTTTTAATAGAGCTTCTTTAAGACCATGGTAGGTAAGTTTTTTATATGCTAATGCTAAAAGTATTGCTCCAAAAGCTCCCATGCCAGCACCTTCAGTTGGAGTTGCAAGACCAAATAAAATACTTCCTAAGGCAAAGAAAACTAAACCAGCAGGAGGAATTAAACCCATTAAAAACTCATACCAAACTTTAGCCATATTTTTTGGTCGTTCTGAAGCTGGTAATACAGGGCCAAGTTTAGGATTTAAAAAACATCTTAACGTTGTGTAAGCGGCATACAAAAATGCTAAAAGAATTCCTGGGATAATTGCTGCTGCGAATAAATCTGTAACTGGTATTTCTAATACAGGACCCATAACAACTAACATAATGCTTGGAGGAATTAAAATTCCTAAAGTACCCCCAGCACAAATTAGACCTGCAGAAAGTCTAGTATCATACCCAGTCCTGATCATAGTTTTTCCAGCCATAATTCCTAAAATTGTGACTGAAGCTCCAACAATTCCAGTTGCTGCCGCAAAGATAGTTGAAACAAACATAACAGCATAAAACAATGCTCCTCTAGTTTTCGATAGCATTAGTTGTACCGCGTTAAACAATCTTTCCATTAATCCAGCTTGCTCCATCAAAATTCCCATAAATATAAAGAGTGGAACGGCGGCCAGGGTATTCTCGGTCATTATCATATTGAATTGCAAGGTCATTAAATAGAAAACTAACTTTCCAAATCCCCAATAACCAAAAACAAGACCTAAAAAAATTAACGTAAATGAAATAGGAAACCCAACAAAAATTGCAAACAACATGCAACCAATCATTATTGCGCCGATTATTTCTGGTGAAAAGAATTCCATTAGGGCCATCTTCCTTTCACAAAAGCATAATATGTTTTAAGTATTTCAGAAAAACCTTGAACTAAAAGTAGAAAGGCTCCAATTGGCATACAACTTTTTAGTGGCCACATAATTGGCATCCACGTGGTATCCATCGCTCTTTGAATTCTTACTTTTCCACCTAAACATTCTTCAAGATTTGATCTTCCACAAATTGATGTGTAAGCATAATCAAAACTTACATAAAAAAATACTAAGAAACCTGGTATAAAAAATAAAAGATATAAAAATAAATCTACTCTAGCTTGATTTTTAACTGTCCAATTTCTATAGAGAAAGTCAGCTCTTATATGGATACCTTTTGATAACGTATATGCTGCACCAAGCATGAACAAAGCTCCTGCTAACATTCTGCTAATATCAAAAGACCAAAGTGTAGGTCTATTAAAAAAATGTCTTCCAATTACTTCATGTATCATTGCATAAATAAGTGGAATTGTGATCCACATTATTATTTTGCCTGATAAAAGCATTTTTGAGTCAATAAATTCGATTGTTTTTGCCATCCAAGGAATCATGTCCTCAGGCATTTTTGTACTTGTTCTTCTTTCAGCAATTAATTCGTCAGTGATATCTAAATTTTCTTTAACTTTAGGTTCTGAATCTTTATCAACCATTGAACAAGTATATTATTTTAATTAAATTATTTAAAAAACGGGGATTAGTAAAATCCCCGTTTTTTATAAAGTTACTTATTGTTGTGCTGCAAATGCAGATCCAATTGATGCATCAGATGTTTCCATTTGTGCAATAAAAGGTACTACAACTTTTGCGTGCTCAGTCATGTGCTCGTAAACTTGTTTAAAGAAAGCATTCTCTGCTGCATTCTTTTTAAGAGTAGCTTGAGCAGCGTTCATGTACTCTGTGAAATAATCAGCTGGTGTATCCCATAGTTTTACACCATGATTTTGAGTAAGATCAATTAACGCTTTTCCATTTTCTACAGCTCTGTTTGTAATATTTCTTGTGATCATAGCTTCAGATGCAACTTCCATTGCATATTTTTGATGATCAGTTAAAGAATTATAAACATCACCATTTATGTAAATATCTCCATTTACAACATTTTGGTGAAGACCTTGTAGATAGTAGTTTTTAAGAACTTTTTGGAAACCAAATACTGAGTCTGGTTTTGGACAACACCACTCTGCAGCATCAATTGTTCCTTTTTCAAGTGCTGGTAAAATATCACCACCTGATAAAGATACTGATGCAATTCCGATATCTTTGTATGTTTGTCCTGGAATTCCTGGAGGAGTTCTGAACCTGTATTTTCTGAAATCATCCATGTTCTTAATTGGCTCTTTAAACCAACCTAATGCTTCAGGTCCTGATGATGCCATCACGAAACCTTTAACATTCATTCCCATTTCGCTCCATAATTGGTCGTATAATTCTTTACCACCATTATCGAAATACCATGCTAACCAAGATTTAGTACTTAAACCAATTCCTCCACCAGCAACTGGCGATCCAAATAACATCGCAGCTGGGTGATAGTTTGACCAGTAGTGAGTCCATGCTGCACCACCATCTACTAGACCTTTGTCAACAGCTTCTAGTGTTTCTTTCATACCAACAACTTCACCTTTTGAAAGAAGCTCAAATTTTAACTCTCCACGAGTTAATTTTGTTACTCTGTCAGTCCACATTTTTACGATTTGTCCATCGTATGATGTTTTAGGAAAAGTAAGTTGGATTTTTAATGTTTTAGCAGAAGCAGATCCAATTACTGAAACTGCAAATACTAAAGCTAAAATCATTGAAGTGATTTTTTTCATTATATATCCCTCTCTTTTTATTTTTATTAAGACTTAATAATGAAGGGAGTAAAACTCATTGAGATAAAAATGTAAAACGATAAATTGTTGCATTTACAACCTGAAGTTTAATAGTAACTATTTCTTACCCTTAGGATCAAAGGGATAATCCCAAGCATCTCCACCAATTTTTTTTGATATACCTGAATAATCTGTTTCGCTATCACCACCCTCACAAAATTCATTAAATATATCTAAGGCATGTTTTCCTAGAGGTGTTGACGCATTTACAGATTTTGCAGCATCATTAGCTAACTTTAAATCTTTAGTCATCATGGCCGCAGAAAAGCCTGGTCTATATTTGTTATTAGAGGGAACGCCATCTGTTAAATTTGGCAGCGGTGTATAAGTTGATAAAGCCCAATTATTTCCAGAAGCATTTTTCATAATTTCATGAACTTTTTTTAAATCCATCTTTAGTCTTTTTGCCAACATTAGTGCCTCTGATGCTGCTATCATTGAAATTCCTAAAGACATATTGTTACAAATTTTTACTCCAACTCCACTTCCCTGTGGTCCAGCATGTAAAATTTTTTGCCCCATAATATCCATTAATGGTTTAGCTAAATTTACAGCTTCATCATCTCCACCAACTAAAAAATTTAATTTACCTACTCTTGCTCCCATAACACCTCCTGTAACGGGCGCATCAATCATTTTAATTCCTCTATTTTTTGCTTCCTTGCCTAGTAATAAAGAAGTTTCAATATCAATTGTTGAACAGTCAATTATGAGAGCATCCTTTGAAATTTTATCAATAATACCTTTGTCTCCTAAAAAAAGAGATTTTACATGTTTGCCTTCAGGTAACATTGAGATTACAAAATTTGCACCCTCAAGGACCTCATCTAATGTATCAACCACATCTAAATTCGCATCTTTGGCTTTTTTTGTCATTTCTGGTGAAACATCGTAGACTTTAACTTTTTTACCAGCCTTAACTAGTTGATCTGCCATTGGGTTACCCATGTTTCCAACACCAATAAAAGCTATTTGATCTGTCATATTTAAATATCTATATTTGATTTTCCTCTATTAATCAAAACCGTTTTACTTTGAGTAAAATGATTTATCATACTATCAAAGGCGTACTCTTTTCCTAGCCCACTCATTTTTAAACCACCATATGAAACATTTGCTCTAGGCGCTACACATTGATTTACTTGGACAAAACCTGCTTCAATTTCTTCAACAAACTGTAAAGCTCTAGATAAATTTTGTGTCCACAATACTGCTGATAATCCAAACGGTGTGTTATTTGCGCTGTTCATTACTTCATCAAATGTTTTAAATGGTATAGCACAAGCAACAGGACCAAATATTTCTTCTTGACAAACTGGAGAGCTTACTGGAACACCTGACATCAATGTAGGTTCATAAAAGAATCCGTTTTTATAATCACCACCTGTTGATTGATTGCCACCGTGTACAACTTTGGTTGTAGAGTTTTTTTTTGCAATATTCATATAATGTAAAGTTCGTTTAAGCTGTTCTTCAGAAATAATTGCTCCAATATCAGAACTTTCATCTAGAGCATTTCCCATTTTTAATTTACTTAATTTTTCAACAACTCCATTTAGTACTTTGTCATAAATTTTTTCCTGAATATAAACTCTTGATCCAGCAGTACATGCTTGTCCTTGTCGAGTATATCTCATTCCATCAATAACCCCTTGAATTGCAATATCTAAATCTGCATCACTCATTATTATATTTGGATTTTTTCCTCCAAGTTCTAGAGTAACTGGGCACAATTTAGGGGCAGCTTTTTGTGCTATAATCTTTCCAACAGCAAAAGATCCTGTAAACGTTACTTTTCTGACTTTTTCATGAGTTACCAAAGGTTCACCACACTCTTCTCCATAACCTGAGATTACATTTAAAACACCCGGAGGAAGTTCTTGTTGAAATATCTCTGATAATAAAAGTGCGCAAAATGGAGCTTGTTCAGCAGTTTTTAAAACAACACTGTTTCCTGCTACAATAGCTGGAGCGATTTTTGCAACTGTTAAAAATAATGGTGCATTCCAAGGGACGATTGCACAAACAACCCCTATTGGATCTCTGGTAGTATAATGAATACTGTTTGGAATATTGGTAGGATAATTTTCTCCTTTTAGCTCTCCAGATAAACCTGCAAACATATTTGTAAGTTCAATGGAAGCAGCCGTTTCTGGTATAGCCTGTGTTCTTAAAGCATTACCTGTATCTAATGATAATAAAGTTTCAATTTCAGACTTTCTTTCCTCTAATCTTTTTGCACCAGCAGCAACCATTTTTCCTCTTTCTCTTGCTGGTATTTTTTTCCATTTTTGAAAAGCTTTGTATGCTGACTCAACTGCAATATTTACATCATTTTTATCACACTGAGGAGCAGATCCAATATTGTCACCTGTGCTTGGATTTAATACCGGTATCTTATTATTTGTTTGAGCAGATATTAATTTGCCATCAATTAAAATTTTATCCGTTAATCTTTTTGCGTTATTAAGTGCCTGTTCAAGATTTTTTTCAAAGTTACTCATTATCTAATTCTCCTCTTCTAACTTTAGAAGAGAGCCATCCGCCATCTATTTTTATTTCAGATCCATTTATAAAATCGGATTCATCACTTGATAAAAATACTGCTGCTCCTACAATATCTTTTGGTTGTCCCCATCTTCCAACAACGGTTTCTTTTCCCCAAGCTTCTCCATGTTTTGGGTCTTCAGCATATTTTTGGTTGAAAGGTGTTGATATCAATCCAGGACAAATCGTATTTACGTTTATGTTTTTTCCGGTAAGATCAACTGACAATGCTCTCGTTAAGCCGAGTACCCCACTTTTAGCTGCAACATAACCTACTCTATCAGGTCTGCCCATAAAACTAGCTATAGAACCAAAGTTAATAATTTTTCCCTTACCATTTTTAATCATGTGAGGAATAACTGCCTGACTTGCAAGAAATGGTGCTGTAAGGTTTACTGAAATCATATCGTCCCAGTCTTGTTTGGTATGATCTAATAATTTTTTTACATGCCTTATGCCTGCATTATTTATAAGAATATCAATTTTTCCAAATGTTTGAATGGCTTTTTCTACCATTTCATTAATACTATCTTTTTTTGAAACGTCAGTTTTTACAATTATTGCTTCACTACCCGTATCTAAAATCTTTTTTTTAGCATTTTCTGAATTTGCAATATCTATTTCTGCTATAACAATCTTAGCTCCCTCTTTTGCAAGGCCTAAGCAAATTTCTTCACCTATGCCCTTACCTCCGCCTGTAACTATTGCTACTCTATCTTTAAGCTTCATTTTTTAAATGATTTGATGTTATTTTAAGAAGGAAACTAATGCTTTTTCCTCATTAATCCAAGCTTTAATTCCACCCTTTAAAACGTATACATTTTTAAAACCTAAGTCTTCTGCAAAGGCATTACCTAAAATTGATGCAGTCTCTCCATCATTGCTAACGAAAATAATTTCAATATTTTGTGACTCAGCGCCAGCTAAAGCTCTAACTCTATCCATTAAATAGACATTAAATTTTCCATTTTTATAAAACGCAGTTTCTTGAAATGATCCTTTAATTACTCCAGTTTTTTTCCATTGATCGTCCGTTCTAATATCTAATACAACTGCATTATTATCTAACAAATTTTTTAATTCATCAGATGAAATTAAATTATAATTTGGATCTAAAACATCAATAATCTTAAATTCAAAAATAAGATCTGAATTTGGTGGTATTACATCTCCAGCTCCAGAGGAACCATATGCTAATTCTGAAGGAATTTTTATTTTTCTAATTGTACCTTTATTTGTACCAACTATACCCATTTCAAAACCAGGTATAACTTCTCTCATTCCTATTTGAACTACCAAAGGTCTATCTTTTCCAACGTTAGTATCAAAAACTTTTCCATCAATAAATGAACCAGTATATTCAATTTGTACCCAGGAATGATTAATAATTTTTTTTCCTTCACCTGGTTTATCAACTAAAATTTCTATCTCTGCTGAAATTAAATTAGTTGTTAGAAATAAATATACTATTAAAAATTTTATAGTTCTCATTTTAAGATATTTTTAATTCTTTATACTTATTCTTTTCAACTTTTATGCATTCATTTTTATATTTTGGCATTCCACCAGGATAAGGTAAAAAAGTCTTTGGCTTACCAGGTATATTGTCGCCTTTATACCATGAGCTTTTAGCTTTCATGAATAATGTTTTTTTAACTGAATTCATAATTTCTTTTTGCCATTTTTTTGCTGCAAGATTGGTGGTTTCAATACTTTTTTTTTTATTTTTTTCTAAATATTTAATGCAATTTGTAATCCAATTAACATGTTGCTCTATTTGTACTGGGACATTTGTTAAAACTGATGGGCTACCAGGCCCGCTCACAATAAATAAATTTGGAAAATTTGGAACAAGAAGGCCTAAGAAACTTTTAGGACCTTTGCTCCAAAATTTAGATAAATTTATACCTTTTTTACCAGTTATATTTAGTTTTAAAATTGATCCAGTTAATGCATCAAAACCTGTTGCAAAAATAATTTTATCCAAAATGTATTCACCTTTATTAGTTTTAATGCCTCTTTTTGTTATTTTAATTATTGGACTTTGCTTTAAGTCAACTAATTCGACATTTTTTTTATTAAACATCTCATAATAATTTGTATTTAAAGTAGGTCTTTTAGATGTAAAAGGATGGTCAAAATTAGTTAATATATCAGCATATTTTTTATTTTTTACTGTTGAATATATTTTACTCTTTATAAAGTTAACTGCTGTTTGATTTGCTTTGATATTTTTTACTATATCATTAAATGTTGCCCTAAAAGATAGAGTTCCATACTGCCAAGATTTTTCATAAAGTGAATTTCTTTTTGTCTCGTTATAATCAAAGTCAGATTTTTTAGGAAATTCAAAAGGATGTCCTCCAGGAGTTCTTTTTAAAAAATTTCTAAGTTTTTTGAAATTTTTTTTATAATTTTTAATATTTTCTTTAGTTAGTTTTCTATTTCTAGCTGGAATACTAAAGTTTGGTGTTCTTTGAAATAAAATTAATTTTTTAGCTTTTTTTGCAATTTCAGGCGCTATCTGGATTCCAGTGGAACCCGTTCCTACTTGTCCTACAATTTTGTTTTTATAGTTTATTTTCTTTTTAGGCCATCTTCCACTGTGATGTAATTGACCTCTAAACTGATTAATTCCTTTTATTTTTGGAAGATTTATAGATGACAAAGATCCTACAGCACATATTAAATATTTGGTGTAATATTTTTTTTTATTATTTGTTTGAATTTTCCATAAATTATTTTTTTCTATATATTTTGCTGAAATTACTTTTTGGTTAAAAACTATATTTTTTTTTAATTTTAGTTCATTTGAAAAATATTTTAGATATTTTAAAATTACTTTTTGCTTTGGATATCTTTCTTTCCAAGTCCAATTTTTAAAAATTTTTTCAGAAAAGGTAAAACCATAGGTAAAACTCTCAGAATCACAACGAGCACCTGGATATGTATTCCAATACCATGTGCCACCAATATCTTTTCCTTCTTCGATAACTAAAGTATTTAATTTTAATTTATCTCTTAAACAGTGAAGTTGATATAAGCCTGAAAATCCGGCACCTATTATTATACAATCTAACTTTTGCACTTAAAATTATATGGTGTGATCTTTAAAAATTTTATTATTAGCTTTATCAGTGCCACTTACCAAGTGTAATTGGCGCTGTAATGAATAACCAATCTTTTTTTCAATTTCCCTTGCCCCTTCATGATCAAACAAACTTGTTGCAGGCATATACCTATATGTTAGGCCAGCTCTCCTTTTTCCAGAGTAGTTTGCTTTTGATCCATGAAATAAATAAACATCATGTATTGAGAACATGCCAGGTTGCAACGTAACATACTTTGATTTTTCTTTTAATTTATCAATATTTTTTAATGTTTGATTTAAGGTTATATTTTTCTTGTCTAACGTTTTATGCTCAGCAAGGCTTTTGTTCAGATGTGATCCTGGAATATATTGAAGAGGTCCATTTTCAGATGTAACCTCATCAATGGCCAACCAAATAGTAACTGACTCTAATGGTTTAATTGGCCAATACTCTCCATCTTGGTGCCAAGGTGTTTCATTTCCAGTTTTTTGTGCTTTGCAGAATAATGACGAACCCCATAAAATAATATCCTCGCCTATCAGTTGTTTAACTTCATTAATAATTTCTGGATAAAGTGCAAATTTTAAAAAAGCTTCATCTCTCTCATATAAACCACTTACAAATTCATTATTTTCATTTTTATGCTCCAAAAGATATTTATCTAGGGCTAAATTTAATTCTTTTACTTTTTGCTCAGATAAGCATGTTGGACTTTTAATTAATCCTTCGTTTTGATAAATATTTATTTGATCATCGTTTAGCATGGTTAAATTTAGCAGATATAAATATTATTATCTATATGTTATTAGAATTTAAGAAATTAAATTAAATGGAAAATTTTGATTACGTAATTTTAGGGGCCGGTTCAGCTGGATGTGTTTTGGCTAATAGACTAAGTGCTAATCCAAAACATAGAGTTTTATTAATTGAAGCGGGAAGCAAAGATACCAATCCATGGATACATATTCCAGGTGGCTATTTTAAAACAATGTTAAACCCTAAAACAGATTGGTGTTTTCAAACAGAAAAAGAGAAATATTGTGATAATAGAGAAATGGTTTATCCAAGGGGTAAAACATTGGGTGGAAGTTCCTCTATCAATGGAATGCTTTATATAAGAGGCCAGTCTAATGATTTTAATTACTGGAGACAGCTTGGTAATGTTGGTTGGTCTTGGGAAGATGTTCTTCCATATTTTAAAAAATCTGAAGATTTCCAATTTGGTGAAAACGAATTTCATGGATCTGGAGGTCCTTTAGCTGTTCAAGAAATAAGAGGAACATTTAAAGTTTGTGATCTTTTTATGGATGCAGCAGAAGAGTTTGGACATAAAAGAACTGATGATTTTAATAATGGAGATAACGAGGGCATGGGTTATTTTCCTTTTACAGTTAGAAATGGACTGAGATGTAGCACAGCAGTTGGATATCTAAATCCCGTAAAAAAAAGAAAGAATTTAAAAGTTGTAACAAATGCTCATGTTAAGAATATTGAGTTCGATAATAAAAAAGCAGACAAAGTAAATTACTGGATTGGTAACAATGTAATATCTGTAAAAGCAAATAAGGAAGTGATTTTAAGTTCTGGAACAATTGGTTCTCCTCATATTCTTCAAGCCTCAGGTATTGGTCCAGGTGAATTGTTAAAAAAAAATAACGTAAATGTTGTTAAAGATCACCCTGGAGTAGGAATGAATTTAACTGACCATTTAATGCTCAGACCAGTTTACAAAGTCAAAAATTTAGAGAGTTTAAATGATATTTATTACAGTATGACTAAAAAATTTATGACAGGACTTAAATATCTTTTATTTAGAAAAGGACCGCTTACTGTTGGGGCTAGTTATTTATGTGGCTTTGTCAAAAGTGATCCACACTTGGCAACTCCTAACTTACAGTTTCACGTTTCTCCTGCTAGTACAGATGTATTAGGCAAAGGATCTCTTCATAAATTTACAGCATTTACTCCTAGTATAACGAATGTAAGACCTACTAGCAGAGGTTCTATTGAACTAAAATCTTCAGATACAAGAGTGTCCCCAAAAATTAAAATGAATTATTTGTCTACAGATGAAGACAGAGAAATTGCAGGCAAAGCATTAAAAATTACAAGAAACATTGTAATGAATTCTAAAGCATACAAAAAATATGAACCAGAGGAATATAGGCCAGGTATTCATATCACAGATAATGAGGAATTAGCTAAAGAGGCAGGAAAATTTTGTAGTACTATTTTTCATCCTGTAAGCACTTGTAGGATGGGTTCGGATGAAAATGCAGTGGTATCTGATAGATTAGTGGCTCATGGCTTGAAAAATTTAAGAATTGTTGATGCATCTGTTATGCCATCGATAACCTCAGGAAATACTAATGCACCTACTATTATGATTGCTGAAAAAGCAGCAGATATGATAATAGAAGATGCTAGATGACAGAAGAAATTACAATTTTTTTTCAAATAATATTTATTGATTTAATTCTTGCTGGGGATAACGCAATTATTATAGGAATGGTTGCATCTAAGTTTCCTCCAGAACAAAGAAAAAAAATAATTTTCTGGGGAATTGGTGGAGCAGTAATATTAAGAATTTTATTAACGCTCATAACTGCTTACCTTTTACAAATAACAGGCCTAAGACTTTTAGGAGGTTTGTTGTTGTTATACATAGTTTACAAGCTTTATGTGGATGTAATTAAAAATTCACAAAATGATGAGGAAAATATCAAAGTAGATAGTTCATCTATGCTTAAAGCAATTTGGACTGTTTTGTTAGCTGATTTTACTATGAGTTTAGATAATGTATTGGGTGTAGCAGGTGCTGCCAAAGATCATTACTATTTATTAGTTTTTGGTCTTGTTTTATCAATTATATTAATGGCAACTGCTGCAACATTAATTTCTCGATGGATTAAAGAGTACAAATGGATAGCTTGGGTTGGTTTATTTGCTATATTATTTGTTGCAATTGATTTAATTTATACGGACATCAAGTTATTTATTTAAATGTATTTAAAAAAAATTAATCTTAAAGGGAAATATGCTCTTGTAACAGGAGCTGGTAAAGGCTTAGGACGCGCTTGTTCAATTGCGCTAGCTGAAGCAGGAGCAACGATTATTGGTTTGAGTAGAACATCGTCTGATCTTGATAAATTAGAAAAGGACATAAAAAAAGTCAAAAGTAAATTAATCAAAATTAATTGTGATGTAATGAACTATAGCGAATTACAGAAAAAATTAAAAAAAATAAAAATTATTGATATCCTTGTAAATAATGCAGGGACCAATATCCCAGAACCATTTGAGAAGATAAAACAGCAAAGTATGAATTATTTGGTAGATCTAAACTTAAAAGCTGCATTTAATGTTGCACAGTTAGTTGTAAAGAAAATGATTAAAAATAAAAAAAGAACTGGATCAATTATAAATATGTCATCTCAACTTGGTCATGTAGGTATGTCCGGTAGAAATATTTACAATATGACTAAATTTGGAATCGAAGGTTTAACAAAGGGTATGGGTGTAGAGTTAGCAACAAAAAATATCAGAGTAAATACAGTTGCTCCGACATTTGTTGAAACCCCTATGGTAAAAAAATTTTTTAAAAATAAAAAGTTCAAAAATTTGGCTTTAGGCAATATTCCTATGGGCAAAGCAGCTAAAGAGAGTGATGTAGCTACAGCTGTATGTTTTTTAGCATCAGATGCTGCTGCAATGATAACTGGATCATCTATTCTGATAGATGGAGGATGGACAGCAAAATAATGAAAAAACTGTTGCTAATACTAGCAATTTTTTTTCCAACAAATATTTTAGCAATTGAATTTGATGGTAAATTTATTCAAGGTCATTTTATTCTAGGAAAAACAGATCCTAACTCAAAAATAATAATTGATAAAAAAGATGTCAAAGTATCGAATGATGGCTATTTTGTTTTTGGAATTGATCGAGATAGGAAGTTTGATGTTTTGATAACAAAAATTACTAACGGTAAATCAGAAAAAATAATCAAAAAAGTTTTTAAACGTAAGTATAATATTCAAAGAATTGATGGATTGCCTGAAAATAAAGTAACACCACCTGAGTCTGTTTATAAAAGAATAAAAAAAGAAAATGGAAAAATTGGAGAAGCTAGAGCAATTAATTCAAATTTAACTTTTTTTTCTGAAAAATTTATTATGCCTGTTGAAGGTATAATTAGTGGAGTTTATGGAAGCCAAAGAATTCTCAATGGTAAACCAAGATGGCCTCATTACGGTATAGATATTGCAGCAAAAAAAGGAACAGAGATTAAATCCTCTGGTACTGGAATAGTTACCATGGCTGAAAATGACCTTTATTACACTGGAGGTACTATTATTATGGATCATGGTCATGGTATATCAACAATTTATTCTCATCTTGATAATGTGATGGTTGAAGTTGGAGATTTGATTAAAAAAGGAGATATAATAGGAACTGTTGGTTCAACAGGTAGATCAACTGGTCCACATTTAGATTTTAGAATAAATTGGTTTCAAACAAGGCTTGATCCAATGACAGTTCTTCAATAGGCTATAGATATGAAAAATGATATTCAATCAGTGTCAAAGAAATTAGTAAAGGCTTATAATAGTAATAAACTTATCAATCCAATTCCTGAAAAATTCTGTAAGAATATAAAATTAGCACATAAACTAAGATTGTTATGTGAAAGTAAAATTAAGGATACAAAAGTTGGTTTTAAAGCGGGAGGTACAATAATTGCTCTCTTAAAAAAATTAAAAGAAAAAGAGCCATTTCATTCGACTGTATTTGGAAAAAATTTAATTAAATCTGGAGGAAGAGTAAAAATTAATAAATATGCTTTAGGCACTGAAGTAGAGGTTTACTATATAATTAAAAAAAAATTTTTTGACTTTAAAGGAAAATTAAATTCAAAGAGTATAACAAAATTTATTACTCATATGGGTCCTTGCATTGAGGTTGTTGGATTTAGACAGAAAAAAAAAGGTATTAAATATTTAGGCGACTTATGTAGTGATTTTGGTGTGAATATTAAATTTATTGTTGGAACTAAGAAAAAATTTAAAAAAATAAATTTCAGCAATTTAAAAACAAATTTAAAAAATAAAAAAGGATTAAACGTAAACGGTAATACAAATACTGTTTATATAAACCCACTAAATTCTTTAAAATTTGTTCTTAACAAAATAAGAAAAGAGAAAGTTTCTTTAGATAAAGATTTTTATGTATTTACTGGCTCAACGGTTGGTGTTGTGCCAATTAAAAGCAAAGGTGAATATATTGGTAAAGTAGACAAACTTGGTACTGTTAGAACAATTATCAATTAATGGGTCTTCATTTTTCTGTAGGAGAATTCAAAAGTCGAAAAGATAAGATAATTAAACTTTTAAAAGAGGAAAAATTAGATGCTCTCCTTATGTTTAGGCAGGAGTCGATGTATTGGCTCACTGGATATGACACATTTGGGTATGTTTTTTTTCAAACATTAGTTTTGGATCAAAAAGGTAATATAATTTTATTAACAAGAGCTCCAGATTTAAGACAAGCACAAAATACATCAAATATTAATGATGTCAGAATATGGGTTGATAAAAATGGATCAAACCCAACTGAAGATCTTAAAGTTATTTTAGATGAATTAAATTTAAAAGGTAAAAAAATTGGAATTGAATATGAAGCATACGGATTAACTGGTCGAAATGCTTTAACGCTTAATAAATCTTTAGAAAATTACTGCTCAATAGAAGACAGTTCTGAATTAGTTACTAAATTAAGAGTTATAAAATCCAATGAGGAAATTGATTATGTAAAAAAGGCGGCAAATTTAGCTGACAAAGCTTTAAGTGAGGTTTGGAAACATGCAAAAGCAGGTGTGAGTGAGTCTAAGATTTTAGCTGAAATGAATAAAGTTATATTTGAAGGTGGTGGTGATTATCCAGCAAATGAATTTATAATTGGATCTGGTAAAAATGCACTTTTGTGTCGATACCAAGCTGAAAAACAAATTTTAAATTCTCAAGATCAACTGACAATTGAGTGGGCTGGAACTTACAGACATTATCACTCGGCAATGTTTCGAACTATTCCTATAGGAAAAGCTGATCCAAAACATTATAAGATGCATGAAGCTTGTATTGAGACTTTAAATAATTGTGAAAATAAATTGAAGGCAGGAAATAAAATTGGTGAAGTGTTTGATGTTCATGCAAAAACTTTTGATGATTTAGGTTATAAAAATTCTAGAATGAATGCGTGTGGCTATTCTTTAGGGGCAACCTTTTCACCTAATTGGATGGATTGGCCAATGTTATACACTGGAAATCCATATGTAATTAAACCAGGAAATGTATTTTTTATGCATATGATATTAATGGACTCTGAAAATAATTTAGCAATGAACTTAGGTGAAACTTACCTAGTCACAGAAAGTGGAAACGAAAGACTTGGCAATCAAAAACTTGATTTAGTCGTTATTTGATAAAAAAAGTTTTACATTCCCCATCTCATTGCCGCTGTATGAACTGGAGAGTCCCAATGCTTTAAGATTTCATCATCACATTTGAGAAGAGTAATTGAAGCACCTTGCATTTCAAGTGATGTACAATAATTTCCAACTAAACTTTTTGTTACTTGAACACCCTTTGATTGCAAAATTTGACATGCATCCTCGTAAACTAAATATAATTCTGTTAAAGGAGTGCCTCCCATTCCATTTACGAAAAGTAAATTCTTTTCATTTTTTTCTGGTTTTAAATTATCTAAAATAGCTTCAAGAATATTTCCTACAATCGTTTTTGAGGGTTGAATTTTTTCTCTTTTTCTTCCTGGCTCACCGTGGATCCCTACACCAAACTCCATTTCATCATCGCCAATATCGAAAGTAGGTTTTCCTGCAGCAGGAACAGTACAGCTTGTAAATGCAACTCCCATCGTACCAGCGTTTTTATTTACTTTTTCACCAAGTTTTTTACATTCTTCGAGTGATCCACTATGTTCAGCTAAGGATCCAACTATTTTTTCTACTAATACAGTTGCTGCAACACCTCTTCTACCGGTAGTAAATGTAGAGTCTTCAACAGCAACATCATCGTTAGTGACAATACTATCATTTTTACCAGAGTACATTTCAGCTCCCATTTGAAAGTTCATTATGTCTCCAGAATAATTTTTAACAATAAATAAAACCCCTGCGCCACTATCTACATGTTCTGCTGCTGCTTGCATTTGATCAGGCGTTGGTGCTGAAAATACAAAACCTGGGCATGCAGCATCTAACATTCCATGACCAACAAATCCTCCATGCATTGGTTCATGACCACTTCCGCCGCCTGAAATTAGGGAGACTTTTCCATCTTTGGTTTTATTTTTTCTTGAAACAAAACTTGGGTCTAGATTGACGTTTATAATGTCGCTATGTGCCTTACCAAAACCTGTAAGGCTCTCCTTTAAAAAATCATCATTATTGTTAATAAATTTTTTCATTTTCCCTCCTAATTATTAATTACTGATTTACAAATTGTATCGATTATAAGCTGAGAAGAACGGGCTCCAGGATCTATATGTCCTTTTGCACGTTCACCTAAAAAAGAAGCTCTACCTTTTGTGGCTAACATATCTTTTGTGGATAACATTCTTTCTTCAGCAATTTTTATTACTTCATTTAAACCTGATTTAAATTCACTTTCATTTTTTAATTCGTTAAGTTTTTCTGAAACTGGTATTAAAACATCCATCATAGTCTTTTCTCCAACATCAGCTTTTCCTCTTTCTTTCATTGCTTTAATTCCACTAATAATCATTTCACATGCTTTATTAAAATCAACATCTTTATCTAGATCAGGAGATTTAGCCATGGTCATAAAAAAAGTTCCAAATAATGCGCCTGATGATCCACCGATACCTGACAGGACTTTCATTGCTATCATATTTAAAGCTTTGGCTAATGGTAAATCTTTGATTGAATCTTCAAGTTCAACAACTAACTTTAAACCTCTTTGAATGTTAAAAATATGGTCTCCATCTCCAATTTTTTGATCAAGAACCTCTATTTCAGCAGAATTTTCATCTATAACTTTTTGGATACCTTTTGCTTGAGAAATTAAAAAACTAACGCTCATAAATTCTTTTTCCTTCTTGATCAAATTTTAAAACTTTTTCATTGTTGATGTCAAAATTAATTGTCTCATTTATTGATGATTTATAATTACCTTGAATTGATACAAGTATTTCTTGGTCTTTAAAATTTAAAGCAACTACTGTTTCAGAGCCTAGATTTTCAATTGAGATAATTTTGGCTGAATGGTTACCATTTCCTATTGTAATATTCTCAGGTCTTATACCAAAAGTAGGTACATCATCCATTCCAAGTAAGGTTCCAGGGAGAATATTGATTTTTGGCGAACCCAATCTTTGCGAAACATATATAGAATTTGGATTTTCATATATCTCTTCAGGAGTACCTATTTGCACTAAATGGCCTTCTTTTAAAACTCCAATTTTATCTGCTAAAGTAGTGGCTTCTGCTTGATCATGTGTAACATAAAGTATTGTTGCATTTAGATTAGTTTGAATGTTTTTTAATTCAACCCTTAAACTCTCTCTTAATTTAGCATCTAGAGAGGATAACGGTTCATCCATCAAGTATAAATTTGGCTCACGAACTAGCGCACGTCCAATTGCAACTCTTTGCATCTCACCGCCGGATAATTGTGTAGCTTTATTATTTAGCTTATTTGAAATCTTTAACATACTTGCAATATTCTCAACCTTAGTTTTAATTTCACCCTCAGGTAATTTTCTCATTGGAGATCTTAAAGGGAATGCTAAATTTTCATAAACACTATAGTGAGGATATAAAGAGTATTGTTGAAACACAAAACAAACATCCCTTGATGCTGGTTGATCTTCGGTAACGGCTTCATCGTTAAATAGAATGCTTCCATTATCTATTTTCTCTAATCCAGCAATACATCTTAATGTAGTAGTTTTTCCAGCACCAGATGGACCTAATAAAACAAAAAACTGTCCATCCTCAATGGTAAAATTTATATCATGCAAAGCCTCAATTTTTTTATTATAGGTTTTAGATAAATTTTTTAATTCTATTTTTGCCATTTATTCATAAACTCACTTTTAAGAGACTTGTCAGTCTCGCCGTCAAAAATAATTATGTTATCATTTGAAGGTTTTACTTGAACGTTTTCATTGATTTTAACACTTGTTGAAATATCAGTTTTTACTTTTAATTCTCCAAAATTGGTCTTAATGGTAACAATTTTCCTTGAGCCTAAATATTCAACTCCAAATACCGAACCTTTAAGACCACCTTCGTTAGTAAGAGATAAATTTTCAGGACGAATACCAAATGAGTTTTTTTTGCCTTTTGATATCTCATACTGTTTAGGTATATTAAAATTTGTCCCTTCTATATTTAAAGTTGACTGTTCATTGGAAATCCCTTGATCAATACTTATAAAATTCATTCCAGGGGAGCCAATAAATGATGCTACAAATTTGGTTGCAGGTTTATTGTAGATTACTGAAGGTTCATCAGCTTGTAAAATTTCACCACCATCCATTACGGCAATACGATCAGCTAAAGACATTGCCTCTAATTGATCGTGTGTTACATAAACAGTGGTAGCGCCAATATCGATGTGTAATTTTTTAAGTTCTAAACACATTAATTCTCTAAATTCTGCATCCAAAGTACCTAGAGGCTCATCCATTAAAAATGCTTTTGGTCTTCTCACTAAAGCTCTACCAAGAGCTACACGTTGTCTATCTCCACCTGATAAAGAAGAAATGTTGGAGTTTAAAATATGATCAATTCTTAAAAGTTTTGCTGCTTCTTCAACTCTAGTTTTAATTTCACTTCTACTATAACCTTGCATTTTAAGTGGAAAAGATAGGTTATTTTTTACATTCATATGTGGATAGAGGGCAAACAATTGAAAAACGAAGGCAATATCTCTCTCAGATGCTCTTAACATTCCAACTTCTTCTTCTCCTAAGTAAATTTCTCCTGATGTTGGTAATTCTAATCCAGCAATCATTCTAAGAGTTGTTGTTTTTCCACATCCAGATGGGCCAAGCAAAACAAAAAATTCTTTATCATTAATTGTTAAATTAGAATTTTTAACTGCAGTGAAATCTCCAAATGATTTTTGTAAATTTACTATTTTAATTTTAGACATATTAATCCGGAAAGTGACTTGTGATTACGAAACCTATAGTTCCAACTAAAATTACAATAAATGAGTAAGTATACATCCACATTGCAAATGGTTGCAATAACATGAAAACTCCTAATAAAATTAATACTGTAGATAAATTTTCCCAGTAAACTCTTCTAAATATTTTTCTCATTAATGATTTTTCTTCTTGCATTATTTTCTCACTGCTCCAAAAGTAATACCTCTCAAAAGGTGTTTTCTTAAAATAATTGTAAAAATCATCACTGGTAATAAAAATAAAGTTGTACCAGCCCCAATAGCAGGCCAATCCAAACCTCCTTCTCCTATAATTGTCGGGATGAATGGTGGAGCTGTTTGTGCGTTAAATTGAGTGAGAAGAACAGCAAATGCATATTCGTTCCATGAAAAAATCATGCAAAAGATTGCTGTTGCAGCAATTCCGGTCATCGCTTGTGGAAGAACAACTTTAAAGAACGCTTGAAGTCTAGAATATCCATCAATCATAGCTGCTTCTTCGTATTCTTTAGGAATTTCATCCATAAATCCTTTTAATAGCCATACTGCTAAACTTAAATTTACGACTGTATATAATATGATCATTCCAAGGTGAGTATCCCCTAATCCTAATTTTCTATACATAATGAATATTGGAACAGCCACCGCTATTGGTGGAAACATCCTGGTAGAAAGAATAAAAAATAATAAATCATCTTTCAATGGAACTCTAAATCTCGAGAAAGCATACGCCGCTAATGCACCCAGAAATACAGATGCGAAAGTTGACCCAAAGCCAATTATCATTGAATTTGAGTATCTACCTAAAAATTTTGATGGCCCTGTTATGACCATTTCTCTACTTCTAACTAATTCTTCATACCAAGTTTCTGGAGCAGGTAAAGAGTCAAGATATTCCTGAGATTGCCTTGATCTATTAGTAAACAAGTTAACATATCCCTCTAAAGATGGTTCGAACAGTACTTCAGGTGGATAAGAAATTGCACTATTAACATTCTTAAAACTTGTCATTACCATCCAGGAAATAGGTATCAATGTTATTACTGTGTAAACAATAATAATTGTTGCAGCAAGTTTCTTTGAAAACGATGAAGGTTCTAAATATGATCTGGATGTATCCATCAGCGTTCCTTTATTTTATTCATTACTTTTACATAAACATTTCCAAAACCAAAAATAGTTACAAATAAAATGACAGCAAAAGCTGAACTGTAACCGGTTTTCCATTTTTCAAATGCTTCTCTTTTTAAATTGATTGAGGCGAGCTCTGTAGCTGAACCAGGGCCGCCAGATGTAAGTTCAACGACCATGTCAAACATTTTGAAATTCTCAATCCCTCTAAATAACAAAGCCAATAATAAAAATGGTAATACAGATGGTAGTGTGATGTATATAAATTGTTGCCATTTACTAGCCCTATCAACTTCAGCAGCCTCATATAAATAATTTGGAACTGATCTTAGACCGGCTAAACAAATCAACATTGTAAAAGGTGTCCACATCCAAGTATCAACTATAACTATCGACCAAGGTGCGAGTTCACTTGAACCAATCATATCAAAACTTCCAAAATCGTAAAAAAAGTTTACTACATAATTAAATAAACCTACTTGAGGATTATAAAGATAAGTCCAAAAAACACCCACAACAGCAGGCGATAACATCATTGGTAATACTATTAGTGTGGTTAATAATTCATTACCTTTAAATTTCCTGTTTAATAATAAAGCCAAACCTAATCCAATTACTGCCTGAAGTAACAAAGTCCAAAACATAAAGTTTGCAGTAACCTGCATTTTTTCCCATATGGCCTCTTTATTGAGAACTTTTATATAATTTTTTAAACCGACAAACTGTGGTTCTCTCCCAATTTTATTTGCGTAAAAATTTGTAAAAGACATTCTGATTGCATAAATCAAAGGATAAATATTTATCGCCAATAAAAGAAAGACAGATGGTCCAATGAAAAGCCATGCTACAGCCTTATCAGAAAGTCCTTTAAATTTTTTTTTAACGCTCATATGATTTTTTAAAAAAAAGGGGAGATATTACCCCCCCTTTTTTTTTATATTTTTAGATATTAATGTTAAAGTTTTCCGTCTGCTTCAAATACTTCAACCCACTCTTCGATAATTTTATCTAGAGCGCCTTTAGCAGTTCCTTTTCCATTAACAACGTAATCATGAATAGCTTCCTGCATAGGTAACATTAACTCAACAAATGTTGGTTCTTGCCAAAAATCTTTGACAATTCCCATTGAGTCCAAGAAACCTTGTGCATAAACTGTAGATGTAGGGAACGATGGTGAATTTAATACATCATTATGACATGAATATCCGCCTAAATCCCACCATTTTTGCTGTACATCTGGTCTTGCAAACCATTTAATATATTCTAATGCAAGATCTTGTTTATCTGAATATTTAACAACAGATATACCTTGTCCACCTAATGTTGCAGCAGCTACGTTTTGTTTTGGATTTGCAAAGAAACCACTAACTCTTCCGTCGCTATCTTCTTTAGAAACACCTGGCCAAAAAGCATACCAGTTCATTTGGAATGCTACTTGTCCTGATTTATATGCATCTAAGTTTGCTACCATATAAGCATCAGAGTGTCCTGGAGGAGCACAGTCCTCATATAATTTTCTATAGAATTCTACAGCTTCTACTGCTTGCGGAGAATTGAAATAACCTTCCATATCGTACGGTTTGTTTGGATTTTCATATTCCATACCCCATGCATACATAGCAGCAGTTACACCCATTGTAATACCTTCAGATCCACGCTCTGTATTTATAGCAGCACCGTATCTTTTTTGACCATCAATTTCTCTTCCTTGGAAAAAAGTACACATGTCATATAGTTGATCCCAACTAGCAGGTACACCTAAATCATAACCATGTTTCTTTTTGAATTCAGATTTAAGCTCAGGTCTATCAAACCAGTCTTTTCTATAAGCCCATGCTAATGCATCTCCCATAGCTGGTAGTGCATAATAGTTTTCACTTCCTTTTGGCCATGTTGAATACGCATAAACTGTTGCAGGTGAGAAATCGTTCATTGAAATTCCTTCTTTATCAAAAAAGTCATTCAATTTTACATAGTGTCCATACACTGCACCAGCACCGATCCATTGTGAGTCACCAATTAACAAGTCAAAAGTTTTACCTTTGTTGTTAAGTTCGTTCAACATACGATCAGCAAAATTAGGCCATGGTACGAATTCGAAGTTAACATCTATTCCTGTCTCTGCTGTAAACTCTTTTGTAAGTTCTTGTAATGCATTAGCAGGGTCCCAAGCGGCCCATCCTAATGTTATTGACTTAGCATTTGAATTTGCAGAAAAAGTAAATAGAGAAACAAACAATAAAATCATTATTTTTTTCATTTTATCTCCTATTAATTTAATTATTCTTAATAATAGTCTATCCAAGAAGACTTGTGCCTGCTAGTATTTTTTTTGTAAAAAATAGTTGGGTAAAAAATTAAAGAGAAAGGGGAATTATGAACAAAATAAAAGGTCCTGCAATTTTCCTAGCACAATTTGTAGGCGAAGATGCACCGTTTAATTCTTTAGATAATATTTGTAAATGGGCATCATCTCTTGGTTACAAAGGTATACAAATTCCAAGTTGGGACGGTAGATTAATTGATTTAAAAAAAGCATCTGAAAGTAAAGATTATTGTGATGAGATTAAAGGAATTGCTAAATCACACAATTTAGAAATTACAGAATTATCCACTCACCTACAAGGTCAACTTGTTGCAGTACATCCTGCTTATGACACTGCCTTTGATGGTTTTGCTTCACCTGAAGTAAGAGGAAATCCCAAAGCAAGACAAGAATGGGCTGTAAATCAATTAATGATGGCTGGAAAAGCATCAAACAGTCTAGGAATAGATAAACATGTAACTTTTTCAGGAGCACTTGCTTGGCCTTATGTTTACCCTTGGCCTCAAAGACCTGAAGGGTTAATTGAAAATGCATTTGATGAACTATCAAAAAGATGGAAGCCCATTCTTGATCACTTTGATAATAATGGGGTTGATTTATGTTATGAAATACATCCAGGTGAAGATCTTCATGATGGTGTAACTTTTGAAATGTTCTTAGAAAGAGTTGGTAATCACAAAAGATGTAATATGCTTTTTGATCCAAGTCATTATGTTCTACAACATCTGGATTATTTAGCTCATATTGACATTTATCATGAGAAAATAAAAATGTTTCACGTTAAAGATGCTGAGTTAAATCCATCTGGAAAACAAGGAGTGTACGGTGGATTTCAATCATGGGTAAATAGAGCTGGTAGATTTAGATCGCTTGGTGATGGACAAGTTGATTTTAAATCTATATTTTCAAAACTAACTTCATATGATTATGATGGTTGGGCAGTTCTTGAATGGGAATGCTGCCTTAAACATCCAGAAGATGGAGCAAGAGAGGGAGCAGAATTTATTAAAAATCATATAATTAATACAACAGAAAAAGCTTTTGATGATTTTGCAGGTAGCGGAACTGACCATGAAGCAAACAAAAAAATGCTTGGCATTAATTAATGAATAGAAAAATACGCATCGGCATGGTTGGTGGTGGTAAAGATGCTTTTATTGGAAGTGTCCACAGAATAGCTTTAAGACTTGATGGGTATTATGAATTAGTTGCTGGATCATTTTCATCAGACTTTGAAAATTCAAAAGAAACTGGAAAAAATCTTGGTCTAGAAAATGATAGGATCTATAAAACCTATCAAGAGATGGCTGAAAAAGAGTCAACTAGAGCAGATGGTATTGATGTAGTTTCAATAGTAACTCCAAATCATTTACATGTACCTATTGCAAAAATTTTTGCAGAAAATGGGATACATATTATTTGCGATAAGCCAATTGGTATGTCTAGTAAGGAAGCAATAGATCTTAAAAAGGTAATTGAAAGCAAAAAATTAATATTTGCTTTAACACATAATTACACTGGATATCCAATGGTTCGACATGCCAGATCTTTAGTTCAAAAGGGAGACTTGGGTTCTTTAAGAGTTATTCAAGCTGAATATCCACAAGATTGGTTAACAACAAAAGCAGAGGATAGTGGATTAAAGCAAGCCGAATGGAGAACTGATCCCAATAGATCTGGTGCTGGTGGTTGTATAGGAGATATTGGAACTCATGCTTATAATTTGATTAGGTTTATAACTGGATTGGAGGTAGATGAAATTTCAGCTGATATTCATACATTTGTTGAAGGAAGAAAAGTAGATGATAATGCCCAAATAATGCTAAGATTTAAAGGGGGTGCAAAAGGATCAATATGGTCAAGCCAAGTAGCAGTTGGAAATGAAAATAATCTTAAAATTAGAATATATGGAGAAAATGCTGGAATTGAGTGGAGACAAGAAGATCCAAATTACTTGAGTTATACTAAATTTGGTAGCCCTGCTCAAAACATTACAAGAGGAAGCAATATTACTAGTGATGAAGCTAAAAATGTAACAAGAATTCCCCAAGGTCATCCAGAAGGCTATTTAGAAGGTTTTGCTAATATTTATAGTGATGTTTACAAAGAGCTATCAGCTAATATTGATAGACAAGAATATGATAAGTCAAATAATTGTTATCCTACAATTGATGATGGAATTGATGGAATGAAGTTTATAGAAAACGTTATTAAGTCAAATAAGAACAATAGTAAATGGATCCAATTTAATTCTAATTAAATTTTGTTGATAAATATAATTAATAAAACCCATTTTGATCTTTTATTTTTTTTAATAATTTGAAATCAATTTTCTAGAATGATAAATTATTTTTACCATATCTCATGGTAAAAAAGAGACCGATATCGCATCGGTTAAAAGCGAGTTTTGGAAAAACAAACAAGGAGAGTGTATGAAAAGAATGCACAGAGTGTTAAGTTCGTTTAGCCGAGGCTCAAAGAACGCTAGGCTAAATCAACTTATGTTTCGAAACTTGAAAACTGTAGAAACTAATGCAAATGGCACAAGTGGATACGTTATCAAATCTGGAAAAAATTCAGGAGAAACATTAGGTCACTTAAAAAAAGAGGCTAAAAAGTTTTAGCTTAAAGAATGAGATATGGGGCAATCATATTTATATGCCCCATATTTTTTCCTTCCTATTTTACTGGTGTCATAATTTTTTGACCTTCAACTCCCATCGCAACAACAATCGCTTTAACAGGAATATCTCCAATATTATTTGATTCATGGACTACACCTACATCCTCTACGAATGCATCTCCAGCTTTATAGATATAACTTTTACCGCCTTGGGTAAGTTCAATCTCTCCTTGCTGAATCATTATTAATACCGGAAAAGAGTGGGTATGAGGAACAACTGGACCTCCAACGGGAACATTAAACTCAAAAGCAGTTATCTTTGCTTTGCCTGAAGGATATGCTATATCGTTACCCATTCCAGTTTGACTTGTAGATATAATTCTCTTTACATGTCCATCAGCTAAAACTGAATTATTTATAACAAATATTGCGAATAGAGTGATTATTATTTTTTTCATATATTACCTTTCTGATTATGAGATAATAGAACACAAATATTTTTTTATACGATATGACAAAAAGGTTTTATAAATTATTTATTCCAAGAAACTTTAAACATTACTTCATTTCTTCTCATCATAGGTAATGTAAAGGGACCATTATACGTTGCTCTTATTGCAGGTCCATTAATATTTATATTATCTTCAAGAAGCTTTTGATTAAGAATATCTCTGTGTTTTAAAAAATTATTATCAGATGCTCTACCCGAATACTGAATAACTGCAAAATGACCTTCTTTAATTGTTGAAATTTTTATATCTGGGTTATTTGGAAGAGGAGCATTATCTTTTGTAAATTTAGATGGTAAATAAAATTGCATATAATAACCGTCATCTTTTTCACCTTGAGTTACTGGAACTGTCATTTTTATTTCTTCAGATTTATTGTTTTGTCCTGAGATGTATCTAAAGAGTTTTCTAAAACTGTTATCATCATTTTTATTAACAACTTCTACAACCAACCTATCTTTATAGTGTCTTATCTCATAAGTATTAGTTGAATGAACTATATTATATGAAGCTTCTTCGTATGCCATTGATGAAGAATATTGGAAATAAAAAGATAAACAAATTAAAAAAAATATAGTTATTTTTCTCATATTACTTACAAGTAATTTTCATTCATGAATAAGTTAATTCTTTTCATGCCCTCAACAATATCATCGGTGCTTCTGGCGTAAGAAAATCTTATCGTTGAATTACCTCTTTTTTGATCAAAATCTAATCCAGGAGTTATGGCAACTCCAGCTTTATTTAAAACTTCCTTACAGAAATTGAGGCTATCTTTGGAGTATTTAGAAATATCAACATAAATATAAAATGCACCATCAGGAGGAGAAAATTTTCCTAATCCAGCTTTAGGTAATTCTTCTAAAAGTATTTCTCTATTTTTTTTATAAACATTTACATTTTCATTTAATTCAATCTTAGCGTCCATTGCTGATAACGCTGTTAATTGGCTTACATGTGGTGGACATATAAATAGATTTTGTGATAATCTTTCTACTTGCCTTACATGATCTTCTGGAACAATCATCCAACCTATTCGCCAACCAGTCATTGAAAAATATTTAGAAAAAGAATTTATAACGTAACATTTATCTGTTATTTCTAACGCTGTTGTGGGATTATTTTCATATTGAATACCGTGGTATATTTCATCACTTATAAAGCTAACATTATTTTCGTGTGCAGTGTTTATTAAATTTTTTAGAGTTTCCTTATCAACCATCGATCCAGTAGGATTTGCAGGAGATGCAACAAGAATACCATTTAAATTATTTTTTTTTATATCTTCAGGTACTGGCTGAAATTTATTTTGTATTTCAGTTTGAATATCTACTGGAATTAAATCTTGAGATTTTAAAATTTGTCGGTAACTAGGATAGCCAGGTGCTGCTATACCCACTCTATCACCAATATTAAACAAAGATGTAAAAGATAAAATAAAAGCTCCAGATGAACCTACGGTTATTACAACTCTATTTGGATTTAAATCAATGTTGTACCAATCTCCGTATAACTTGGAAATACGTTCTCTCAAAGCGGGAAGTCCAAGAGTAACTGTATAGCCTAAGTTATTATTAGATATTTCTTTAGTGATAAACTTTTTTGCTAATTTTGGAGCTGGGGTACCTGGCTGCCCTACTTCCATATGTATAATATGTTTGCCATTTTTTTCAGCTATTCTAGCAGACTCCATTACATCCATTACAATAAACGGATCAACATTGCTTCTTTTTGAATTTCTCATTTTTAATTTGATTTTAAAAAAATTTATAAATTAATTTTAAAAGTTCTTGCAGATTTTTCTTCTGAAATTTTAAGAATTTTGAATTTAGACGTTTTCTCTAATTTTTGACCTCTGTTTGTCACAAATGATTTCATTTTTTTTACTTCTCCCTCAGGCATCTTTCTTGTGTACTTAAGTGTATGTTTTTTCGAGCCTATAACAAAGATCGTTTTCATAATTTCTATATATTATAAAGTATCGATTGATCCAATAATATTCAAGTTTTTATCTGTCACAACAATTTCGCCAGAAGATGTTCCAATATTTAAAATTGCCCCAATAACTACGTAGTGCGTAACAAATACAATATTATTTTTACTATCTATGCTGTCTATAAATTCATAAAAATCTTTTATCTGTTTATCCTCATTAGCTGCAAATCTTTTATCATAGAATGAATTTAGAGCGTCAAATGTCTCAAAGTCATCAAAAGCATATTTTGCAGTATCTTTACATCTGCACCACTCACTAGAATAAATATTATCAATTTGAATCTCATTTTTTTTAAAAATTAATCCAATTTTTTTTGATTGCTGAATTCCTATTTCATTTAAATTTCTTTGAGTATAACAGTTTTGCAATTCAAAATTTTCTGGATCACCATTGCCTGGGGCAAGTGCATGTCTTATAAATATAAGTTTGCCTCCCTCTTTTAAAGATTCAATAACTTTGTCATTGGCAAATGAATAATTTAATTGAAACAATAAAAATGAAAAAATTAAAATTAATTTTTTCATCTTAAACAGATTGATCTTTAATTAGTTCCTTTATTTGAGGTATCATTATTTTTGGAGACCTCATTGATGGATAAATTTTTTTTACTCTTTCGTAGCTGCTTAAAGCTTTTTCATAGTTTTTTAATTTCATTTGCACTAAGCCTTGACCTGATAAAGCTCCAAAATGTCTTTTTTCTAATTTTAAAACTTCATCAATGTCGTCTTGTGACGCTTGATACTTACCCATCAAATAAAGAACTGTAGCTCGTTTATTCCACGCTTCAGCCCATTTTGGATCCAGTTCGATAACAGTTGTAAATATATTTTCAGCTTTTTGGTATTCTTGACTGTTCATAAATGATGTTCCTCTAGATAATAAACTGGTTAAGTTTTGATCTTTTGGATGAGTTGTCCAAATACCCCAAATTTTCATTTCAGTTTCCCTTGCTGAGATTTCGCCATCTTCTAAAAGTTTTTCAAAAAGTTTATCTAATTGATTATTATCTGCTGAATAGACTGGATTAAAAAATAAAGTTAAGACTATTAAGCTTTTTAAAATAATTTTCATTAATTCTTATTTTCCCCCAACAATCATACCTTCAACATGCATTGTTGGTGAATTGGTAGAATAATTAAATTCTAGATCGTCAGCTAGAGTTATATTTTGAAAAATATTATTTAAATTTCCAGCGATTGTTATTTCGCTTACCGGATATGAAAATTCACCATTTTCAATCATTATACCACTTGCACCTACGGAATAATCTCCATTAATAATATTTGTGCCGTGACCGATAGTTTCTTTTATGTAAAGAAGTTTTTTTTCTGATTTTATCAACTCACTAAAAGTTTTTGATCCGTTTTCAAAATACAGATTTGTTGTACCGCTTGCTCTACCATTAGACTTTCTGTTTATTTTTTTTCCATTATAAGTGTCAATCAAATAATCCTGAAGTATTCCATTTTTAATTAAATTTAAATTAATTATACCTATACCTTCACTGTCAAAATAACGTGATCCATTAGCTTTTTTGATATCACCACGATCATTAATATTTATTTCTGTGTTGAATACTTTTTGGTTTAATTTGTCCTTTAAAAAAGTAGTACCTTTTGCAATAGCACTTGATGAAATGGCGCTAGCAAAAATTGAAAGAAAGTTTTTTGATATTCTTTTGTCAAATATAAGGCTAATTTTTTCACTTTTAATCTTTTTTGGATTTAATTTTTTTACAGCATGATCCGCTGCGATAGATCCAAGCTCTTTTGGTTTTAAAATGTCATTATAAAATCTTTTACTAGTATATTCATAATCTCTTTCCATACTTCCATTGCTTTTAGAAACAACTTCACAATAAGCTGTAAATTGAGAAGTTTTATATCCATCAGCAAATCCATTTGAATTAGCTAATAAAAAATTTGATTTATTTTCCCCAAATCCCGAACCATTGGTATTTACAATTTTATTATTTGAAAAAGCCTCATCTTCTGCCTCTTTTATATAATTAATTTTATCTTCATTACTCAAATGAGTTTCATCGTATAAATCTAAATCTTTCAAACCACTAAAATGAAGATCTTTATCTGGCAGTGAATTATATTCATCTTCGGGCGTTATCTTCATTGTTTCAATACATCTATCAACTAATTCATTTAAGTTACTCTCTTTAAGGTTTGATGATGCTATTGAGGATTTTTTTTTTCCTAAATATGTAGTAAGGACAACTCCAAGATTTTCTGATCTTTCAGAGCCATCTAATTTTTTATTCCTAACATTAATATTTTCAGATACAGAACTCTGTACCAAAATACTTGCATCAGTTGAGCCAAGTTTTTTTGATTTGCTAAGACAAATATCAGCAATTTTTTTTAGATAATCTTGATCTTTAATCATTGAGATTACAATTGAGTTCCACCCACTGTCATATTGTTTATCAACAAAGATGGTTGTCCAACACCAACCGGAACGCCTTGTCCTGCTTTTCCACAGGTGCCAATTCCTGGGTCTAACATCATATCATTTCCAACCATTAAAATTTCTTTTAATGATGATGGTCCATCACCTATTAAAGTTGCGCCTTTAATCGGAGCTCCTACTTTGCCATTATTTATTTCATATGCCTCTGTACAATTGAAAACAAATTTTCCTGATGTTATATCCACTTGTCCACCACCAAAACTTACCGCAAATATTCCCTTATCGACTGATTTAATCATTTCCTCTTGAGTGTTTGTACCGCCTAACATGATTGTATTTCTCATCCTTGGCATTACGACATGTTTATAACTTTCTCTTCTTCCATTTCCTGTGGATTTTGTATTCATTAATCTGGCGTTTAATCTATCTTGCATAAAATTTTTTAGAATTCCGTCCTCTATTAAAACAGTTCTTTCGGTTGGAGTTCCTTCATCATCAATATTTAAACTACCTCTTCTATTATCTATTGTGCCATCATCTATTATTGTAACTCCTTTGCTTGCAACTTTTTTTCCTACCAAATCATGAAACGCAGAAGTTTTTTTTCTATTAAAGTCTCCCTCTAAACCATGGCCAACAGCTTCGTGAATTAAAATAGCAGGCCAGCCTGGTCCGAGTACAACTTTCATCTCTCCAGCTGGTGAGGGTTTACTTTCTATGTTTGTGTTTGCAATCCTAAAAGCTTCATCGCAAACTTTTTTCCAGTTATCGTTCTTTAAATATTCATCATAATCTTGTCTTCCGCCAATTCCATAAACACCAGTTTCTTTTCTTCCATTTTTTTCAACCATCACTGACATGTTAATTCTTACCAATGGTCGATTATCTGATAATAGCTCTCCACCAGATCTAATAATTTCAATATTTTTCTTCTCAGCTAAAAGACTAGCTGTAACTTGCTTTACACTACTATCTTTAGATCTGGCATACTCATTCATATTATTTAGTAACTCTATTTTTGATTTCATTGATTTGCTTTCAATGGGATCAATGTCTTTGTAAAGTTTTTGATTAGTTTTTTTTATTTCTGAATTGTAAGTGCCACTATTGTTTTTTAAGGTTGATTTAAGATTATCACTTGAATTTTTTAACGATTTTTCTGAAATTTCATTTGAATGTGAGTAAGCCACGGTATCACCTGTGACCGCTCTAAAACCATAGCCTAAATCAGAGGTATAGTTTGAACTTTTGATTTTATTATCATCTAAAACAATGGTTTCTGATTTTGTATCTTCGATGTAAAGTTCACCATCATCACAACAATTTAAAGTCTCTGAAACAATTTTATCAGCTTTTTCTATAGATAATTCTGAATTTTTCAGTAAAAAGGTCATAGATCATATTTAAGGGCGAATTATTTATAATCAAGAATGATATGCGCGATCATTGATCACATCAAAACACATAAATTACCTAATTTTATCTAAAAAAAAATCGGTTAAATATTTTACAGTTGCTTTTGGGTTTTGTTCTGGAATGAAATGACCTGAATTTATTGCATGTCCTTCAATTTTTTTAGTTGTATATTTCTGCCAAATTTTTACTGGTTTGAACTGTCTACCAATTACACCCTTTTTTCCCCACAATACTTGAATAGGAATATTTAGTTTTTTCTTTCTGTCTTTTTTATCATGATCCAAGTCAATTGTTGCAGAAGCTCTATAATCTTCACATGATCCATGAATTCTTTTTGGTTGCTTAAAACATTTTAAATAACCTTCTTCAACTTTTCCAAATTTATGATTTCCAGACCATTTATCTAAGCAGTATTTCATCCATTTTCTTGGATCACTCATAATCATTCTTTCAGGTAGCCACTTAGGTTGAATTAAAAAAAACCAATGAAAGTATGCTTTAGCAAAGTCTTTAGTTGTTAATTCATACATATCTAGTGTGGGGCAAATATCTAAAACACTCAAAGCTAATATATTTTTTCTATGGTCCCTTGCTAATCTGTGAGCCACTCTTCCTCCTCTATCATGTCCAGCTACAAAGAATTTAGAATAACCTAATTTTTCCATTATTTGTTTCATGTCACTTGCCATTTCTCTTTTGGAATAATTAAAATGATTTTTATCTGAGGGTGGAGCTAAACTATTACCATATCCCCTTAGGTCTGCAGCAATAACCGTAAATTTTTTCGATAATTCTAGTGCAGTCTTGTGCCACATTAAATGTGTTTGTGGATAACCATGAAGTAAAAGTAACGGTGGACCCTTACCTCCTACTCTACAGAAAATTTTACCTTTTCTAACTTTTATGTATTTTGACTTAAATCCTTTAAACATGCTTAATAATATGAATTTTTGAAAGTATAACTAATGAAAGCTTAGTATCAATATTAATAATATTTAATTTGAATTTACTTTGTGCACCTGTATAAATTCGGATTTGTGAGAATTGAAGAAGAATTAAAACTAGATTATTCAGACGTCCTTTTTAGACCTAAAAGAAGTACGCTACAAAGTCGTAAAGATGTAAATCTTCTAAGAACATACAGATTTAAATATAGTAAAAATGAGTGGTCGGGTATTCCTATAATGGCTGCAAATATGGATGGGGTCGGAGAGCTTGGAGTAGCTGAGAAATTATCTGAATATGGCATGATTACATGTTTAACTAAACAACATGATATAAAAAAAATAAAACAATTTAAAAAAATTAAATCTATTTATAAAAATATAGCTATTAGCATTGGTACTAAAAAAGAAGATTTTGAAAATTTAAACAAAGTTTTAAGAGAATTTGGATTTATAAAGTTCATTTGTATTGATGTTGCTAATGGTTATTCTGAATACTTTAGTAAATTTCTTAAATCTGTAAGAGATAAATATCCTACAAAAACTATTATAGCTGGAAATGTAGTTACTGCAGACATGACACAAGAACTTATTTTATCTGGTGCAGATATTGTAAAAGTTGGGATTGGTCCAGGAAGTGTTTGTACAACAAGAATTCAAACAGGAGTTGGCTACCCTCAATTAAGTGCTGTAATTGAATGTGCTGATGCAGCACATGGTTTAGGTGCTCATATAATTGCAGATGGTGGATGTACATGTCCTGGAGATGTTGCAAAAGGTTTTGGGGGTGGTGCAGATTTTGTAATGTTAGGTGGAATGTTTGCAGGTCACGACGAAGGCAAGGGTAAAATAGTTAAATCAAACGGCTCAAAATATATTGAATTTTATGGTTCAAGCTCTGAAACAGCAAATAAAAAGCATTATGGAGGATTATCAAATTACAGAAGTAGTGAAGGAAGAACTGTAAGAATTAAATATAGAGGAAAAATAAAAGATACAATTCAAGATATTCTAGGTGGCGTTAGAAGTAGTTGCACTTATGTAGGTGCTCCTTCATTAAAACAATTAAGTAAATGTACTACTTTTGTAAGAGTTGCAAAACAATTTAACGATACTTTCACAAAATAAAAATGAAAGAGTATAAAATTGCATCCATTGCAGGAGATGGAATTGGTAAAGAAGTAGTTCCAGAAGCTCAAAAAATTTTAAAAGAGGTTGCCAATCAACATCAATTCAAATTACAAATTGATGAATTTGATTTTTCATCGTGTGATTATTATGAAAAACACGGAAAAATGTTGCCTGATGATTGGAAGGATAAAATTGGTAGCCATGATGCTATATTTTTTGGCGCTGTTGGAATGCCAGATCGATACCCAGATCATGTTACATTATGGGGATCACTACTTCAGTTTAGAAGAGAATTTGATCAATTTATAAATCTAAGACCAGTAAAATTATTTGAAGGTGTTAATGCCCCATTAGCTAATAAGAAACCCGGCGATATTGACATGATGATAGTTCGAGAAAATACAGAGGGAGAGTATTCTTCAGTTGGTGGAAAGATGTATCAAAATACTGAAAGAGAAATTGTAATTCAAGAAACTATTATGTCAAAACATGGGATAGACAGAGTGCAAAAGTTTGCATTTGAATTAGCAAAAAAACGTAAAAGAAAAAAACTAACTAATGCTACAAAATCTAATGGTATATCAATAACTATGCCTTACTGGGATGAAAGATTTAATGAAAATAAGAAAAGCTATCCTGAAATTGAAACTGATCAATTTCATATTGATATATTAACTGCTAGATTTGTTTTAACTCCTGAATGGTTTGATGTTGTCGTGGCTTCAAACTTATTTGGAGATATTTTATCAGATCTAGGTCCAGCATGTACTGGAACTATAGGCATTGCACCGTCTGGAAATATTAACCCTACAAACAAATATCCATCATTATTTGAACCGGTACATGGTTCAGCCCCAGATATAGCAGGAAAAGGTATTGCTAATCCCGTGGGACAAATATGGTCTGGTGCCATGATGTTAGATTACTTGGGAGAAAAAGAAGCTGCATCAAGAATAGTAAAATCAATCGAAAAGACTTTATTAGAAAAAAATAATAGAACAAAAGATTTAGATGGTGATAGCAATACCACAGAATGTGCTAGTAAAGTTCTAAGCAACTTGTAGATATTGAATTGCAAAAAAAATTGTGCCTATAGAGGCAAAAGTAGAAATAAATAGAGCTTTAATAATATTTTCAGGACTAACATTGTAAGCTGAACATAATACTACCGCAGTGTGTCCACAAGGTGCTACACTTACAAAAAATGCACCTGGTATTTTTTCAGGTAATCCAGCATCAAAAAATATAAATGCTATAATTAATAAAATTAGCGGAGATATTACCAACTTTAAAATAGAGATGGTTGAAGTTAATTTATTAATAACTTTGTGAGTATAAAAAGAAAGAGTAATACCAATTGCAAACAAACCAACAGGAGAAACACAGGCCGCTAAAACAGATAGCACGTAATCAATCGGCGTATTATCAATTTTATAGTTAAATATAAAAAGCAAAAGTCCAATTAAAATTGAAAATATCATTGGATTAAAAGTCACATTTCTTAGAAAAAACAGTAATTTAATATTTTTTTTTGTAGTTAATTCTAAGAAAAAAGTAATCACAGATAGTAATATAACTCCATCCATTAATATTATACTGGTAACTTGCGTTATAACTTCTGTTCCAAAATAAATTTTTGTAATTGGTAATAATAAAGTTACGTGGTTAGACAAGGAAACCATTAGTGACCATATAATTGACTCAGGTATGGGTCTTTTAAAAAGTTTACTTGTCACAAAAAAAGTAAGCAAACCTAGACTAGCTTGCATTAAAAAATATGAAATTATTTGCTTAATGTCTACCTGTCCAATTTCACTCTGTGCAACAAATTTTATAATTAGTGCAGGTACTGCAACGTAGAATAAAAATAAGTTTAAAACTTTTGCATGGCTTAGATCAAATATTTTCAGTCTTCCAAATATAAATCCAAGCAAAGTTATAAAAATAAAAGGTGTTAACCCAAGAAAGATCGAATACATTTGATTATAATATTGTTATTCTGTGAAGAATTCTATTTCCTTTAAAAGGAGTAGCTTGATGAAGCATTGCTCTGTTATCCCAAATAGCAAGCTGGTCTTTTTCCCATTCTAAAGCATATTGAAATTTTTTTTTAGTCTGGTGACTGAATAAAAAATTCTTTAATTTGTTTTTTTGTTTAGTCATATTTGTGTTAAATTTTATAAAGTGTCCAGGGCTACAGTATATAGTTTTTTTATTATTAATAGTTTTAATAATCTTGTGACTGGCAATTAATTCTTTAGAAATTTTTCCTTTTTCTTTCTCTCTTTCAACTGTAGTAATTGATATAGGTCCATGCGATGAGTAAATACCTTTTAATTTATTAAGTCTAATTTTATGATTTTTAGTCAGATTTTCATATGCTAAATACTGTGAGGAAAACTCAGTATTTGCAACACCTTTTTTAGGCACCAGTTTTGATAGCAACATAGTGTATCGTGGAGGTTTTTTTGTATATGAAGAGTCTGTATGAAATTGTTCACCAAAGCTTGGTCCCTTGTCTGAAGATTTTCTTTGTACAACAGTAATTTGTGGGTATTTTTTATTTAATCCTCTCAACCTTGGATAGTTCGCAGGTTTCCCAAATTTTTGTGCAAAATTTAGATAATTTCTAGAATTTAGCTTTTGTTTTGGAAAATAAATCATACCATATTTATCAAGTGTAGATTTTATTTGTTTCAATTCATTTTTATTAATTTTATTAAGATTACAAATAATCTCTGCTGCCTTATTTTTTTTGGGGATAATTTTAAACATTAGGCATTTTTAATATTTTTTTGATTAAGTGGCTTTTGAATTAATGAAACAGGATATTTTTTCTTTTCTATTTCAATAGACAAATTTTTATCAAGTAAATTTTCAATTGTATTTCCAGAATTTACATAACCAAAAGATATATTTTTTTCAAAATTGAATGAATAATTACCTGAAGTTGTTCTACCAATTATTTTATCATCTAAGTAAATCGGTTCTTCATGAAGCAGTAGAGGTTGTCCTGGTTTATTATCTTTAAGAACCATCATTGCCAACAATTTTTTTTGTTTTTGATCTTTAATTTTTAGTAAAGCTTCTTTTCCAATAAAATTAATATTTTTTTTATAACTGATAGCAAATTGAAGTCCTGCTTGGTATTGATTCTCCTCGGGGGATATATCATGCCCCCAATGTAAAAACCCACTTTCCATTCTCATTATATCCATTGCGTGCGCCCCACATAGAGATAAATTATGATTTTTACCTTCATTGATTATGGTTAAGAAAAGTTTTTTGCTATCATCTATTTTTACATATAATTCAAATCCAATTTCACCCACATATGACAATCTTTGAGCCCAAACATCAATTCCATCTATATTCACCTTTTTACCATGACTAAATTTTATTCCTTCATTTGAAAAATCATCATCACTTATATTTGATAATAGTTTTCTAGTATTTGGTCCATACAATCCTAAGCATGCAAAATCCTCTGTTACATCTTTAAAGTTTATTTTTTCTGAGAGGTATTTTTTTATATGAAATTTATCGTGTTCTCTTGTTGCAGCTGGACCTATTATTCTAAAATGATTTTTAGTCAGGCAAGTTATAGTTACATCTGTCTCTATACCACCATCTTCATTTAGCATCTGGGTGTAAGTTGATCTACCCTCAACATCTTTTATGTTCGCTGTACACAATTTTTGTAATTCATCATGGACATTTTCTCCAGCAACATCAAATTTAGAAAAAGGTGTTAATTCGAATAAACCGACATTTTTTCTTGTATTTTTGGTCTCATATTCAGCAGATGGATACCAATTTTGATAACCAAAACTGTATTCATATTCAGCTTTTGCACCATTCAAAGAATACCACATAGGTCTCTCAAAACCGCCTGAAGATCCAAAACAAGCACCTAATTTTTTTAGTTCTTCATGGTATGGTAAAGTAATTTGGTTTCTTGAAGTTTTATGTTGTTTATATGGCCAATGCATTCCATATAAATCACCAAGAGTCTCTGTAACTCTTTCCATAATAAATTTTTTTGAAGAATGGAATTGTTGAAATCTTTTTATATCTACAGAGAATAAATCCTCATTAATATGTCCATTGATCATCCATTCAGCAGTAACTCGACCTGCGCCACCTGAACTTGCTATACCAATGCTATTAAAACCACAACAGGTAAAAAAGTTTTTTATCTCTGGAGTCTCTCCTAATAAATATTGTGTATCAGGTGTAAAAGATTCTGGGCCAGAGAAAAATTTTCTAATTCCAACATTTTCTAACATTGGCAATCTATGAAAAGATTTTTTTAAATAAGGTTCAAAATGATCAAAGTCATCTGGCAATTCTCCAAAAGAAAAATTTTCTGGTACAATACCAGTATCTTTAAAAGCAGGTTTGGCATTTGGTTCAAAAATTCCAACTAACATTTTCCCAGCATCTTCTTTTAGATAAAGACAATTATTATAATCTCTCAAAACTGGTAAATTTGTAGGTAGATCTTTCATCGGCTCCGTGATCACATAAAAATGTTCATTAGGATATAATGGAATACTCACATTCATTTTTTCACCAATTTGCCTTGACCACATACCGGTAGCTAGAACAACATATTCACAATCTATTTTTCCTTTTTCAGTCTCTACTCCAACTATAGATTTATTTTTGACTAAAATTTTTGTAACAGGTGTTTTTTCAAAAATTTTTGTACCTTCCATCCTAGCCGCTTTTGCTAAAACGTTAGTGACACCTACTGGATCAGCTTGTCCATCTTTAGGCATAAAAACACTTCCAATAATATCCTCGTTATTTACTACTGGGTATAAATCTTTTGTTTGTTTTTTATCTAAAACTTGCACTTCAACATCTGATAATTGAGCTGTCGTTGCTTGTCTTAGTAACTCTTGCATTCTATCATTTGTTGTTGCAACTGTAATTGCACCATTTTGTTTTAATCCAATTGATAAACCAGTCTTTTTTTCTAAATCTTGGTAAAGATCTAAAGTATATTTTCTAAGTTTTGTTATAGTTGATGATGCTCCTAATTGGCCCATAAGACCTGCAGCGTGCCAAGTTGTTCCTGATGTCAATTGATCTCTTTCTAATAAAACGACATCTTTCCAGCCAAATTTAGCAAGATGGTATGCGCATGATGTGCCTGCAACACCACCTCCAATTACTACAACTTTTGAGCTTTTTGGTAATTCTTTATCCATGGATTTATTAACGTACAATAATAATTAAAAACAGACAATGTGGTCAATATGAATTGGTCTTTTAATACCAAATTTTTCATCTATCTCATGTTGATGAATATGATGAGAATGAACAAATACAGGAATTTGTAAATTACTTTCAGTTTTAAGGGTGTAGATAAAATTTGTTCCTCTGAATTTTCGATCAACTACTTCCAACTTTAAATTACTTTTGTCATCATGCTCTAGATCTTCAGGTTGCAATAAAAGTTTAACATCAGATCCATTAGGGTAATGTTTTACAAAATTGCCTTGGATTGTTCCTAGATCTTTATTTTCTAAACTATTCTCACTTGTTACTTTTGCTGGAATTAAAATTCCTCTATTTAAAAAATTTACAACCTCAATTGAATTTGGAAAATGATAAACATTGTATGGGTCGTCAAATTGTTTAAGTTGTTTATTTAAAATAATTCCGCACTTGCTTCCCAAATAAAAAGCTTCATATGAGTCATGTGTTACAATAATAGTTGTTATTTTAGATTTGCTTAATAATTGTTTTAACTCAACTTGAATTTCTTCTTTAAAACTTTGATCAACATTTGAAAGTGGTTCATCTAGAAGAAGTAAATCTGGATTAGAAACTAATGATCTTGCAAGCGATGCTCTTTGAGCTTCTCCAGCACTTATTTCATGAGGATATTTATTTAATATTTTTTTTAGGTTTAAAAAACTAATTATTTCTTTTGGATTTATTTTCTTTTTCTTTTTACTTTTTTTTTCAGTACCAATTAAAATATTTTTTTCTACATTATAGTGAGGAAATAAACTATTTTCTTGAAAAGCAAGTGATATATTTCGGTCCTCTGGTTCAACATGTTTGTTTTTTGAGGACATTAACTTATTATTTATTGTTATTGATCCATTAACGATCTTCTCTAAGCCAGCAATAGTTCTTAAAATTGTTGTTTTTCCTATTCCAGATGGCCCTAATAGACAAATTATATCGCCTTCATTTTGAATTGAAAAAGAGACGTTTTTTACTTTGGTTTGACCACTAACTATAAAGTCAACATTTTTAATTTCTAAAAAATTTTTACTCATTATTATCTTTTAAAATATATTTAGAAGATATTGTAATAAAAAAAGCTGCAATTAAAATTAAAAATAATGATGGTACTGCTGCTGCCTCAAGCATGTCCTCGGATGCAGAAATATATGCTGTTGTTGCAAATGTTTCAAAATTAAAAGGTCTTAAAACTAAGGTAATTGGTAATTCTCTAATTATCTCTAGCGAAATTAGTATAATTACAAATAAAAGTGAATTTCTTAAATATGGAATGTGGATATTAAAAAAAGTCTTTCTTTTTGAATAACCAAGTAGATAGGCACTTTCATCAACTGAAAAATTTATTTTTTCATAACCAGATTTAATCCCATTAAATGCTAATGAATAAAAACGAATGAAATAAACAATTATTAATCCTAAGATTGACCCAATAAATATTTTTTTAATAGATAAAAAACCAAGAGATTTAATTATATTATTATCAAACCATGCAATAAAAGTTATAAAGGCTACAGCTAATATTACACCTGGTATTGCATATCCTGATATTGATAGTGTCGATAAAAAATTAAGAGTTTTATTTTTTGAAACACGGTTACCATAATTTGAAAGCAATGCAAAAAATATTAAAACAATACTGGATAGTGTCACTAAATATAAAGTATTTAATAAAAGGTTCATTACATTTACATCAAAAAAGTTTTCTGGAAATTTAATTGTCCAATAGACCATTTGACTTAATGGAAATAAAAAACTAAAAAAAAATAATAGAAAACAAAACAAGAAAGCAAAAAAAGAATTTATACCTGAGAGTTTTATTTTTTCTTTTTGTTTAAATCCACCTCTAGAGTCCAAATGATATTTTGCTTTTTTTCTAGATAGTTTTTCTGTTAAAAATAAAATAAATATGAATAATAGTAGAAAGAAAGATATTCTATTTGCAAAAGCTAAATCATCAAATGTTATCCATGCATTATAAATACCTGTTGTAAGAGTATTAACTGAAAAAAAGTCAACAGCTCCAAATTCTGCCAATGTTTCCATTGCAACTAAAGATAGACCTGCAACAATTGCGGGTCGTGAAGCAGGTAATATAATAAAAAAAAAAGATTTAAATTTGGAAAAACCTAAGTTTTTTCCAAGTTCAATTAAGTTTTGTGATTGATATAAAAATGAAGATCTTCCTAATATGTAAACATAAGCGTAAAGTGAAAATGAAATTGATAAAATTAATCCAAACATACCGTCAAATTTTGGTATATGTTGATTAAATTCGCCCTCACCAAATAAGGTCTTTAATATAGTAAATGCTGTTCCGTAATTATCAAAGAAGGCAAATAACGAATATGCATATATATAAGGTGGAATTGCAAAAGATAAAATTAAAGCCCATTTAAAAAAATTAACTCCAAGAAATTCATAAAACGATACTAAATATGATGCTCCTACTCCCAAGATAAAAGTTAAAATTAAAACACCAATCAAAAGCAATAAAGAATTAAGAATATACTCAAATAGAAAAGTGGATTTTAAAATTTCAAAATATCGAGAGGTTTCTTCAAAAAAACTAATTGAAACGGTTATAATTGGAATAATAACAAGTAATGAAACTAATAAAGAGCTTAGAAACCATATATTAAGTTTGTTTGAATTCATAAGAGTAATTTAATTTAATTTTAAATATAGTCTCAATTTAATAATTTAAAAGTGCCTACGAAAGATACATAGGCACTTTTATTAAAAAAGGTCAGATATTGAATACTTTTAGAATGTGCGGAAAATCTTTAGTATTTATCTCTGATAACTTTCTTTTATTTATTCTTTTGTTAATTTTTTTACACTCCTCAGCACATGGGATACATGGCTTGACTGATTTATTGTAATTAACATCAGACATAAATTTTTTTTTAGTCCTCAATGTTATTTCCAACCTGCAGCTGTCATTACTTCTAATGCATCCGCTTGCTTAGCTCCATAACTAGCAACGCTTGTGGTAAAATCTTGTTTAAAATCTAAACCTAAGTTGTTTACTACTAACGGGTTTGGTGAAACACCTGCAATCATCGGAAACTCAAAAGTATTATTAGTGAAATGTTCTTGTGCTTCTGGTGATAACAAATAATCTACAAGTGCAATTGCATTAGCTTTATTTGGAGCACCTTTAACTAGAGCAGCACAACTAATATTCATATGTGTTCCTCTATCATTTTGATTAGGGAAAAATGCCTTTACTTTTCTAGCTGCTGCTTGTTGTTCTGCACCTTTGTTCCCGGATAACATCAAAGCTAAATAGTATGTGTTTGCAACTGCAATGTCTGCTTCTCCTGCGGCAACTGCCATAATCTGAGCTCTGTCATTTCCTTTAGGATCTCTTGCCATATTGGCAACAACACCTTTTGCCCACTCTCTAGCAGCTTTTTTTCCATTATTTTTTACTAATGATGCTACTAAAGATTTATTGTAAATATTGCTAGATGCTCTTATTGCAATTCTACCTTTCCATTTAGGATCAGCCAGACTTTCATAAGTTAGTCCAGATAATTCTGCTCCACTTACTCTTTCTGGAGCGTAATAGACTATTCTAGCTCTCTTAGCTACGCCAACCCAGTGAGTTGTTCTAAAGTTTTTTGGAACTGAAGATTTGATAGTTGGTGAAACAAGTCCTGCTTGCGTCATACCTTTTGCTTTAAAAGCACCACATCTTCCTGCATCTGCTGTGATGTAAAGATCGGCAGCTGAGTCTGCACCTTCCTCGATCATTCTTTTCTCTAAAGCTCCAGCTTTACCATTAATTAAATTTACTTTAATTCCAGTTGCTGCAGTAAATTTGCTATAAAGTTCTGCGTCAGCTTTATAGTGTCTAGCATTGAATATATTTACCTCATTTGCTTTAGCAAAAGTTGAAACAAATAATGATAGAATTAATGCTGAAATTGATATTTTTTTCATTTATCTCTCTATGTTAATTGTTAATGTATTTATAATGATTTTGAGAACTATTCGCAATGATAATGATTATCAATCTCAATAGTGTCACACATATAATTTATGTGATTTTTAGCGTTTTTAAGACTTAAACTCAGAAATTTTACTATAAAGAAAATTTCTGAAGGTTGTAACTCTAGCCACGTTTTTAAGAGATTCTGGAAAAACGAAATGTGCTTCCGTAATTGGGCCTTCGACGTTAGGTAAAACTTTAATTACATTTCTTGATAATGATACCAAATAATCAGGCAAAGCAGCAAGACCTACTCCACTTTCAACTGCTAGCAATAATCCCATCACACTATTTACCTTCATAACAGTTTTCCTTTTTTTATTGTCCTTCACTCCTAATTTTAATGCCCAATCAGGGTTAAAAACAGGAGACGGTGCACCTCTTCCAAAAGATATAAATTTGTGTTTGCTTAAATCATTTATTGTTTTTGGTATTCCATATTTTTCTAAATATTTAGTAGACCCATAAATATGGTAATTAATATCCATCAATTTTCTTTGAATATAATTTAATTGTTTAGGTCTTCTCATAAAAATGCCAATATCAGCTTGTCTAGTACTTAGATCTAATTCTTTATCGTCAAAAATTAATTCTATTTCAATTTCTGGATTTAATTGCATAAATTCTTGAATCCTTGGTGTTAACCAGTGAGTGCCAAAACTTCTTACAGTTGTAATTGTTAGTTTTCCAGTTGGTTTATGTTTTTGATCTCCTAAAGTTGTTTCTACCTCCTTTAGTTTACTAATAACTTCATGTGCAGTTTTATAAACATATTCACCATTTTCTGTGAGCGTTAGTCCTCTTGCATGTCTTTCAAATAACTTTACTTTTAAATCTTCTTCTAAAGATTGAATTTGTCTACTAATTGCAGATTGGCTTAGATTTAAAATTACAGTAGCGCTTGTAAAACTACCAGCTTCAGCTACTGCATGAAAAATTTTTAATTTGTCCCAATCCATTATTTATTTACATCCACTAGAATTCTATTTTTCAGTTTTCCTTCAAGCATTTCCGGAAATACAGTCAATAGTTCTTCAAGCCCAACTATTTTAATTGATTTTTCTATAATACTAAAATCTACTAAACTTGGTACTTCAGCCCATACAAATTCTTTTCTTTTGTTGCTTACATTAACTGAGTCTACGCCCCATAGTTTTACAGCTCTGATATAAAAAGGAACAACAGAAGTATTTAATTTGTTAGTTCCACTCGCATTACCACAAACAGCTACAATTCCTTTTAATCTTGTTTGAGATATTGCGTTTGCTAAAATATTTCCACCAACAGTGTCAACAACACCATCCCAAGTACCTTTACCAATTAATCTTGGTTCACCTTCAAATTCTTTACGATCTAAAACAGTTTTTGCTCCTAATTCTTTTAAATAATCAGTTTTTTCAGGTTTTCCTGTGATTGCGGTTACATTACATCCCATTTTTGATAGAATATTTACTGCAACCATCCCTACTCCACCTGTTGAACCTGTTACAAGGACATCATTCACTTTACTTTGTAGTAATAATTCTTCTTTTGCTTTAACGGCAAATGCGCACAACATTGCTGTAAAGCCTGCAGTACCCATCATCATTGCTTGCTTCAAATCAATACCTGAAGGTTTCTTTATCAGAAATTCTTTTTTAACTCTTGCATATTGAGAGAATCCTCCATGAAATAATTCTCCAACCCTACAACCAGTAAGTATTACCTCATCACCTTCTTTAAATTCATCTGACTTGCTTTCTGCTACTGTACCTGAGAAATCAATTCCAGGAATTCTTGGAAACTCTTTAACTAATTTTGCACCATCTTTTAAAATCAAAGCATCCTTATAATTAAGATCTGAGTATTGTATTTTAACTAAAACTTCACCTTCGTTTAAAAAATCAAAATTTAATTCTTTAACTTCTTGAGAAAAATTTTCACCCACCTGGTTTATAACCAGGGCTTTGAAAGTATCAGGCATATGTGATTATACTCTATTCTTTAATAAATCGTAAGTATCTATTCTGAATAGAAAGATCGTCCTTAAATTGACCTAAAAAGTAATTAGTAACTGTAGATGCTCTTTCTTTTTTTATCCCTCTAGTAGTCATACATTGATGAGCTGCATCGATTGTTACTGCAACACCCTTAGCATCAAGAGCAGTCATAATTGATTTAGCAATTTGTAGTGTTAATCTTTCTTGTGTTTGCAACCTTTTTGCAAATACATCAACAACCCTTGCTAGCTTACTTAGTCCTACAACTCTTTCTTTTGGTATGTATGCAACGTGTGCCATACCCAATATTGGAACCATATGATGTTCGCAATGACTTTGCACAGATATATTCTTTTGAATTACCATGTCATTATATCCTTCAACGTCACCAAAAGTTTTTTCTAAAACTTTATTAGCATCCTCTTTATACCCACTAAAAAATTCCTTATATGCTTTTATTACTCTCTTTGGTGTTTCTAACAAACCTTCTCTATTTGGATCCTCACCAATCCAAGTTAATATCTTAATCAAAGCTTCTTCAGCTTCTTTATCTGAAACTTGTTTAGTCTCTAAATTTTTATTGTCTGTGTCTTTTACTAATTTCATAGCGCTTTTTTATACAGTAAATCCTTAAAATTAAAATATTTAATATATTCATTAATATGCTAGATAATGCGGATTATATATGTTTAAAAAAAGAGAAAATGTCGCTGATATAGAGGAAGGTAACCTATTATCGCCAAAATTTGATAATGATGGTTTAATTCCTGTGATTACTACATGTAGTAAAACCAAAGAAATCCTAATGCATGGTTACATGAATGTTGAAGCATTAAAATTGACTATTGAAACAAAAGAAGCTCATTACTGGAGTAGATCTAGAAAAGCGATTTGGCACAAAGGAAAAACAAGTGGCTTTACTCAGAAAGTAAAAGAAATAAGAATTGATGACGATCAAGATGCGGTATGGATTACTGTTGATATTGGTGATGGAGCTAGTTGCCATGTTGGCTATAGATCTTGCTTCTACAGATCGGTTCCAATGGGAAAAATTGAAAATGGTCGAAAAGTCGAAATGAAATTTGAAGAAGAAAATAAAAAATTTGATCCAGAAGTTGTTTATAAAGGACAACCAAATCCTACAAAAATTTAGATGAAAATAGAGTGTAAACATATTAGACACTTCGGTCCATCAATATTGAAAGCCAAGATACCAAATGAATTGGTAGATAAAATAAATAATTACGTAGAGGAAATTATCAAAAGTAAAGAAAAATCAAAACAATTAAATTATGGAGAAGGTTTAGTTGGGGATGTTACACAAGAATTATATCTAGATAATGAATTTATAAAATCTTCTGGGTGGCTAGACTTTTTAGGAAATTGTACAAAAGAATATATTTTAAAAAGTGAAGGAAGAACTATCTCAAAATTTCAACTATTAAAAACATGGGTTGTAAGACAATACCAACATGAGTTTAATCCAACACATTGGCATAGCGGTCATATATCTGGTGCAGGTTTTCTAAAAGTTCCAAAATCATTTGGTGAAAGTGTGCAAAAAAAACAAAATAAAGGTTATCATGGTGGTAAATTAGAACTAATACATGGATCAAGAGCATTTTTGTCTAATTCAAGTTTAAGAATTGTTCCAGAAGTTGGTGACTTTTATTTTTTTCCTAATTATCTGATGCATACAGTTTATCCTTTTAAAAATACTTATGAAGAGAGAAGATCAATTTCTTTCAATGCAAAAATTGATGAAACAACATGGGATATTTTTGGAGGAAAAGAAAAATGAATGTACTAGGTGAACCTTTAGAGGAATGTTCTAAAAATCCATTAACAGGATGGTTTAGAGATGGATGTTGTAATACTGACAAAAATGATAATGGTTTGCATACCGTATGTGTAAAAGTAAATGAAGAATTTCTACAATGGTGTAAAGAAGCTGGTAATGATTTGATCACACCCCACCCTGAGTTTGGTTTTCCTGGACTTAAAGATGGTGATAACTGGTGTGTATGTGCAGGTTGGGTTGCAAGAGCGTTAGAGGCAGGAATTGGATGTTCAATATATCTAAAAAAGACACATATAAATACTTTAAAATTAGTTCCTTTAGATACCTTAAAAAAATTTGCAATAGACCTTTCTTAGTTACATATTTCCATATTTTGGCCCACCACCGCCTTCTGGGGTAACCCATGTAATATTCTGTGATGGCTCTTTTATGTCGCAAGTTTTGCAATGAATGCAATTTTGAGAATTAATAATAAATTTTTCAATTTCGTTTTCTTTTTGAACTTCATAAACTCCAACAGGGCAATATCTTTGAGCAGGCTCATCATATTTTCCTAAAGTATATTTGATTGGCAAATCATTATCTTTTAGTTGAAGATGAACAGGTTGATTATCAGTATGGTTTGTTCCTGTTAAGTAGACTGAACTGGTTTTATCAAATGTAATCACATTATCTGGTTTTGGATACTCTATTTTAGGCATTTCATTAGCAGGCTTCAATGTTTCGTGATCAGCATGTTTATGTTTAAGAGTAAATGGTAATTTTCCTTTAAATAAAATTTGATCAATTCCAGTAAATATTATTCCTAAAATTAACCCCCAACTAAAACTTGGTTTAACATTTCTGGCTTCATACAATTCTCTAAAAACCCAACTATTTTTAAATTTTTCCTCATAAACAGATAATTTTTTGTTTGAATTTAAATGATCTACGATAGTTTCAGCTGCAATCATCCCACTCTTCATAGCCGTGTGAGAACCTTTTATTTTTGGCATATTTAAAGTACCAGCATCACAACCAACCAATAATGCGCCTGGCATAAACATTTTAGGCAAACTTTGAAAACCACCTTCTATAAGTGCTCTTGCTCCATAGGATATTCTTTTACCACCTTCCAACATTGATCTGATCGCAGGATGAGTTTTAAATCTTTGAAATTCATCAAAAGGTGATAGATGAGGATTTTTATAATCAAGCCCTATGACATAACCTAAAAAAATCTGTTTATTTTCAGCATGATAAACAAAGCTTCCTCCATAGGTATTATTATCTAAAGGCCAGCCCGCTGTATGCATTACTAAACCTTCTTCATGTTTTTCCTCTTTTAATTCCCAAATTTCTTTGAAACCAATTCCATATTGTTGTGGATCTTTTCCTTTATCTAATTCAAATTTTTTAATTAATTCTTTTCCTAAATGACCCCTACAACCTTCAGCGAAAACTGTTACCTTTCCATGGAGCTCCATTCCAGGTTCATAGCTATCTTTTTTATTTCCATCTTTGTCTAAACCCATGTCTTGAGTTGCAATACCTTTCACAGAACCATCTTCATTATATAAAACCTCACTTGCAGGAAACCCTGGAAATATTTCAACACCTAAATTTTCAGCTTGCTCTGCTAACCATCTACATAAATTAGCAAGACTAATTATATAGTTATTATGATTTTGTTGAATTTTAGGTAATAACCAAGTTGGCCAACTAATTTTTTTAGTCTTTCCTAAAAATAAAAATTTTTCTTTAGTAACTTTTGTTTTAATTGGTGCATTAAGATCCTTCCAATTAGGCAGCAGTTCATCTAAAGCTCGTGTTTCAAACACGTTCCCTGATAAAATATGTGCACCTATTTCAGATGCTTTTTCTAACAGGCAGACATTAATATCTGGATTTAACTGCTTTAATTTAATTGCAGTTGAAAGTCCTGATGGTCCGCCACCTACGATTACTACATCGTATTCCATCACTTCTCTGGACATATTATTTTTTTACAGTATTTGTTATTTTTGTATAGTGTTTAATTTGTTCAACTCCTCTAAGAATTGAGGAAGTGCTTCGAATAAATCAGCTTCTAGGCCGTAGTCTGCGACACTAAAAATTGGTGCCTCACCATCTTTATTTATAGCCACGATAACTTTACTTTCTTTCATGCCAGCTAAATGCTGGATAGCCCCAGAAATTCCAACTGCTATATATAAGTCTGGAACTACTACTTTACCTGTTTGTCCAACCTGATGTTCGTTTGTAATATAACCTGCATCAACTGCTGCTCTTGATGCCCCTATTGCAGCATTTAATTTGTCTGCAACATCAGTTATTAATTTGAAATTCTCACCACTTTGCAACCCTCTTCCTCCAGAAATAACAATTCTAGCTGTTCCTAATTCAGGTCTATCTGATTTAATTTCCTCTCTGTTCACAAATTTTGTATTTTCAGTTTTATCTGCTGCATCCACTTTCTCAATTTCTGCTGACCCACCTGTGGTTTCAGCCGCCTCAAATGATGTTGGTCTTATTGTTATACATTTTTTATCGTCATTACTTTTGACGGTAGCAAATGCGTTACCAGCATAAATTGGTCTTAGGAATGTATCTGGAGCAATTACTTTTATTATATCACTCACTTGAGAAATATCTAATAATGCAGCAATTCTAGGCATTAGATTTTTTCCAAAGGTATTTGCTGAACAAACTATATGAGAATATTTATCAGCATGTTTTAAAATTGCTGAAGTATAATTTTCAGCAATATAATTTTCATAAATTTCATTGTCCATATGAAGTACTTTTTTTACCAAAGGTACCTCAGATAAGGATTTTGCAACGTCATCTGCATTATGACCAATCAATAAAACATGTAAGTCTCGATCTATCTGAGATGCAGCTGTAATTGCGTTTAAAGTAAATGATTTGACTTCTTTGTTGTTATGCTCTGCTATCAATAAAACTGACATTATATTACCTTAGCCTCATTTTTTAATTTTTGCACCAACTCCTCAACACTAGCAACCTTTATACCTGCTTTTCTTTTTGGCGGTTCCTCAATTTTAATATGTTCTATTCTAGGGTTAGTATCAACTCCTAGATCTGACGCATTAATTTGTTCAATAGGTTTTTTCTTTGCTTTCATAATATTTGGTAGTGATGCATATCTTGGTTCATTTAGTCTTAAGTCACATGTCACTATTGCAGGTGTATTAACTTCAATAGTTTCTAGACCCTCATCGACTTCTCTAGTTACTTCTAATAAATTTTCTTTAACCTCAATTTTTGAAGCAAAAGTAGCTTGAGGCCAGTTTAAATGTGCAGCCAACATTTGACCAGTTTGGTTGCAATCATCGTCAATTGCTTGTTTGCCCATGAAAACTAAATCCGGATTTTCTTTTTCAACAATTTTTTTAAGAATTTTAGAAACAGCAAGAGGTTCTAGTATACTATCCACTTTTACATGAATACCTCTATCCGCTCCAACTGCTAGTGCTTTTCTAACAGTCTCTTGGGCTTTTTCTTCTCCAACTGTTACAGCTATTATTTCTGAAGCTTTTCCAGCCTCTTTAATTTTAACAGCTTCCTCAATTGCATTATCATCTGGTGGATTAGTTGACATTTTAACATTGTCTGTCACAACGCCACTGCCATCCTCTTTTACTCTTATTTGGACGTTATAATCAATTACCCTTTTTACAGCGACTAAAATTTTCATTATGCTCTTAATAATTTATTTTCTGCATCATAAGGACTCTCTTCTAAGATTGTTGCCTCATGCATCTTACCAAGTATATCAATCTTTAGTTTTTGTCCAATATTAGCTAGCTCTGGCTTAACCATTCCGAGTGCGATAGATTTTCCTAGTCTAAAACCAAAGTCACCTCCTGTTGCTCTACCAACTACACTGCCATTTTCATAAATAGGGTTATTTCCTAGCACATCTGCATCACTTGTTTCATGAACTTCTAAAGTAACAAGTTTGTTATCAAAACCTTTCTCTCTCCATTTATTCAAAGCTTCTAAGCCAATAAAACTTCCTTTATTTGGATGGACAAATCTATCTAAACCACTTTCATATGGTGAATATTCAATGGATAATTCGGTGCCAACCAATTTGTAAGATTTTTCAACTCTTAGACTGTTCATAGCTCTTATACCATATGGTTTTAAACCTAAATCTTGTCCTTCATCCATTAACTTATCAAAAATATGGTTTTGATATTCAATAGGATGATGTAGTTCCCAACCTAACTCTCCTACAAAATTTACTCTCATTGCATTTACTGGGGCAAATCCTACATCTACTTGTTTTGCACTTAACCATTTAAAATTTTCATTTGAAAAATCATCATTAGATACTCTTTGCATTAACTCTCTGGCTTTTGGTCCTGATACAACTAGAACACCTTTGCTGTTTGTTAAATTTTCAAATTGAACAGATCCATCTTTTGGCATCCAACCTAATATCCAGTCATGATCTAACCTTTGAAACGCTCCAGCAGAAACCAAATAAAAACTACTTTCCGATTCTCTCATTATTGTAAATTCTGAATGAACACCACCTTTAGTATTCAATGCATGACATAAATTAATTCTACCTATTTTTTTTGGAAGTTTATTTGCGACCAACTTATCTAAAAATTCCTCAGCTCCAGGACCTTTTATTCTACATTTTGCAAATGCTGTCATATCTAGTAGACCAACATTTTCCTTTACATTCTTGCACTCTTTCTTAATAGCCTTGAACCAATTTGATCTTCTAAAGGACCAATCGTCCTTTTGCTCCATCCCATCAGTTGCAAAAAAATTAGGTCGCTCCCATCCAAACTTTTGACCAAAAACTGCACCAAGATTTTTCATTCTGTCATAACAAGGAGCTGTTCTTAATGGTCTTGCAGCTGGTCTTTCTTCATCTGGAAAGTGAGTGATAAACACATGGCTGTAAGCTTCCTCATTTTTCTCTTTAAGATAAGATTTTGAGCAATAATCACCATATCTTCTTGGCTCAACACCTAACATATCTATTGTTGGCTCTCCATCTACAATCCACTCTGCTAATTGCCAACCTGCTCCACCAGCAGCAGTAATTCCAAAGCTGTGACCTTCATTTATCCAAAAATTTTTTAAACCCCATGCTGGTCCAACAATGGGATTTCCATCAGGTGTATAACAGATAGCACCGTTGTAAACTTTTTTAACTCCTACTTCTCCAAAAGCAGGAACTCTATGTATCGCACCTTCAATATGTGGTGCTAGTCTATCCAAGTCTTCTTGGAACAATTCGTATTCAGACTCTTTGGAAGGTCCATTAACATAACATGCTGGAGCTCCATCTTCATAGGGACCTAATATTAAACCACCGGCCTCTTCTCTCATATACCATCTACTATCACTATCTCTTAATACTCCCATCTCAGGTAATCCATCTTTTTTTCTTTTTTGAATTTCTGGATGTGGCTCTGTTACAATATATTGATGTTCGACAGGTATTACCGGAATATCTAAACCTACCATTTTTCCAGTTTGTCTAGCAAAGTTTCCAGAGCAAGAGATTACATGTTCGCATTCTATTGACCCTTTATCTGTTTCAACAATCCAACCATCTTTATTTTGTCTCATCGCTAAAACTGTTGTGTTTCTATATATCTCAGCTCCTCTATTTCTCGCTCCTGTTGCTAACGCTTGAGTTAGATCCGCAGGTTGAATGTAGCCATCTTCAGGATGTTGTATTGCTCCAACTAGATCATCTGTATGACATAACGGCCAAATTTCTTTAACTTGTTCAGGAGTTAAAAATTTAACATCTACTCCGATTGTTTTAGCAACACCCGCATACTGATGGTATTCATCCATCCTGTCTTGATTGCTTGCTAATCTGATATTTGATACAACACTAAATCCAACATTCTTTCCAGTTTCCTCTTCTAAACTTTTATATAAATTGACGGCATACTTATGAAGTTGTCCTACTGAATAACTCATATTAAATAATGGAAGAAGTCCTGCAGCATGCCACGTGGAACCTGAGGTTAATTCTTTTCGTTCAACTAATACAACATCAGACCAACCTTTTTTTGCTAAATGATAAAGGGCGCTGACACCAACAACGCCTCCACCAACTACTACGACTTTTGCTTTTGATTTCATCATGCGATTTTTACCTAATTTTTCTTATAAACAAAACATAATTCTAATAGTCATAATCGTCATCATCGTCATCTCTCCATCCCATTTGATACATCAGATAAGCTGCGGTTATTACACTAATGACACCTGCAACCATACCAAAATTTACCCCCATCTCTTGTCCAAAATAGTACCATCCAATTTGGGTCGCTCCAATCGGCGGGATGCAAAGAATAGCCATTAATATTGCAATTCTAACTGGAAAACTTGGTTTTTTCATTAGATAGATGAACCCATCGGCATAGGTTGAGATACTGCTGTGGTCAACCAGCAATTTTTTAAAAATCCATCGAGCTCATATTTTTCAACTTGCCATTTAAATTTATAATACTTTTTGTCTTTATCCATAATTGTCACTTCAAAAGTCGATACACCCTTTGATTTATATACCTCAACAATTTCATAATTCTCGTGATTTAAAAGCATTGAGTAGGAATCTGTTTTGATCATATTTTTAAACCTTTCAATAGGTCCTGTTACTCTCTGATTGTTTGGGTGAGCAAAAAACCATGTTTGAATTATCCCATGATCTTTACTGGGAGTATCATTTTTCATCAAAGCATTAAGTTGAATTTCAATTACTTCTCTAGGTTTAATATCTGGATTTGGTTTTTTTATTTCAGCTTTTAATTCATTTGTAGAAAAAATTAAAAATATAAATACAATAAAAATTCTATAAATGTCTGGCTGTATTTTTAACATCTTCCAAAAACTCAATTCTTTTTTCATTTGATACAAATGGTACAGCAAAATATCGTTTATAGGTAATGTCATAAATACCACACTTATTAAAAATACCTTTTTTAATTCTTCTAAGGGGTAAATTTAAAAAAAAATCTGAAATTGAGAATCTGGGTGAACCATATGTGCAAAAAATCAAAGCTTTTTTGCTTTTTAGTTTACCAACAGCATATCCATAATTGCCGAAAAGTTTCTTAAATGAAAAAGCCCAGGGTGGCGCTAAAACCTTATCGATCCAACCTTCTACAATAGCAGGCATTCTATAATTCCATATAGGAGCAACTAGAACAATTAAATCAGAATCATCAATTTTTCTTCTATGATCCAAAACAATATCATCAGCGTTCTCACCAGCATATACAGGATCGAATTTTTCTCTATATAAATCTACACATTCAACTACATGACCATTTTCTCTAGCAGATTTTATGAAATTATCTTTTATAGCAGAATTAAAAGATTTATCGTTGTAATGCCCATATACCAAAAATACTTTTTTCATTAATCTTTAAGGACTGGAAAAACTGGATTAGATTTTTGAAAAAGTTTTTGATACTCCTGTTTTATACATCTATTGGAAATAAATTGGATATTTTCTTTATCTGCTAAAACTTTTGCCTCATCACTGTGAATTCCGTATTGTAACCATAAAACTTTTGTTCCTTTTTTAATTGCTTCTTTTGCAATTCCTTCAGCCTCTTTTGAGGGTCTAAAAACATCAACTATATCTATTTCTTCCTTTATTTTATCTAAACTTTCGATCATTTGTTCCCCATTTACAATCTCACCAACTGCAAAAGGGTTAATAGGAATAACTTTATAACCAAAATTTTGCATATATTTCATAACAACATTTGCTGGTTTTCTCTTAAGATTTTTTCTATCCTCTCCTTTTTTTTCAGAGCTCACTCCAATCATAGCTATGGTTTTTGATTTTCTTAAAATAGATTTAATTTCATTATCGTTCATTATTTTCTTTCTTAATAGCTATTATTTATTTTTCCAACTAGGTTTTCTTTTTTGTAAAAAAGCCGATATTCCCTCTTTTGCATCTTGTGAAGCCATATTTACAGTCATCATTTTACTTGTAAACTTATAAGCATCTCCTAGTGGCATCTCTAATTGTTTATAAAATGCTTGTTTTCCAATTTTAATTGTTAAATTTGATTTTGAAGAAATTTTGTTTGCAATTTTTAAAACTTCCGCATTTAGTTTTTTGTTTGAAAAATAATCATTAATCAAACCAATTTCCTTAGCGTATTTTGCATTTATTGGATCCCCAGTCAGAAGCATCTTCATCATAATTTTACGAGTTACTTTTCTACTTACAGCAACCATTGGAGTACTGCAGAAAAGTCCAATATTTACTCCTGGTGTTGCAAAAGTGGCATTTGTTGTACTATAAGCTAGATCACAACTTGCAGCTAACTGACATCCAGCTGCGTAAGCTGCACCATGCACTTTTGCAATAACAGGTTTCTTTCCTTCAACAATTTTCATCATTAATTTTGAGCAAAGATTAAATAATTTTAAGTGATTTGATCTATTTTTAATTCCGCCAACCTCTTTAAGATTATGACCAGCACTAAATCCTTTACCTGATCCCTCTAATATTATTACTCTTGTATTATCATCCTTATCTAATCTAATAAAAGTATTCAAAAGATCTCTTAAAGTTTTAAATGACAGTGAATTATAAGTTTTAGGATCATTAATTATTACATTTGTAATTCCATTTCCTAATTTTTTTATTTTTACATTCATATTGAAGTTATTTTAACTCACCATCTTCACGCATTTTAGCTCTAATTTTTGTAGCAGAAATTTTTTGTATTTCTTCAGACAATACTATCTCCTCAATTTTGTAACCAACTCCTCTCCCGTAACAAATATTTGTAATATTTGGCACCATCATTATTTTAAATCTTCCTTCAAATTCAGGATTTAATTTATTTTCAATATTTTTTTTTACTGTTTCAAAGTCAAATGGATTATCATCAACTCCTTGAACGTCTCTTATTTGAATACACACTTGACCGGTCTTTTTGATGATCTCTTTAAATAAAGCATAGTGACCCTCATGAAATGGCTGCCATCTTCCAAGCATTTGTGCTGTTGGTTTTTTATTATCCCATTCATAACTCATTATGATATCTCCTTAATTATTTTATCTGCCCAAACCTTAGCATCTTGAGTAGTTACATGAAAATCATATTTTTCAGGTCTAACAAACATTTGATTAGTATCGTCAAATCTTCCTTCTTTAATAGTGTCTACCCAAATAACAAAATCTGCAGGGAATAAACTTCTTGCTTCTGGTGTTGGGCAAATAAAATCTGCCACAACATAATTTCCATTATTTTTCAGCTTTAAAGCAAAGTCTGCCATTCTTTTAGCTTGTCTCTTTCTACCCTCTTCAGAAAAATCCCAATCATTTGCTTGTTTTCTAACTTCGTCAGCATTTAATCTTTTTGCATTAAGTTTTGGAGCAAGTTCTTCTGCCAATGTTGTTTTGCCAGCCCCGGGCAAACCCATAATTAAAATTATTTTCATTAAATTTGTTCTAAAGGATGATGAGATATTAATTCTAATCCATTTTCGCCAACTAAATATTGTTGTTCTAATTTCACTCCCTCATGACCTCCAACTTCGCCGATATAACTTTCTAGGGTAATTGTCATATTTTTTTGAAATATACCACTTCTTTCTCCACCATCAGTCGGATATCTAATTGCTGGCCACTCATCACATAAACCTATTCCATGAAGCATAACTGAATATCTATTTCCGTAATATTTTTCAGGAAGTATCCATGCCTTTTCAGTAAATTCTCTAAATGATACTCCGTCTTTAATTAATCTTGAATTATAGTCAATTTGCTCAACTGCTGTTAAATAAATTTTTTTTTGATGTTCATTAAATTTATTTCCACAAACAAAAGCTCTAGAAATATCTGCACAATATCCATAAGGGCCTACCATATCTGTATCAAACGATACGATCTCACCATCTTGAATAATCTTATTACTACTTTCTTGCATCCAAGGATTGGTTCTAGAGCCTGAAGATAATATTCTACACTCTATCCACTCTCCACCATTTTCAATATTCGTTTTATGTAAAATCGACCATAACTCATCTTCAGTAATTCCTGATTTCAAGTAATCTCTCATTTTAATTATTCCAATATCAGCAACATCTAAAGCTGCTCGCATGCATTTAATTTCTTCAGATGATTTAATAACTCTAGCCTGTTCAAGTATTTTTTTCGCTTCAAAAACTTGAATTCCTTTTTTATTAAGTTCATTTACGGCTGGACCATTAATTACATCAATTGCAATTTTTTTGCTTTTAAAATAAGAGTTAGATAAATCATTTACTTCATTGACCCATTTTTTAAGTTGTAATTCTGATTGGTCACCATTGCTAAAATAATCCCAAGTAATTGCTGGTCTTATTTCATCTATTAAATTAAGACCTTTAGATAATATTTCACAATTGAAATATTCATATAATATTGTTGGACCATCAACAGGGATAAAACAATATCTTGTAAGATTATGCATATTATAAACACTCATATTTACAGTATCTAATGCATACCTTACATTTACTGGATCAAATAAAATACATGCCTCAATATTATTTTTCTTTAATTCATTTCTTACTCTGTCAAGTCTATAAGATCTAAGTTTGTTAAAATCTATTTCATCTTCTCTTAATCTTTTTTTTGAAATGTATTTCTTAATTGGTTGGTTTTCTGAAAGAATTTTTCTGTTAAACTTCATCCCTATAACATCTGAACACCAACTCCTGTTTTTGGATAGGTGTATAAATTATAATTTGCACAAAGTTCATCTCCAGGTTTCAAATCTTTTATTGAAACCATAAAAAAATATTTTGCGTCTGGTTTCTCCCTTAAATTATAATACATGTTTTCTAAGTTATCATCATTTTCGTTAAACTTCTTTGCTTTTGCCGTAGGGTCAATTGGATCACCAAATTTTAATGTAGGTAAAATATTTGATACCATTCTTTGAACTGTGGGATTATCGGAATGATTATAAAAACCACCTAATGGAGTTCTGATATATTTATTTTCAAACTGCTCATCTCTTATATGAGTGATTCCAATAAAAGTATTTGCTTTAATTTCTTTGGTTGCGAATAATCCCAAACCTTCAATTGGTGAACTTTTAATTGTTAATTCATCTGGTAAAGGTCTGTACATATTTTTCGCACTTTCTACACAATGTGAGTTGCCACCCACTTGTGAAATTGATGGGTTGGATTATCCATATCAGGAGAAAAATTTCCACCATTATATGCATGTGAGTTGCGGCCTAATTGCATTCTTTGAATTATACCTACATCTTCTTTTTGAATATCTTCCCACAATTTATGATTTTGTTTTCTTAATGATTTAAATTCTAATGATTTTGAGGCTTTTTCACCTACATAATATATTTCCATGTGCTCTAAAGTTTTTTTATGACTAATAGGTTCTAACCAATATGCGTAGAAATGATCTTTGTGTATACCTAGCATAACATTGGGAAACAAAGCTACATACTCTGCAATATTTTCTTTTTCTTTGGGCCAGTTAGGAAAGCAAGGAAATTTTTTCTTACCTTTGAATTTTGGATTGTAAACAACCGTACCTTGGCCTGCAAAGCGGTTTGGTAATCCTTGAATATGATAGTGATCTTCTATTTTTGAATAAGAATTTAAACCTGGATGAACCCATGGCAAATGATAACTTTCACAATAATTTTCAATTGCAAACTTCCAATTACATTTTGCATTTAATTTAAAATAACCAAAATCATTTGCATGATTAATTAATTTTCTATCTTTTTTTTTCCAAAATTTAGCCCACCTATCACTTAAGGGTTTGATATATTTTTCAAATGGAATTTCGTTGTTGCTGATATTAATAAAAATTAAATCTAACCAAACATATGATCTTATTTCTTTTAAATTGTTTTTATCTTTTTTAAATTTCGAGCTACTATGTTGGTTCATCCCGCCTATATGAGGTGTTGCAATTAGCTTTCCATCTGATGTGTATGACCATGAATGATAAGGACATCTAATAACATTTCTAATATTGCCTTTTTTGTTTACTAGCTTTACTCCTCTATGACTACAGACGTTATGAAAAACTTTTATCTGATTTTTTTTATTCCTTACTAAAAATAATGGCAGTCCTAACAAGTTAAATGGTTTTACATCGCCGATATTTGGCAAAGAACTTGCTACTCCTATTACGGTCCATTTATTTTCAAATATTTTCTCTCTTTCTATTAAAGTATAATCTTTACTTATATAACATTCGTTAGGAAGTCCATGTGCTTTGGAAATTGGTCTCTTAACTATATCTAATTTTTTTTTATCTATAATTTTATAAATTGCTGACATTTTATTTTGTCACTTCATATAGACCAAGCCATGCATTTACATCTTTACTAGCAATATAATCAGATTTAAAAAACTCTATTTCTTTCCATTTATTTTCATTTTTTAATTGTTTAATTTTTTTATCAAATCCATATTCCTCATATATTCCCTCGTTAATAGTGAAACAAATTAGACCTTTATTTTTAGTAATTCTAATAAACTCATCTAATGCAGGTGGTTTTACATGTCCAAAAGTAAATGTGCCCACACACATTAAAGCATCATATTGATCATCTTTTTCATTTATTGGTTTATTTAAATCTAATTTATCTAATTTTTTATAAAGATTATTTGGAACCAAATCTAAAAGTTTTTGGGATAGATCGGCGCCAAAAAAATTAGTGAAACCATGCTTTTTTAACTCTACACCAACCAATCCAGTTCCGCATCCAGCATCATAAATATTGATATCTTTTTCTTTTTGATGTTTGTTGAAAACTTCTACAGTTTCCTTTGGACCAGTATAATTCCATTCAACCATATCTTTATCATATTTATTATCCAGACCCCATTCGTCATAAAAATCCATCACCTCTTTTGTTTCTTTTAATTTATAAATTGGAACTTTGTTACCTACGTCTTTTTGGGCCATTACCCTCTCATTTTTTCTCCACTTGGATCATAAAGTGGTTCTTTGATAATTGAACAATTGAATAAATCACCATTAATTTCTACTTGTATTCCATCTTCAGATGATAAATTTTTTTGATCTAGATACGAAAAAGCAACACTTTTATTTACAAAATGAGCAAATCCACCTGAAGTTATATACCCAATGCTATTATCTCCCTTCATTACTGCTTCATTGTTTGTGACGTCTATGTCATTTGTTTGAATTATTAAAGGAACTAATCTATTCGAACTATCGTCTTGTTTAGCTTTTTCTTTACCAATAAATTCTTTGTTCCAATTAATGAAACTTTCTAATCCAGTTTCTTTAGCAGTAAAATCAGGTCGATAGTCTAAAGTCCACGCACCCCAATTTTTCTCTAGTCTCATAGACATTAAAGCTCTTCCACCAAAAGGTTTAATACCAAATTCTTTTCCCGCCTCCATTAACTCCTCATAAAGTTTAATTTGGAAATGTGGCGCAACATATATTTCATAACCAAGTTCACCCGTGAATGAAATTCGGTTTATAATTGCTGGAACACCTCCAACAAACATTCTTCTTGAGTCTCTAAATCTAAATTTTTCATTAGATACATCGTCTCTAACTATTTTTTCTAAAACTTTTCTCGAATTAGGTCCTGCTATAGATATTCCATGAAATTCATCTGATCTATTTTTATATTCAACATTAAATTTATCTAAATGGCTTTCAAACCAACGTCTATGCATTTCTTGAGCTGCACCTGAACCAAAAACCATAAATTCGTTTTCATCAAGGCATGAAACTGTAAGATCACCACATAATTTTCCTCTATAAGATAGCATTGGAGATAACGATATTCTTCCAGGACTTGGAAGCTTACCTGCCATTATATGATCTAAAAATTTTCTTGCATCTTGTCCTTTAAATTGATGTTTTGAAAAATTAGCAACTTCAATAAAACCAACATTTTCTCTTACATTAATAACTTCTTTGGAGACATAATTATGCGATCTAGATCTTTTTATAGTTGGCTCTTCGTATGCATCTTTTTTATCATTTGCAAACCACAAAACATTTTCTAAACCAAAGCTGTCTCCCATAACTGCACCTTGATCTACAAACCGATCATAAAGAGCTGTTGTTTTTTGTTTTCTTCCTTTTGGTAAAGTTTCATTTGGAAATGTCATAATAAATCTTCGTTCATAATTTTCAGAAGATTTAATTGTTCCGTATTGAGGTGATGCATAATCTCCAAATCTTGCAACATCCATTGCCCAAACATCTATTGATGGTTCTCCGTCAATTATCCATTCAGCAATACATTTTCCAACTCCACCTCCTTGACAAAAACCAGCCATTACCCCCACTGCTACCCAATAATTTTTCATTCCTGGAACAGGACCAATTAATGGTGATCCATCAGGTCCAAAAGTAAAAGGCCCATTTACAATATTTTTAATTCCTGCTTTTTCTAACGCTGGCATTCTTTCAAAACCTATTGCTAATCTATCTTGAATATTATCTAGTTTTGGTTCTAATAATTCATGACCAAAATTCATGGGAGTTCCTTCAACCTTCCATGGTGTTGATTTTGGTTCATAAGTTCCAAGAAGCATTCCTTTTCCTTCTTGTCTAAAATAAATGTTACCTTCAAAATCAGTTCCAATAGGAATCCTTTGATCGCCCATTGCTTCAATTTCTGGAATAGCTTCAGTGATTAAGTAGTGATGCTCCATTGGTTGAACTGGTAGATTAATTCCTGCAAGCTGCCCGACTTCTCTTGCCCATAAACCTCCAGCGTTAATAACTATTTCTGCTTTTATATTGCCTTTGTCAGTTATCACATCCCAAGTTCCATCCTCTTTTTGTTTTGTGTCTTTTACAACTGTGTGTGTATAATATTTTCCACCGTGAACTTTTGCTGCTTTTGCAAAAGCATAAGTTACGCCCGATGGATCTACTTCCCCATCAATTGGGTCCCATAATGCCAGAAGGTATCTTGATGGATCAATTAAAGGATTTTTCTTTTTTACTTCCTCTAAAGAAACAAACTCTTGGTCAAGACCCATATATCTTGCTTTAGACCTCTCTCTTTTTAAATAATCCGCCCAAACATCATTTGAAGCCAAATAAAATCCCCCACTTGGTTTGAATCCAACTGAATGGCCAGACTCTTTTTCAATTTCTTTATACAATCCGATTGTATAAGCCATCATTCTAGAAATATTTGGATCAGATGAAATCACATGTACATTTCCAGCTGCATGCCAAGAGGATCCAGATGTAAGTTCATTTCTTTCTAGAAGAACGCAATCCTTTAACCCAAACTTTGATAAATGATAAAGAATGGAACAGCCTACTACGCCACCACCTATGATGACTACTTTTGCATGATTTTGCATATTAGTATTTTATTTCTTTATTGACGTCTTTCAATGTCTTGTCTGTCCCATGGTGAAAATGTTTAGTCATATCTGGCATGTACTTCATGGCAATTGGTTTTTTACCAACTGCAACAGCCATTTCTCTAACATGATGAGCTTCAGCACCACAACAAATACCGATTAAATTAATTTTTTCTTTAAGACATTCTTTTGCAAATTCAGCCATTTCAAATCTGTTACAATATAAATTATCTAGAGCAACAGGGAATGCATTTCCTCCAGGAATGCAATCACATCCGTGATCTGTCTGATTCAAAAATCCTGGTTCTTCCTCTGTTGTTCTATATGGAACAGGAAGACCTGCAACATGACAGGAAACTTTTTTTCTTATTTTTTTTAAAAGTTTCATGGTCATTTCTGGACCTCTATAACAATTCAAACCAACAACATCAGCACCAAGATCTTCAATTATTTTACATGCGTCTTCAGCAGTGTGGCCATCTCTTGTCAAATCACCTCGAGGTATTGCATAATTAGCAACTGCAATCAAACCTTCATTCTTAATTGCTTTTAAAGCTATCTTCATTTCATCTACCCAATTAATTGTTTCTGCAACTACAAAGTCAACTCCTGCCTCTTTGGCCCAAAGCACTTGCTCTTCGTACATCTTTTGACATTCTTTGAATGAGTTTTTGTCTTTTGGATCAAAAATATTTGTATTAGCAACATCTCCACAAACCATTAAGTCTAAATCTTTAAATTCTTTTGCAGCATCCTTTGCAATTTTAAGTGCATTTTTTTGCATCGGCTCTAGCAAATGTTCTTTTCCAATAATTCTTAATTTCTCTCTATGTCCATAATAGGTGAAAGCTTGAACAATATCTGAACCAGCTCTAATAAATTCTCTATGCAATTGTGTAACAACATCAGGATGTTCTAGAACTACTTCTGGCACAAATGGACCTGCAGAAAGATATCCTCTCCTTTCCATCGCAAATAAATATCCTTCTGCGAATATAACGGGACCCTCATCTAATCTTGATAATAAATTTTTTCTCATTTATTTAATAATCTATTTCTAAATAAAGAGAGGATAAAGACAATTTTAACACAACTCAAAGTTGAAACTAGTTTGCAATTTTCCCATCTATATGTTCTGATGATTTATAATTAATTAATTAGGAGAAATAATGAAAATCAAAAAATTACTTCTATCTGCTGCTGTAATATTTGGATTAACTTCTTTTGGAAGTGTTGCCAACGCAGCTTGTGGAAATATATCTATTGCTAATATGAACTGGGCTTCTGCAAACTTTATGGCTGAAGTTGACAAGATTATATTAGAAGAGGGATATGGATGTACAGTTGAACTTGTGCCAGGTGCAACAATGCCAACATTTACATCTATGCAAGAAAAAGGTGAGCCGGATGTAGCACCAGAATTTTGGGCTAACGCTGCTATCGTTGCTCTTAATAAGGCTGTTGATGAAGGAAAACTTCATTCAATAAATCTAGCACCAATCACTGGTCTAGGTGAAGGATGGTGGGTACTTCCTGCTACTTTAGAAAAACATCCAGAACTTACTACTGCTGATGCAATTTTAAAAAGACCTGATTTATTCCCACACCCAGAGGATCCATCAAAAGGTGGATTTCACATATGCCCTCCAGGATGGAACTGTGAATTAAGTAACAGAAACCATTTTAGAGCATGGGGTATGGAAGAAAAAGGTTGGGCAATTGTAGAAACAGGATCAGCTGCTGGTCTTGATGGTTCAATTGCTAAAGCTGCTGAAAGAGGAGAAAACTGGTTTGGTTACTACTGGTCTCCAACAGCATTAATTGGTAAATATAATATGCAAGCTGTAGATATGGGTGAATGGGGCGGCAAAGATAACTGGGATAACTGCTTAGTTAAGCCAGAACAAGAGTGTGCTGATCCAAAAAAATCTTCATGGGTAAAATCTGAAGTATTCACAATAGCTACTGATAATTTCAAAAAAACTGCTGGTTCTGATGGCATGAACTATCTTGAGAAAAGAGTTTATCCAGGTCCAGTAATGAATGGAATGTTAGTTTGGATGGGCGAAAACCAAGCTGAAGGTGCTGATGCTGCAATTGAATTCCTAAAAACACAAGAAGATGTGTGGACTAAATGGGTTTCAAGTGATGCTGCTTCAAAAATTAAAAAAGCACTTTAATATTTAAAATATGATTTCGAACCCGTTGAAATACGGGTTCGATTAATTTAAAAGAATTTTTATGGACTTCTTTAATAAAATTCCTGTTATGGACAGAACGGCATTAAGAGAATTAAAGAAGGGAATAGATTTAAGTTTTAAGGATTTTTCAAGAGCTTACGGTGACGGTATAGAAGGATTTTTTGATCCACTTTTGTATTTTTTAATTTGGTTGGAAAAATTATTAGTAAATAGTCCATGGCCCCTTGTCATTGGGGTATTTGCTTTATTAGCTTGGATAGGTTCAAGAAGCATTAAACTGGTTATAGGAACAATAGTTTGTTTTATGATTATTGGTTATTTTGGAATGTGGAAAAACTGTATGGCAACAGTTGCTATCATTTCTGTATCAACACTAGTTTGTATTGTAGTTGGTATTCCAATTGGTGTGTTAATGTCTAAATCAAGCAGAGCAGAAAAAACAATTTTACCTGTTTTGGACATGATGCAAACTATTCCAAGTTTCGTTTACCTTATACCTATAATTATGCTTTTAGGTATTGGAAAAGTACCTGGTTTATTGGCAGTTTGTATTTATGCTTTACCACCGGTAGTAAGGCTGACAAATCTTGGAATAAGAGAAGTAGATAAAGAAACACTTGAAGCAAGCGAAGCATTTGGTGCAACTCCAATGCAAAAATTAAAATCTGTGCAAATACCATTGTCGTTACCAACAATTTTTGCTGGAATTAACCAAACAATTATGATGGCTTTAGCTATGGTGGTTATTGCATCAATGATAGGAGTTAAAGGTCTGGGAGTGCCTATTTTGCAAGCTATTTCTAATCAATATTTAGCACTTGGGATGATGAATGGTTTGGCAATAGTAGCTCTAGCAATCATCTTTGACAGAGTTACACAGCAGTATGGTCAAAGAATTCAAAAACACAGAGGTCAGAAAAAGTAACCCTGACACTTTGATCTAATATTTTTCTAGACAGTTATTTTAAAATAAATAATTATTAATTAATGAATTTTTCATTAGAAATTGGACCTCACACTGATCTTGATACTTTGCCAAGTGTGAAAGATGTATATGTCACAATGCTACCTGGAGGTGATTATAAGGAAACTGCTGACAAGTCTGGAGATTTGGTAAAAAAAGGTTTTAACCCAGTTCCTCATTTTCCAGCTAGATCAATTAATAGCGAAAGTGAATTAAAAGAGTATGTTTTAAGATGTAAAGATTTAGGTGTAAAACAAGTTCTTGTTATTGGAGGTAGTCGTGAACCAATTGGAAAATTTGATAGCTCCTATCAGATATTAGAAACAGGATATTTTGATGGGATAAAGATCGGAATTGCTGGACATCCTGAGGGGAGTCCTGATATATCCGATTCAGATTTAGAAAAAGCTATGATAGATAAAAAGCCTTATGCTGATTATATAGTTACTCAATGGTTACTTGATGCTCAGCCTATCGTTGATTTTATTTCTAAACAAACGATACCAGTTCATGTTGGGATAACTGGGCCAATGAAAATTTCAAGCTTAATAAAGTTTGCAAATATTGTAGGGGCAAAAAATTCCATTAACTTTCTTAAATCTAATTTTACTAAGGCATTAGATTTATTGAAACCTAAAGACCCTAATGATCTAATTGGGAAAGTTAAATCACATACTGATTATTTTCACATTTATACATTCGGCGGCTTGAAGGAAACAAACAAGTGGTTGAAGGAGAATAACTATGTCTAAAGAATTTGACTATAGTAAGCTAAGACACGTAACATCAGTAGATCAATCTGATAGAAAAGTGCCTTATAATTTAAGACAAAGCGGACCAACAAAAGTTGAAATGTTAATTTCAACACGTGTAAGAAAATCACCATATTGGCATTTATCAATGCAAGCTGGTTGTTGGAGAGCAACTGTATACAATCGTATTTATCATCCAAGAGGCTATGTAAAACCTGAAGATGGTGGTGCAATGGTCGAGTATGATGCAATTGTTAATCATGTAACAATGTGGAATGTTGCTGTTGAAAGACAAATTAGAGTTAAGGGTCCTGATGCAGAAAAATTTGTAGACTATGTAATTACAAGAGATGCTACAAAAATCTCTCCAATGAGAGCAAGATATGTAATTCTTTGCAATGCATATGGAGGCGTATTAAATGATCCTATACTTTTAAGATTATCAAAAGACGAATTTTGGTTCAGTTTATCTGATAGTGATATAGGACTTTATTTACAAGGGGTAAACTCTGATGAGAGATTTAATGTAGAAATAGATGAAATAGATGTAAGTCCGGTTCAAATTCAAGGGCCAAAGTCAAAAGCATTAATGAAAGATTTATGTGGTGATCAAGTTGATTTCGATAATATGCCTTTCTATGGTTTAGCTGAAGCTAAGGTTGGGGGAAGAAGTTGCGTGATATCTCAATCAGGGTTTTCTGGTGAGGCCGGATATGAGATATATTTAAGAGAATGTACTTTATATGCAGAGGATATGTGGAATGCAGTTCTTGAAGCAGGAAAAAAACATAGCCTAATGGTTATTGCACCTGCACACCACAGAAGAATTCAAGCTGGAATTCTTTCTTGGGGTCAAGATATGGACAATCAACACAATCCATTCCAATGTAATTTAGGTTATCAAGTTTCATTATCCGGCAAAGGTGAATGGAATAAAAAAGCTGACTATGTTGGAAAAAAAGCCCTTGAAAAAATGAAAGCTGATTTAAAAGCTGGACATAAACCTTATAAACTTCAATTGGTTGGATTAGAATTAGGTGGAAAGCCAATTGAGGAATACGCTCCTGATTTTTGGTTAATTTCAGATGAAGGTGGTGGAGAGCCAATTGGGTTTATTACTTCGCCTTGGTATCACCCTGAAAAAAAACAAAATATTGCAATGGGTTATGTACCATTCGATGGGACGCTAAATGCTAATGGTTTTCCAAAGGGAAAAGTAGGATCTAAATTCAAAGTGCATTTACCTGAAAAATATTCTGAAACTCCAGGCAAACCTGTAGATGCAGTAGTTGTTGATATACCATTTAAAGAGTCTTACAACGCGAATACAAGAGAAGTTGTAAAAGGTTAAATAATTATGTGGGAGGAGATTAACTCCTCCCCTAAATCTGATGCTAGCACAATTTCTAGAGATTTTTTTTAAATCATTAAAATTAGATAGAAGCTTATACAAAGATAATAAATACTTTGGAGAAGCTGCAATATATTTTGCCGGTCTTGTAATGATACTTGATGGAGTTGCAGGAGCCGTAGCGGCAAATTCAATAATAAAAACATCAATAGGTATATCTGGTTTGACAGCTTTACTAACATGGTTTGTTTGGGCAATTTTTATTTTTGTAATAGGAGTAAAAATCTTTCCAGACAAAGGCAGCAGAGTTCCATTTAAAAAAGTATTAATTGCAGTAGGGTACGCTCACGCACCAGGTTTAATAAGATTTTTTGCAGTTACACCAGACTTAGTTTTGCCTATTATTTTTCTTACACAGTTTTGGATATTTGCTTCTTTAATTATATCTACAAAACAAATATTAAATTTAAAGTCTAATTTAAAATCTTTTGGAGTAGTGTTTTTATCTTTTCTTATAATTGCTTTTCTCTCAATAACATTCATTATAAATAGAATGAACTCAATCCCAGTCAGCAATATTAGTTAAAGAGGAAATACAGTCTTTGAAGTTCTGCAAGATTTACACAACTTATATCCTGTCATAATTAAATTTTGCGTAACGCTTTCATCTTCTTTATGACATTCTTCACAAATCTTGTCTAAATCTTTTAAATTTTTCTCTAAAAAATCATCTTTTATTTTATCAGTCATTATCTGTTAAACCAGCTCCAGCAGTTCTTGATTTAGACTCCTCGCTTTCTTCAACATAAGTTTTAATTGAAAGTTTATGCATTTCTAACCAATCATCCTCGGAGAAGTTATTTTTATTATCTAAAAATTTAATATTTATTTTGTCTGATTTTTCTAAAATATCTCCACTTAAATAATTAGAATAAATAGATTCATTAAAATTAAACAAAAACTCTTTATTGTCCATTTTTAAGAATATTCTTTTACCGATAATTTCTGACGCCCTACTCAAAAAAGATAAAAATATGAGAGGAAAAGCTATTTTATTAATTTCAATTTCATTAAATTTTAAAATTACAGGTGATTGATCATAAAAATTTAACCCACAAAGTATAGGACAATAATATCCTTTTGCTGTATTTGAAGGTGAAATTTCTCCAATATTTTCAAAGTTGCTAATATTATAAATTTTAAAGTATTGGTTAAGATTTTTAAGTCCTGGCAAACCAAATATTTCAAGTAATCTTATATTTTTTCCAACTTCCTCAGAAATACCCCATGAAAAACCTTTAGCCTTGGTTGCTCTTTTAATTGTAGTTTCTATTTCACTAAAACTTCTCATACAAAATTAATTATACATCCAATAATTATCAAAATTTGAGAGTTCTGATGGCAAAGGTGCGCCCTGAAACATGCAAATACGTAACCACTTGTCTGATCTAGGATCAAATTTTATTGCACCAAAAAAAGACAACTTAAGCCTTAACATATCAATAGGCATTAATTTAGAACCAATTGTATTATCTTGAATTTCTGCATACGGACATTTTTCAGAAATAAATACTCTTCTTACTACATGTCTTAAATGATTATTATCCAATAAAAATTTTCCAATTTTGGAACTATTTTTTTTTGTGAATACTATGTCATAAAGCTTTTTGATATCTCTTGCGATAGCAAGTGGTTGTTCTAAATTTGATCCATCATCGATATACCTATCCCCTATTCTTGGCTCCTCTTTATTTTTTGAAATAAACCAGAAATTTTTATTATTTTCCTCCTTACTAAAATCAATTTTCAAAATTTCAGAGTAATTCTTTTCAATTATATTTCTTAAATCCTCGATAGTTCTTTCAACAGGAATATTAAAGTATTTTTCTTCATTTGAACTCATTTTAGATACTAAAGGATCTACTATTTTATCATATGGCTCCATCATCATAGAAACAATATACTCAATACACTCATCATTTAAATTCTCCTCAGCCCACATATAAATATTATTAAATTGATAAGAATTTTCAAATTTAAACTCATCTTTCATAAATTTTATAAATTTTTTTAAATCAAATATTAAATTTTTAATTTTTTCTTTTTGAAATTCACTGTCAGTATGCCAGCTGGAGATATTTTTTAGTGATTTAATTAAACACTGATAAAAAATATCTAAATCATTTTTAGAAACTTTTTCTATTTCTCTTATTTTTTTTAAAACTGTTTCTCTAGCAGTTATCCAGTTATTAAGTAAAGTGGGATGGTTTACTATAAATGGTGCCATGCCAAGTCCTGTAGAATTTCCTATACCTAAAGTTCTGCAGATATTGTTATCTAGTTCAACAGCGTTTTTAGGACTTATACTTTTTGCAATATGGTTAACTTGGTCAAATGTAAATTGTCTAACTAAATAAACCAACATCATCTCTAGTCTAAATGGCCCACAAATTTCATCCCTATTTTTAATCCTAAATCTATCAGCTAAACCAAATTTACCAGATCCATAGACTGCAGTAGTTCTATAAAGATAACCAACTTTAGATATAAATTCTTTATCTGGTTGTTGACCTTTCGATAAATTTTCAACTACATGATTAAACAACCTGACAGATTTATTAGCTCTTGATAGGGTTAGTTCTTTGTAAGATAGCCTTCCGACCTCTTGTTTAGGGACATTATTACTAAGTCTATCAACATCTTCTTTTGTTGGAATTCCATCAAATAGAGTAAATGCAGCATCCCATTTAGTGGCAATAACTCTATCTGATCTTTCATCATCCTTAATTTCATTTGCAAAACAAATTAAAGAATAAGTTTTTTTTTCTTTAGTGAAAGAATAAATTGCTCTTCCAAATCCTTTGTCATTTAATTGAAATAGGTCTCTACTATATTTCCAATCTTTAAACTCTTTTAAGAAAGATCTCAAAAAAGAGAGTTTTGATTGGTGAAAAGAACCAAGTTTAGACAACTTCATCAGGAATTTAGGGTCTCTTAACTTAATTTCCATTAATTAATTCCTTTATAAAAATTAAACCAATTGTTTCCTAAAATATCATTTACTTCATTTTCATTAAAACCTATTTTTTTCAATCCTTTTTCTAAATTACTAAAACCTCTTGCATCAATAAACCATTCAGGTTGATTAGGAAATTCTGGTTTACTTTTACTTCCCTCGCCATAATTTTTTGTTTTACTCCACGTTCCATTCCTCATCCACTCAACGATACTATCTGGTTGATTCAAACAAAGGTCAGAACCAATGCCTATATTTTTTACTCCCATTATTTCAACAGTTTTTGCAACCATTTCACAAAAGCTATCTAATTTACAATTCGTTCCATCTTTTAGATGATGTGCATACAAAGAAAGCCCAAGCATTCCTCCACTATTTGATAAATGTTTTAAAAGTGTTTCAGATTTATTTCTTAGAGCGCTATGCCAAAAAGATGGATTAGCATGAGTAATCGCAATTGGTTTTTCGCTAATGTCTATAGCATCTAATGTACTTTTTTCACCTGAATGCGACATATCAATAACTATTCCAATTCGATTCATTTCTTTTATAGCTTCTCTTCCAAAATTTGTCACACCAGAATCGTTTTTTTCATAACATCCTGTAGCTAAAAGAGATTGGTTATTGTAAGTAAGTTGCATAAATCTGCATCCATGATGATGAACTTTCTCAATTAAGTTAATATCATCCTCAATTGGAGAACAGTTTTGAAAACCAAAAAATATTGCAGTTTTATTTTCTGACTTAGCCTTTATAATATCTTCAAAAGTTTTTCCCAAAAATATTAGATCTGAATTTTCATTAAATAAGTTTTCCCATTCTTTCAATTTAATTAAAAATTCATCATAGTCTTCATGATATACCACTGTTGCATGTACTGCGTTCAATCCAGCATCTCTGTTGATTTTAAAAATATCTCTTGACCAGTTGCAATATTGAAGATTATCAATTCGATAATTCATATTAAAAACACATTATAATTATTACAAATTTTGTCGACTAGTTTTAATTTTAAGACTATATTGATTATATTAATTCAAAAACTTAGCATGAAAAAGAAAAGATATAGTCACAGAGTATCCATTGTAATGGGAAGCAAATCTGACTATTCCACAATGAAATTATGTGAAAAAACTCTTAAAATACTCAAAGTTAATTATGAAACTTATATTGTTTCTGCTCACAGAACACCTGAGAGAATGTTCAATTATGCAAAATCAGCAGAGTCGAGAAACATTAATGTTATTATTGCAGGCGCAGGAGGATCTGCACATTTACCTGGCATGATTGCTGCATTAACAAGAATACCAGTAATAGGCGTTCCTATTGAAAGTAAAAAACTAAAAGGTCTAGATAGTCTTTTATCTATAGCCCAAATGCCCAAAGGTATTCCGGTTGGAACAGTTGCCATAGGAACTGATGGTGCCATAAATGCTGCATTGTATGCAGCCTCTATAATTTCTAATTTTGATCCTAAAATTAAAAACAGCTTAATAAAATGGAGATCTAAACAATCCAAATCTGTTAAGAAAAAACCAATTTAAATGAAAAATCCTATTTTAGGAATTATAGGCGGAGGTCAACTTGGAAGTTTACTGTCAGTAGCTGCTAACAAAATTGGCATTAAAACTGTTATTTTAAGCGATGATGAGAATGCGCCAGCTAAAAACTTTACGGAAAAATTCATATATGGAAAATATGATAACAAATCAATTACTCAGGAATTTATCGATAGTGTCGATTTAGTTACTTACGAATTTGAAAATATTCCATTTCATATTCTTCAAAGTATAAATAGTGAAAAAACAGTTTTGCCTAAACCTGAGATTAATAATTTAATCCAAAATAGATTGACAGAGAAAAATTTTCTCAATGATATAAATATTCAAACTACCCAGTATGTTTCTATAAAACATATAGACGAATTAAAAGAAAATGAAAATTTTTTGCCAGGATTGCTAAAAACAACTACATTAGGATATGATGGGAAGGGTCAATACAAATTAAATAGCAAAAAGGATATATCTAATGAAATAGATTTTTCTAAAGAATACATATTAGAAAAATTCATTAATTTAAAAAAAGAAATATCTGTTATCATTACAAGATTTGGTAATCAAAAATATGAAATATATGAACCAATTGAAAATGTTCATGAAGACCAAATTTTAAAGCACTCTAAAATCCCTGCAGATATTTCGAAAGCAATTATAATTAAATCCACTGAGTGGTCAAAAAAAATTGTAGAGGATTTAGATTATATTGGAACATTATGTGTAGAGTTTTTTATTGACAAAAATGATAATTTATATGCTAACGAAATAGCTCCCAGAGTTCATAACTCAGGACATTTGACAATTAATTCTCACAATATAAGTCAATTTGAAAATCATGTTAGAGCTGTATGTGGTTTAGAAAAAATTAAAACAGAGAAAATATATAATGCCAAAATGATAAATTTAATAGGTGATGATATTTTAATATATAGAGACAAAAAATTTTCTGAGAACGAATTCTTTTTTGACTATCTTAAAAAAGACATAAAAAATAAAAGAAAAATGGGTCATGTAACAATCATTGAAAAATAATATCTTAAATTTGTTGAATTAATGAGGCGCTATTATTTGTTGGTTTATTGACATCCTTAGATATTTCGTGAAAAGTCAAGCTTACTTTGTTACACTCTTTTAAAAAAGTTGAACCAAAATGTTCGATGTTTAAATATTTATCTATATCTTTTTCATAAAGTATTACTGGTTGTCTATGGTGAATTTCTGAAATATTTTGGCTTGCCTCCTCAGTTATCATGCAAAATTGGCCTTCATCGTAAATTGCAGCTATAAAAATTGTCTTTTTATCATTTCTGGAAAAATAATATGGAATTTTGTTATCTTTTGTTCTTTTCCATTCATAGAAACCATCGGCAACAACTACACATCTTTGCGTTTTAATAAGTTTTTTAAATGAGACCTTTTCATCGATTGTTTCTAATCTTGCGTTTATTAAAGCTTTAAAGTCTTTCTGTTTTGCCCAGGATGGAATAATTCCCCATTTAAGATTTTCAACAGTATTGCCGTTTTTATATTTCTTGACCACAGGAAGATTTTGATATGGATGTGCATTATAATTATCACTGTCTTGAACATTAATCGCAGTTTTCACGATATTTTTTGTTTTTGTAACAGCATTCGTAACTACGTATCTTCCACACATATATTTAATATTGGTTTAATTTGTTTTTCGATTATATGTTCTTCAAAATGATTAAATCAATAGAAAATAACTTTGATAACCCACAGGTAAATGAGCTTCTAAGAATTCATTTTATTGAATTAAGATCTGTATCACCAGAAGGCAGTTCACATGTGTTAGATGTGCAAGGTTTGAGAGTTCCCAGTATAAAATTTTGGAGTTTATGGGAGAATAATGATTTAATTGGATGCGGAGCTTTAAAAACCCTTTCAGAAGAACATGGGGAATTTAAGTCAATAAGGGTTGCCGACAAATTTAGGAAAAAAAGATATGGAGAGAAAATTATCACACATTTAATAGATAAATCAAAAAAAATTGGAATTAAAAAATTAAGTGTTGAAACAGGCGCTGGAGAGTTTTTTGCCCCAGCAAGAAAATTATTTAAAAATTTTGGATTCAAAAAATGCAAACCTTTTGCACATTACAAAGAGGATCCAAATTCGTGTTATTATAGTTTAAATTTATAATTTCATGAAAAAAAATTTGACCAAACCTTATATACTTTATGTTGCAGAGGTTATTTATTTGGCAATAAGTGAAATTAAAAGTAAAGAACAAAATATTAGTAATATTGATGCTATGGAAAGATTCATGGGTTCACCATTATATGAAAAAATAAGTAGTGGTAAGTATCATGATGATTGGTTTGAAGAGTTAAAAAAAAATAATTATATTGATAATAATTCTGGTGAAAAAATTTCTACTGAAGTAATTCGGCTTTTAAATCTTCAAAAAGAAGCAATGATGAAGCAATTAATTAAATTTCCTGATTTATACTATGCAAAAAGCCATTTTCCCTTAGATATTTCTCAAAGAGCTATTAACCATCTGTGGAGAGTGTGTGAAAGTTACGAGTTGTGGTGTAATGAAACAAAGAATACTAAGTTAATAAAATTAAACATAATTGAATAATTTTATGAATCAAATTTCCAGATTTATCGACTCCACCTTACTAGATTTAGGAAGACAATTTAAACTATCTTATTTACCACCTTTAATGATTTATCTTGCAGCCGGAATTTCAGGTTTAACAGGAATAGTGGGTACATTTTTTGTTAAAGATTATCTAAATTTATCAGCAGCCTTTCTTGCTGGGCTAGGGTTTTGGGCTGGTATTCCTTGGGCACTAAAAATGCCATTAGGTCATTTAGTAGATCTAATTTGGAACAAAAAAAATTATATGGTTTATGTAGGAGCCACACTAATTGGTTTAAGCTTATTGATAATGTATGGATTAATTATCCATACAGAATGGATGTCCACAATTCTAAAAGTAGAGACTTGGTTTGTAATAAGTGTTCTTTTAGCTCCCATTGGATATGTGGTTCAAGATGTTGTTGCAGATGCAATGACAGTAGAGGCTGTTCCAATTGTTAATGAAGAAGGTCAAAAATTTTCACAAGATCAGATTAAAATAATGCATACTACAATGCAGACACTTGGTCGATTTGCAATTATCGGTGGTACTGTTCTAGTTGCTTTAGTAAATGTAATATTATTTAAAGGCGTAGATAGTTTAGAGCAAGCGGACAAAATAGAGCTCTATGGATCAATTTATATTTATGCACTAGTAATACCATTTGTTTCAATTTTAGGAGTAATTTTTGCTAACTATCTTAAAAATAAAAAAAAAAATAAATTAATTGGTCAGGGTTTAGTCGGTAACGAAGATAATTACGAACATGAAAAGACAGAGATTAATTGGTGGATTTTAGGTGGTAGTTTAATTTTTGTAATTTTTACACTCAGCGTTGGTTCCTTCGGAGTTCCTTTTGCTCAAGAAATAGTTTTTTTAGGATCTATGGTAATTATTTTGTTCCTGATGAGTAAATTGATAAAAGAACTACCTCAAAATTTAAGATCTACGATTGTGGGGACGGCTGTGATTATATTCGTATTTAGAGCAATGCCAAGTCCAGGTCCAGGACTATCTTGGTTCGAAATAGATGAGCTAAAATTTAATGAGCAGTTTTTTTCTATATTATCATTACTAGCTTCGGTCTTAACATTGTTAGGAATTATTTTGCTTAGACCTTTTATGTCAAATAATTCAATAGCAAAAATTATTGTAGTTTTATCAATTGCTGGTGCAATATTATTTTTGCCAAGTGTTGGAATGTATTACGGATTTCATAATTGGACTTCATCAATAACAAATGGAATTGTTGATGCTAAATTTATTGCACTAATTAATACAGCATTAGAGTCGCCTTTAGGTCAGGTCTCAATGATACCTTTGCTAGCATGGATTGCTAAGAATGCGCCTTCGCACTTAAAAGCTACTTTTTTTGCAGTTTTTGCGTCTTTTACAAATTTGGCGCTATCAGCAAGTGCTTTAGGAACTAAATACTTAAATGAAATTTACACAATTACTCGTGAAGTCAAAGATAAAGTGACTAATGCAATATTGACGACTGCTGACTACTCAGAATTGGGAATATTATTAATAACTGTAACATTGCTGACTTTAATTTTACCAATTTTATTCGTATTTATTATTCAAAAAACAAGATTTAAAACTTTAGAATAGTTTCTAGATACATTTATAGCCATATTCTAGTGAAGCATCAGTTATTGAGTGGTACATAGATTCCCCAAAACTACGAAGTGAAAAAATTCTAGCTTTTTCAGGTTCATCTTCAACCATATCAACTAAAAAAGATATTCCGTTATATGATGAGTTGATGCACATATTTTTACTAAATATATTGAAATTAAACGGACAACCTTTTTTTAAAACCTCTTTAACATTAGGTCCTTCTATTTCTATAATTGCTTTTGAGTGTGAGAGATCTGTAACAGCAAAGTCGCTATCATTAAAATTTTTTAAAATTTCACTAAAAAGTTCTTTTTTTTTAGAAACAACAAGCCAATTGTTTGGTGAATTCCACAATATTCTTAAATTTTCATTTGCAACAACTTTTTGTGCTTCATTAACAAATTGCAAATTATTAAGTTTTATATCATTTATTTTAATTGAGGAATTTTTGTACTGAACTATTTGAACAATTAATAAATTTTTTAACTCAGAAATTTTCAATAATTCATTTTCAGTTTTATTTTCAAAATTTCCATAAGAACCCTCTGAATGAATGTTCTGCAAAGGTGATATCATTGTCATGATCTAACTCTCTTTCCTTCAGGATCTACATAATGAGAAGAGACAATCTCTACAGGAATTGTTTTATTTTTTAAAGGTGACATAGCAAAGAGTTTTTGTCCTATCATATTTTTACCATCTTTAATTATTGCTAAAGAAAATGGGTTATCATATTCAACACTCCAACATGAAGCCGAAACATGCCCTAATTTTGGATTAGGTAATTTTGCTTTTGGATCTTTTACTATGTAAGATCCTTCAGGTATACTTGTAGTTTTATCAATTGGAACTATGCCAACTAATTTTTCTCTATCCGTAGATGTAAAGGCAGATCTGTTTAAAGATCTTTTGCCTATAAAATCTTTTTTCTTACTAACTAGGCCTTCTAAAGATGCATCGTAAGGGATTGTTCTTCCATCTAATTCAGATCCTGCAACATGGCCCATTTCTATTCTGAGAGTTGATAAAGCTTCAGTTCCATATGGCTGTATTTGAAATTCTTGTCCAACTTCCATGATTTTTTCCCACATGAAATATCCGTTATCGGACTCAACGTTAATCTCATATGCTAACTCACCAGAAAACGAAATTCTGTAAATTTTTGCAGGAACTCCAAATAAATCAGCTTCTTTATAACCCATAAATGGCAAACCTTCGTTTGAAACATCTAAATCGGGGAATAATTTCATTAATAATTTTCTAGAATTAGGTCCTGCAATTGCTGCACCTGCCCATTGCTCTGTGGTTGATACAACGTTTACATTTAACTCTGGCCACACTAGTTGTAAATAGTATTCTAAATGAGATAGAACATTTGCTGCTTGAGCTGTTGTAGTTGTCATGTGATAATGATTTTCGGAAATCCTTGTTGTTGTTCCGTCATCCATAACAATTCCATCTTCTCTTAACATTACGCCGTATCTTGCTTTACCCACTGGAAGTTTAAGCCAAGCATTAGTATAAACTCTATTCAAAAACTCTGCTGCATCTGGTCCTTTAACATCTATTTTACCTAATGTTGTAACATCACATACACCTACATTTTGTCTTACATTTTTTGCCTCTCTTTTTGATGCTTCAAATAACCCTTCATTTCCTTGCTTGTAATATCTTGGTCTTAACCAAACCCCTGCATCAACAAATACTGCATTATTTTTTTCATGCCATGAATGCATAGGTGATTTTCTTGTTGGTTTAGAATGTTTGCCAACTTCTCTTCCTACAATTGCTCCAATTGAAACTGGGGTATAAGGAGGTCTAAAAGTAGTATGTCCTACTTGTGGAACAACTTTATTCTCAATATCAGAGACTAATTGTAATCCATTTAAATTACTCGTTTTTCCTTGGTCCGTAGCCATACCAAGCGTTGTATATCTTTTTACATGCTCGATAGACCTGAAACCTTCTCTTAGAGCTAGTTCAATATCAGAAACCGCTACGTCATTCTGAAAATCTAAAAATCTTTTATAAGATTTACCTTTTGGTAAAGGAACACACCAAAATTTATCATGATCCGTTGATTTTTTTTCTACTACTGTCGGTACTGAAACTTTATTATTTTTTTCAGTTATTTTATTTGAAACGTCAAAACCTTTGTCAAAAGCATCTTTAATTGTTTCCTCTAATGTAAATATTCCATTTGCTGACCCGATTGTATTTTCTTGTTGTTTAGATTTATCTGGTACAAATGCATCAATTTTTTCGTTAAATTTAGATTTGTTTCCTGACTGTGATGCTAAATGAATAGATGGTGTCCAAAAACCTGATACACAGATACAATCACATTTTATATTTTCTATGTTAAATAATTCTTTTTTATCGTCAGATATTTTAGCGATATCTGCTGATTTAACTTTTTTATAGCCTTTTGCAGCAACAACTACATAGGAGAACTTAATTTCAATATTTAAATTTTTTGCCTCAGTTATAATATCTGAAGAAGGATTACTTCTTGTATCCAATATGATTGGATTTACTCCGTTTTTTTTAAATTCAATTGCAGTTTCATAACCACTATCATTGTTTGTGAAAATTAAAGGTTTTTTTCCAACTAATACCCCATAAACTTTCATATACTCTTTGGCAGCTGACGATAACATAACGCCAGGAGTATCATTGTTTCCAAAAACTAAAGGTCTTTCAATTGAACCTGACGAAATCAATACTTCATTTGCTCTTATGTACCACAAACGTTGTTTAGGGAGATATTTTTGAGTTTTTGGCAAGTGATCGCTAATACGCTCTGACATTACTAACATATTGTGATCATAGTAACCAAAAACTTGCGATCTATTTTTTACTGTAACATTAGGCATGGACTTTAGTTCTGCTATAATTTTTTCTGTCCACTCGACACCTGTTTGATTTCCTATATTTACATCACTTGTTAATAAGCTACCTCCAAATCTTGGTTTATCCTCAGCCAATATTACTCGGGCTCCATTCTTGGCAGCAGCATAAGCACTTGCTAAACCTGAAGGCCCAGATCCTGTTATTAATAAATCACAATACTCATATTTATGCTCATATCTTTCTTTATCATGTTTGATAGAGGCTTCTCCAAATCCAGCCGCCATTCGAATAAAAGGTTCATATATTTTATACCAAAAGCTAGGAGGCCACATAAATGTTTTGTAATAGAAACCAGCTGGAAAAAACATTTTTAAGAAATTGTTTATCGCACCAATGTCAAAATTTACACTAGGCCAACAATTAACACTCTTAACCTCTAGCCCTTCAAAAATTTCTTGTTCTGTTGCTCTTATATTTGGATCTCTCTCATTATTTCTATCTAACTGTAGAATTGCATAGGGCTCATCAACGCCAACTCCAAAAAAACCCCTAGGTCTGTGATATTTAAAACTTCTACCTACTAAATGAACTCCATTCGCTATTAAGGCAGATGCGATAGTATCTCCCTCGAAACCAAAATATTTTTTGCCATTAAATTTAAACGAGATTTTTTTTTCTCTATTTACCATTCCAACATTATCTAATCTAAAATCCTGGGACATTATTCTATTGCTTCGTTTGCTTTATAAGTTTTAAAAATTTCGTGAGTTGATGTATCTCTTTCAACTTTAATCCATTGTCTACATCCAGAAATATGATGCCATAATTCTAAATGTTTTCCTCTTGGACTTTTTCTTAAGTATACAAAATTATCCCACTCTTGATCGCTTATTTCTTTATTAAGTTCAGGACGCTTTACTGTTGCATCTCCGCCATAAGCAAATTCATTCTGAGATCTAAGTCCACAATGTGGACAGTTGATATATAACATTTATGATATCCAGGTTTTAGTTCCTAGGCCTTTTTCATCAATTAAATTTCCAGTGCTAAATCTGTTGAGGCTGTAACCGGCATTTAAATCATGAACTCTGTCTTGAGCAATTGTATGTGCAAAAGTCCACCCGGAAGCTGGGGTTGCCTTAAATCCACCATAGCACCAACCACAATTTAAATATAATCCATTAATGTGCGTTTTATCAATAATTGGCGATCCATCCATGGACATATCCATTATTCCACCCCAAGTTCTTAACATTTTTAATTTGCTAAGAAATGGAAACATCGCAATCCCTTCTGTTAAAACATGTTGAAGAGTTGGTAAGTTTCCTCTTTGAGAATAACTATTATATCCATCTAAGTCTCCACCCATAACCATTTCCCCTTTATCTGATTGGCTACAATAAAAATGTCCTGCACCAAATGTAACAACATGATCAAGCAAAGGTTTAATAGGCTCTGAAACACATGCTTGAAGCAAATGAGTTTCAATTGGTAAAGTCATATTTAACATTTCTGCCAAAATATTTGTACTTCCTGCAACACATAAACCAACTTTCTTTGCTTTAATATCTCCTTTAGAAGTTCTTACTCCAAGAATTTTTCCATTTGAGACATCAAATCCCGTAACTTCACAATTTTGAATTATGTCAACACCCATAGAGTCTGCTTGTCTCGCATAACCCCAGGCAACAGCATCGTGTCTTGCTGTTCCAGCGCTTGGTTGCATCAAGCCTCCAAAAATTGGAAACCTTACATTGTCAGAAAAGTCTGCCATTGGAATTAACTTTTGAACTTCTTCTCTATTTAACAAAACCGCATCAATGCCGTTCAAACGCATCGAATTTCCCCTTCTCGAATAGGCATTCATTTGTGCATCTGAGTGGGCAAGATTAATTATTCCTCTTGGGGAAAACATTACATTGTAATTTAAATCTTGGCTCATCTTTCTCCAAAGATCCATACCAAATTCACTAAACAAACCATTCTCATCATGCATGTAATTAGACCTAATAATTGTAGTATTCCTTCCAACGTTTCCTCCACCTATCCAACCTTTTTCAATGATAGCAACATTTGTAATGTTGTGTTCTTTTGCTAAGTAATATGCGGTTGCTAATCCATGGCCTCCCCCGCCAATGATAATTACATCGTATTCTTTTTTAGGAGTTGGATCTTTCCATGCAACTTCCCAATTTTGATGATCTGAGAATGCATTTTTTATTAGACTAAAAACTGAGTATTTTTGCATTTTATAATTTTATCTAAATAAACTTAAATTTTTTCTTATTTTTTATATATATATTTTTTAGATGTTTAAAATCCTATTAAAAAAGTATAGAAATTTTGCACATTAATTTATTATAGGTTTTAAACCAAATGTCAAAAACAGATATCCAAATTGCAAGAGAAGCAAATATGAAACCAATTCAAGAGATTTTGGATGGGGTTGGTGTTCCAGATAATGCTGAGGCATATAGTCCAATAAGTAGATACATAGCTAAGATCAAACTCGAATATCTTGAAAAATTTAAAAATAAAAAAGACGGGAAATTAATATTAGTTACAGCAATTACTCCTACTCCAGCTGGAGAAGGAAAAACAACCACATCAGTTGGATTGTCAGATGGATTAAATAAAATAGGTAAAAAATCTATTGTTTGTTTAAGAGAGCCAAGTTTAGGTCCTTCATTTGGAATGAAAGGTGGTGCGGCTGGTGGCGGTTATGCGCAAGTTGTTCCTATGGAACAAATAAATCTTCATTTCACAGGTGACTTTCATGCAATCACTTCTGCTCACAATCTTTTATCTGCTTTAATAGATAACCATATATATTGGGGTAACAAATTAAATATTGATGTAAGAAGAATAGTTTGGAAAAGAGTACTTGATATGAACGATCGAGCGCTAAGGTCTATCAATATTAATCTTGGTGGTGTTGCAAATGGTTTCCCTAGAGAAGATGGTTTTGATATTACAGTTGCATCTGAAATCATGGCGATCTTTTGTTTATCTAATGATCTACATGATCTTGAAAATAGAATTGGAAATATAACTGTTGCTTACACAAGAGATAAAAAACCAATTTATGCGAAAGATTTAAATGCACATGGTCCAATGACTGTTTTGTTAAAAGACGCAATTAGACCAAATGTAACTCAAACTTTGGAAAATAATCCCGCAATAATCCATGGAGGTCCTTTCGCTAATATTGCGCATGGTTGTAATTCTGTATTAGCAACTAAGACTGCATTAAAACTATCAGACTATGTTGTTACTGAAGCAGGATTTGGTGCCGATCTAGGTGCTGAAAAATTCTTAGATATAAAATGTAGAAAATCAGGATTAAAACCAAGTTGTGTGGTGATTGTAGCAACTATAAGAGCATTAAAAATGCACGGTGGTGTTAACAAAGATGAACTTAAAAATGAAAATATAGATGCTGTAAAAAAAGGATTGGTGAATTTAGAAAGACATATTGAAAATATTCAAAAATTTGGCTTGCCTGTTACAGTAGCTATTAATCACTTTGTTTTGGATACAGACAAAGAGGTCGATGAAGTTATAAAATTTTGTCAACAAAAAGGTGTAACAGCATCAATATCTAAACATTGGGAAAAAGGTGGAGAAGGAGCAGTAGATTTAGCAAACAATGTTGCTGAACTGTGTGAAAAAGGAAGTGACTTCAAATTTTTATACGATGATAAAATATCATTATTTAAAAAAATTGAGACGATTGCTAAGGAATTGTATAGAGCAAGTGAAGTTGTAGCGGATACTAAAATAAGAGAACAATTAAAAAATTTTGAAGAGACAGGTTACCAATCCTTGCCAATTTGTATTGCAAAGACACAATATAGTTTTTCTACAGACCCTAATTTAAAAGGCGCACCATCCGGACATGTCCTACCAATAAGAGAAGTAAGGTTATCATCAGGAGCAGAATTTATCGTAGTTGTTTGCGGTGCAATAATGACTATGCCTGGGTTACCAAAGGTGCCAGCTGCAGATAAAATAAAAATTAATGATAAAGGTGAAACAGAAGGTTTATTTTAAAAGATAATTTAACCAATTTTCAAGTTCTCGCATTCTAAGATCTTTATTTGATTTTTTATTTTCCTCTGCAATCATAGATACATGATTATTTATCTCCTGCTCATCAACAAAAGCTTTATTATTTAACAGACGATCTTTTCTAAAATGAATAAGACTTATCATTTTATCATAAGTAATTTCTGGGTGGTATTGAATTCCCCAAATATCACTCACTCCAGATTTGAAATTGACCCCCATAACTTTATTTATTGGATTTGAAGCCAACAAGATTGAATTTTTAGGTAATTTTACAACTTCATCAAAATTGAATGCTGGAGTGTTAAAAGTTTCATTTTTATTTTTATAAATTGGATGTTGCAATCCATTACTATTGATCTCGATATCATGGGCTATTCCTCTATGAGATCCAGTCATGCATCTTTTTACTTGTCCTCCAGCAACTGTAGCGGCAACCTGAAGACCCCAACAAATTGCTAGTATTTTTTTTATTTTATTTTGACACGATCTCATAAATTCTATTTGTCTTCTTATTTCTAGTGTATCATTATATATATTTAAACTACTTCCTCCCCAGATCATTCCATCAAATTTTTCTAAACCTTTTGCAACTTCTGAAATATTTTTATCAGATGAAGGATTAACTACATCAATTTCTAAATCATTTGTGAAATAACTAATACTATCTTTTAGACTTTCAGTATGAGTTTTTATTCCACCTTCAGTAAAACTTTGATTTTCCTCTTTAAGATTACCTTCAACAATTAATATCTTTTTCATTTAAACAATTCTCCAGAGATGCTATTTTTGTAAATTATTTTCATATCAGAAATTGTCAATGTTTTGGGGTTAGATGCAGTTGACGGGTCATTTAAAGCCATTTCAGAGAGTTCATCTATGTCGAGCTTATTTATATCAATCACATCTGATAATTTATGAGGTATTTCTAATTCTTTTCTTAAATCTAGTATCCATTCTAAGAAAGAATTAAAACTTTTTGATAAATTAAGATAATCACAAATAGAAATAATTCTCTCTTCTATAGCTTCTCTATTGAAAGTTAATACATATGGCATGAATATTGCGTTAGATAATCCATGATGAATATTGAACTTAGCGTTTAATGGATGACTTAATGAATGAATGGCACCAAGGCCTTTCTGAAAAGCGGTTGAACCCATACTGGCAGCAGCTAACAAATCAGATCTTGCATCAAGGTCATTACCATTATGTACTGCATTTAATAAAGATTTCTTTATTAGTTTCATTCCTTCAATTGCAATTCCATCAGCCATGGGATGAAAGCCTGGTGCACAAAACGCCTCTAAATTATGTGCTAATGCATCCATGCCTGTTGCTCCTGTTAATCGTGGAGAAAGATCTTTTGTTAAAATTGGGTCTAAAATAACTATTGATGGTAAAAATTTTGGATGGAAAATTATTTTTTTAACTCCAGTTTCTTTATTTATTATCGCAGAAGCTCTCCCTGTTTCTGAACCAGTTCCTGCTGTGGTTGGAATAGCAATTATAGGAGGTATATTTTCATTATTTGCTCTTTTCCAATAATCTCCAATATCCTCAAAGTCCCATATAGGTCTTGTTTGTGCAGACATAAATGCAATTGCTTTTCCCACATCAAGTCCGCTTCCACCTCCAAAAGCAATTACCCCATCGCAATTATTTTTCTTAAATTCTTTAACACCTTCTTCAACATTCTCACCAAAAGGATTTCCTGAAAAATCAGAGAACACTACTATATTATCAATTTTATTTTTAATTTTTGAAATTACTTCTTTAACCATTGGTAAGTTTATCAAATCCTTATCGGTCACAAATAAAGGATTTTGAATTTTTAAATTTGAACAGGCCAAATAAAGATCTTTTATTCTATCTTTGCCAACCCAGATAGTAGTAGGATAATTCCAATTATAATTACTCATATTTATTCTCTAAAATTAAATCTAAAAATAAGGATGCAGTCCATGAAAAGTTTGTTGCGCCAAATCCTTTTCCAGTTTTGCAACTAAAATATTCATTAAAACCTTTTTGTTTTACAAGGTCGATTGTTTTCTTTTTGATTTGGTTTGCAAATCTATTATCTTTATTTTTTAATCCTTGATAGATAATCCAATTGCAGTTTATCCACACTGGTCCTCGCCAATATCTTTTTTCTTCAAATTTTCGATGATTTGATTTTATACTTGAAAAAAAATATTTTTCTTTATAGCTATGTTTTTTTAGGTTTTTAATAATATTATTATTTAATTTTTTATCTTTTAAATCAGCAAATAAAATAAAATAATTTGTGATAGATGGGATTGTTATTTTTTTTTTATTTTTTAAATCAAGATTAAAAAAACTATTATTTTTTTTATTATATAGTTTAACAATTTTTTTCTCAGACCTTGAAATATACGTTTCTATTTCATTACTTTTCAAATCAAACATTTTTAATAGTTTAACAAGATCTTTATTTGCCCTCAAAAATATCGAATTAAATCCGACATCAACAACATTAAATAACGAAGCTTTGAAAAGTTTGTTTGGATTATAATTATTTTTTCTTAAGTGATTTTTAATTGTTACATATCTATCATAATCTATGTCTAAAGGTCTGTATTCAGAGTTAACCACTTTGTTATCACCCCTTTTGTATTTTAAATTCTTTGGAATTTTTACTTTACTCATCGGATCATCCCATAGAGGTGAATTGTCATATCCACTCTCCCATGGATGTAAAATTGAGACTAATCCTGAATTATTTGGGTCTCTAAATTTAATGAACCATTTGTGATATTTTAAAACACCTTTAATAATTTTTTTAAATTCAGCTTTTTCTTTTTTAATTTTATTTTTTTCTAAAATTAACTTTATTATTATTGCTAAAATAGGAGGTTGGGTGATACCAGATGAATGAATTTTATTTCCACAGGCCCAAACAGAATGGTTTGGGTAATAATTAGTATTTAAATCATGAAACAAAATATGTGGTATCATTCCATCTTTCCATTGACCTCTAATAAGTGTATTTAATTCATCTAAAGCATATTTAAGTTTAAAATGTGAATAACCTAAAGCTATAAATCCAGAGTCCCAATTCCATTGAGCAGGGTATAATTTATTATTGGTTGGTAAAGTGTATCCCTTTTTTTTATTACCTAATAACACTTTTTTTGCTGAATTAATAAATTTTTTCATTAACCCTTTACACTTCCAGCAGTTAGTCCACTTACTAAATATTTTTCAAAATAAACAAAAATAAATAAAACTGGAATAGTGACTACAACTGATCCTGCCATTAAATATTGTCTAGGGGTTTCTGCATCACCACTCAAATATTGTATCGCTCTTGATAAAGTAAATGAATTAGGATTATCTAGAAACATTAAAGAAAACAAGAATTCATTCCATGCAATCATAAATACATAAAGAGCAACTGAAGAAATTGCAGGAATACTTAATGGTAAAATAATTTTTATAATAATTCCAAACCAATTTAATTTATCCATAATAGCAGCTTCTTCTAATTCCTTAGGTATACTTTTGAAATATCCTTGAAGCATATATATCGCAACTGGCAAAGTAGTTGCTGTATATACTATTAAAAGCCCACCTACATTATTCCTTAACCCTAGCTGACTAAATACGGTATACAAAGGTATTACTAAAACTATAGCAGGAAACATATAAATAATTAATATTGAAGTAGACAAAAAGTTTTTTCCAAAAAAATTTAGTCTTGCAACTGCGTATGCAGCTGGAATAGCAAAAATTAATGTGATTATAACTGTACCAACTGATACAAATGTACTGATAAGTATATATCTTCCAAATTTATAAGTATCAAATATGACAAAGTAAGATTTAAACAGTTCTTTAATATCTTGAGCAAAATTAATACTAAAGTCCAAAGGATTTATAAGCAGTGCAGCTTGTGTTTTAAAGCTTGTAACTATCATCATGTAAAATGGAAATAAAATTACAAATGAAAATAAAACAATTCCAAAAAGAGTTAAAAATTCAAATAAAACTGATTGAGACGAATGCTCAAGTTCTAAGTTTTTTTGATTGTATTTATCAATTTTAAAAGAATAGAAAATAATAATTCCAAATACACCAATATTATACCAAATAGGCATGTTTTGGATGATAAATCCATCAATTAAAGTGAAGAAAGATGCAAATACTATTGATTTTATATAACTATTTAGTTTATCTCCAATAACAAGATTAATCAGGGAAATTCCTATACCAAGAGATAATATAATCGCAAAATTAAAATTCTTTAAATCGATACCTTGTAATGTTGATAAAATCTTCCAAATAGAAACTACAGAAAATAAAAAAATTGATGAAATGAATGAATATAATATTAAAGATCTAATTTTCATCTGCCCTCTTCCCTAAAAGTCTAAAATAGACAAACATAAAAATTAAAAGTAGAGCAACAATTACAATGGATACAGCAGAACCCATACCAATATCAGATATTGTAAATCCTTGTTCATAAACATTTATTGGTAAAGTTCTCGTACCAGATGCACCACCAGTAAGTAAAAAAATATCCTCAAACTTATTAAAGTTCCAAATAAATCTTATCATAAATAAAATAGATATAACTGCTGTGATTTGAGGAAGTGTAATACTGACAAATTTTTGGACAGGTCCCGCACCATCTACATCAGCTGCTTCATATAATTCTTTAGGGATTGCCTGAAGACGAGCTAATATAAAAAGAAAAGCTAAAGGGAAATAACGCCAAATTTCGAAAATAATAACAGTTGTTAATGCTAATCTTAATTTCAAATCAAAACCAAAAAAATTAATAGTTAAATATTTTTGACCTAGTAGGTTTAAAGGCTCTTGAATAACTTGAAAATTTAATAAAAGGTTATTTAAAGTACCACTGTAAGGATCCAATAATAGTTCCCAAGTATATGCTAAGGCAACAACAGGTCCTACATAAGGAAAAAGAAGTATGCTTCTCATAAATGTTCTTCCAAAAAATTTTTGATTTACAAGCTGAGCTGCTAAAATTCCAAAAATTATTGATCCTATTGTCCCAAAAAAAGTATAATAAAATGTCGTCATTAAAAGATCAAAAAATTCGTTTTGAAAAAAAACTTTTTTAAAATTTTTTAATGTGAAGTTGGTATTTAAAAGAATATTGTCTGATTCACCTGATAATTTTGGTTTAATAGACTTAATTTCTTTTTTGTAGATTTTTTCACCCTTCTTATTTTTTAAAATGATTTGAAAATTCTCTTTGTATTTAGCTTTCCAATTCCCAAAATTACAATTAATAATATTTGATTTAAATTGGCATCTTTCATCTAAATTTACGGGTTCAACATTCTTTGGGGTTTTATCTTGAAATTTTACATCCCGTATATCCAATATTAACGAGCTGTTTCTTAACTTATAAATTATCTTTATCTCATCTGAGCTATCTTTAATCGATTTAACTATTTTTTTTGCTCTAGGTTCTGGAATTCTTATATCTTTTAGGCCTACTTCCTTAAAACTAATCCAAACATTAGCAAATATAGGAAATAATATGATTGAAAAAACAAGAAAAACTGCAGGTAATAATAAAATATAGGCAGTTCTTTTTTCTATTTTTGAAAGTGTATCGCTCATAATAAAAGCGGATAATACACATTATCCGCTTTCATTAAAATTTATTTTATAATCTAGAATTGAGCCAGTTTTTGATTGATCATGTCTACTGCTTGATCAATATCAATCTGTCCGTCTACATATAATCTAGTTATTCTATTAATAAACTTGTTATTAATGATTTTAGATGCTCTAGATAGTTCGCCCTCTTTAACACCCCATCTTTTAGCCTTATCTAATCCAGCAACTATATCATTTATTACATCTTCTGAATATAAGTCTGACAAAGGCGCTTTTCTATCAACTCCAACAGGTAATTTACTCCATGCTTTTGTAAATGCTTCAGGATCGCTAGCATTTCCTCTTCTCACAGGAAATTTACCTTCTGGTGCGATTGAAAGTGTCTTTGTATAACCTTCATCCATTGAATATTTGATAAATGCACTTGCTTCTTCAGTGTCAGCATCAGCAGTTATTCCAAAATATCTGACGTCAGCCCAAGCAGCCCCTTTTCTATTATTAGGACCTTTCAGATTTGTTATAAAACCAGTTTTAGAAGCTAACTCACCAGAAGTTGGATCGTCATTTATTGTTGGAGGAGCTGAATCTCTTAAGCCTGCAAGTTCATCCATTATAAATGGTGACCAAATTATCATTGGAGTTTTTCCAGCAAAGTACAATTCTCTAGATTGTTTCCAATATAACTCTCCTGGAGGACTTGCATTTGCAATAACTTTATAAAACTCTAAAGCTGCCTTTAACTTTTTGCCTTGTTTTTTTACTCCACCTTTTTTAACAACGTTAACTCCATTTGCTAAAAGAACATGCTCTAAAACCTGGCTCATAAAATTTTCATCAGTTTTAGTAGCTGCAACAAATCCAAACATTCCGTCGCCAGAAAGCGCTTCTACTGCTTTAGTTATATTTTCATAACTTGTTGGTGGTTCAAGACCTGCTTTTTCAAATAAATCTTTTCTGTACACAACCATTTGTGTCCAACCATCAACTGGTACAGCTGCTATTTTAGATCCACTTTTAGCCATGTTTAATGCGCCTGGTGCAAAAGTTTTTTTGCCAAGTTCCTTAACAACTGCATTATTAGCATCTACATCTAATATTCCAGCTTCAGCCCAAGGTAAAACATACTGTAAAGTATGGTATATCACATCCGGAAGATCACCAGCTGCGGCTGCGGCTGTTGCTCTTGTTCCTAAATCTTTTTCTTCTACAGGAATAACTTCAACCTTAATGCCAGTTTTAGCCTCAAAATCCTTGGCCATAGCTTCTTGTTTTGCCATTCTAGCTGGTTGAACTTCTGTAGTCCAAAAAGTGATGTCTGCAAAACTAATATTTGTTACAAAAAATATTAGCGCGCAAACAGTTATTGTTATTTTTTTAATCATTGATTTCCCCTCTTTTCGTTGATTAACACAGTAAATGTATCAGCGAGAGAAATGAATGACAATAGGTTTAAAAAGTCTCTATAACTCAAAAAGTCAACAAATATAATATTTTTTAAATCAAGAATTTTTTATTTTTTAGAATTGATCTAATCATTTGAAACATCAAAGGAATTTTTTTTGAATTAAACTTTTTTAAAATAAAAGGCGCAATTTCTCTCACAAGTTGTTCACCTTCTACAGTATCATTTGCCATAAACTTTTTTTTAGCCCTTTGGAAAGTAAAACCTTGCCCTAAATAGTTTCCCATTTTACTATTTCTTCCACCTGCAGCACTTACATACAAGTCTCCAACACCTGCTAAACTTAAAACTGTATCTTCTTTTCCTTTTAAACTTTTAGTTATGTATTTCATTTCTGACAATGATTTTTGAAACAAACTTGAAGATTTATTCAAACTCAAACCAGAACCAATTATCATAGAATAAATATTTTTTATTGCAGAACAGATTTCAACACCAATCACATCTTTAGAATATTCGATCAAATAGTATTTTGTAGAAATCATTTTACCTAACAATTTTGCAATCTTAATATTTTTGTTAGCGATGATCACACTAGTTTTGCATTTTCTAGCTAATTCTTTAGCTAAACATGGTCCTTTCAAAACTGATAAGTTTAATTTAGGAGAACTTTTTAAAAGGGTTTGTGAAATAGTAAAAATCTTTTTATTTAGCTTTTCATATTTTAGACCTTTTGTAAGTACTAAAATTGGAGATTTTACTTTAAATTTTTTTAATTCATTCGCAATAAAATTGATACCTGTTAGGCTTAATGCTATAACTATAAGATCATATTTTTCATAAAATAATTTATTAGAATATTTTTTAAATTTAAGTTTTTTCGGAAGATTTATTTTTAAAGCTGAATGAAATTTATTTTTTGATGATAAATTTTTAATAAATCTTTGACTATATGGTTCTGTTATAAATACTTTGTGATTATTGTCTATACATGGAATAGAAAAGGCTGAGCCCATGGCCCCACCTCCAATAATCAGAATTTTTTTCATAAATAAATTACTAAATTTAACTATTTATTATTAACAAGTAATTTCAAAGAAAAAATAGTTTTATTTTTTTGATTTTATTAATAGAATAACTTTTAAAATTATACAGTTTATATGAACAAAATAGCGATAATTGGTGCGGGACCGTGTGGTCTGTCAATGTTAAGGGCTTTCGAACATGCTGAGAAAAAAGGAGAAAAAGTTCCAGAAATTGTATGTTTTGAAAAACAGGATGATTGGGGAGGATTATGGAACTACAGTTGGAGAACTGGTTCTGATCAATATGGTGACCCTGTTCCCAATAGTATGTATAGATATTTATGGTCAAATGGACCAAAAGAATGTTTAGAGTTTGCAGATTATTCATTTGATGAACATTTTGGTAAAGCTATTCCGTCATTTCCACCAAGAGAAGTATTATACAACTATATAATTGGGAGAGTGAGCAAAGGAAACATTAAAAGCAAAATAAAATTTAGCACGAGTGTAAAGAGTGTAAATTATAATTCAGATAATTTTGAAGTAAGCTATCAAGATAAAACTAACAATAAAATATTACACGACAAGTTTGATTATGTTGTTGTTTCAACAGGACATTTTTCGGTTCCATTTATACCTGAATACAAGGGCATGAGTTCTTTTCCAGGAAGAATAATGCATTCTCATGATTTTAGAGATGCTGAAGAATTCAGAGGTAAAAATGTTATAGTTCTTGGAAGTAGTTATTCAGCTGAAGATGTTGCACTACAATGTAATAAATACGGAGCTAAAAGCGTAACAATTGGTTATAGACACAATCCAATGGGTTTTAAATGGCCTTCAGGTATGAAAGAAGTTTATTATCTAGATAGATTAGAGGGTAGCAAAGCAATTTTCAAAGATGGAACAGAACAAGAAGCGGACGTAATTATATTATGTACAGGATATCTGCATCATTTTCCTTTTTTAGATGAACAACTAAGTTTAAAAACTCATAATAGATTATATCCACCAAAATTATACAAAGGAGTTGTGTGGCAAGATAATCATAAGCTAATGTACCTAGGTATGCAGGATCAATTTCATACTTTTAATATGTTTGATTGCCAGGCATGGTTTGCAAGAGATGTGATAATGAATAAAATTAAAATTCCAAATGATAGTGAAATAGAAAAAGATATTTCTAAATGGGTTTCTATGGAAGAAAAATTAGAAAACCCAGATCAAATGATAGATTTTCAAACTGAATATACTAAAGAACTTCACGAAATGTCAGATTATCCAAAAATTGATTTTGAATTAATAAGAAAACATTTTAAGGATTGGGAACATCATAAAATGGATGATATTTCTACTTACAGAAATAAATCTTTTTCATCACCTGTAACTGGATCCATTGCCCCAATTCACCATACCCCTTGGGCATCTGCGATGGATGATTCCATGGATACATTTTTAAAATAATAAATTTTCTATAATAATGTTTTTTTGACGGATAACTTCCACCCATTCAACAATTTGTTTCTAACAATATTGCTTAATTTAGGTTTAAAAATTTTATCTTTTTTCCATGTTCTCTTTATTTGATCTAATGATTTAAATACACCAATTTGGTATCCAGCAAATAATGCAACCCCAAGAGCTGTGGTCTCCAATACTTTGGGCCTTTCTGTTTTAACATTGATAATATTTGCTAAAAATTGGGAAAACCAATTATTTTTAACCATTCCACCATCAATTTTAATTTTATTAGGCTTCAAGCCATCTTTCTTCATTGCATTAAAAAGATCATAGCTTTGATATGCCACAGACTCTATTACTGCTCTTACTAAAGTTTTCCAATCACTGTCTCTAGTTAATCCTGTTATAACCCCTCTTGTATCAGGTCTCCAATATGGGGCTCCCATTCCACTAAAAGCTGGCACAACATAGACTCCTTCATTATTTTTTTTTGATTTAGCAATTTGTTCAGTATCATAAGCATTGTTTATTAGCTTTAACTTATCTCTTAACCATTGAACACCTGCCCCAGCAATAAAAATAGAGCCTTCTAGAGCAAAGGTGTTTTTTCCATTTAACCTGTAACAAATTGTAGTTAATAATTTATTTTTTGAAAAAATCTTTTTTGATCCTGTATTCATTATTGCAAAAGCTCCAGTTCCATAAGTACTTTTTATTGAGCCTTTTTCAAAACAAGATTGGCCAACAGCTGCAGCTTGTTGATCGCCCAAAACTGCAGATATAGGAATTTCATATCCAACTATTTTTTTATTTGTTACTCCAAAATTATCTGCTGAATTTTTTACATCTGGTAGAATACTTTTTGGGACATTCAGTTTTTTTAATATTTCATTGTCCCAAGTATTGTTATTAATATTAAATAACATTGTCCTACTTGCGTTTGTTGCATCTGTTAAATGATGTTTTCCGTTAGTTAGTTTCCAAATTAAATATGTATCTACTGTTCCAAACAATAAATTGTTAGATTTTAAAAGTTTTTTTGAAATTTTAACATTTTTTAAGATCCATTTAATTTTTGTAGCTGAAAAATATGGATCTATAAATAATCCAGTTTTTTTTCTAAAAGTAGTTTCATATTTTTTTTTCTTTAGTTTTTCACAATATTTTTGTGTCCTTCTATCTTGCCAAACAATTGCATTATAAATTGCTTTGCCAGTTTTTTTATTCCAAAGGATAGTAGTTTCTCTTTGATTTGTAATTCCAATACTTAATATTTTACCTTTTAAAGTTGAAGCTTTTTTAATTACTTCTTTTAAAGCTTTAATAGTTGAAGACCAAATTTCATTTGGATTATGCTCAACCCATCCATTTTTTGGAAAATATTGAGTAAACTCGAATTGAGATGTTAATTTTATATTACCTTGTAAATCAAATAAAATTGCTCTTGAAGATGTTGTGCCTTGATCAATAGCGACAAGAAACTTTTTCACAAGTTTAATCTATACCCAAATGTTTTTTTCTTTTATCAACCCAAGTTCTTATTAAATTGTCAAAAATTAAACCTATGAATGCAACACATATTCCTAGTGTTAATCCAATTCCTGCACCTTTTTTGTCTGACAAAGCTTTTAAAATATATTGTCCTAAATCTTCCGTACCAATAAATGCCCCTATAATCACCATAAATAGAGCAAAAACTATAGTTTGATTAAGTCCCAACATCATATGTGGAAATGCTAAAGGAAACTCTATCTTAAATAATCTTTGAAATTTTGTTACCCCTGACATTGTTGCAGCATCATGTAAGCCGGACGGGACACTTCTAAGTCCTTCTATTGTATATCTCGTTGCAGGTATAGTTGCATAAACTATTACTGCAATTAGAACAGATGTATCAGTTATACCGAACAGCATCATTACAGGAATTAAATATACAAATGATGGAAAGGTTTGGAAAATATCGCAAACGTTTAACATAAATTTTGTAGAGTGTTTATTTTGAAAACATAAAGTTCCAACTGTAAATCCAATAATACAAGACACAATTACACCAAATGTTGCCATATAAGTTGTGACTAAAGCTCTATCCCACCAAGGACTTAATGCTATAAATAAAGTCAAACCACAAACTACTAAAGCTGATCTTGTGCCACCAATCAAATATCCCGCTCCAACTACCAACACTATTGTAGCTATCGCTGGCATTCTTAAATATAAAGCTCTCATTGGCTGAAGCACTTCAACAATCAACCACGTATTAAATGCTTTTATGTAAACAAAAAATGTATCAAATATCCAGTCAACTCCTTTATTCCAAAAATCAGCAGTTGATATCCCCTTATTATGTGGAACTTCAAATAAATAATTATATCCATCTTTGAAGTAAATAGATCCAAAATACGCTAACGCAATTCCTACAATCATTATTATTCCAAAAAATAATGAGTTTTTATTCCTCTGGAAAAAATTTAGATTCCCAAAATAATCAACTTGTTTATTTGCCCAAGCTAAGGACATTTTATCCAATAGAATTGCGATCAAACTAATACAAAGTCCTGCTTCTAAAGCTAATCCGATATTTAGTTGGTTTAATGCTAACAATAAATTAAACCCTAGACCTTTTGCTCCAATAAAAGCGGATATAACAGCCATAGAAAAACAAACCATTATAACTTGATTAACTCCGATCAAAATATCTCGTCTTGCTGTTGGAATTAAAACTTTGAACATTAGTTGCCAATTATTACATCCACTCATTCTACCAGCTTCAATAACTTCCGGTGGTACAGCTCTTAATCCTAATAAGGTCAATAATATCATAGGAGGCACAGCTACAATCATTGTTATAATTACTGCTGCATGATCCCCAACTCCAAAAAGTACAAGAGCAGGAACTAACACAGCGTACTGAGGCATTGTCTGCATGACTAAAAGTATTGGATATAAAGCTTTTTCAACTCTTTTACTCTTAAAGGCAGCAATACCAAGACTTAATCCAAATATAAATGATAGTGGTGCTGCAACTAAAATAAAAGATAATGTCTGCATTGATGGTTTCCACTGACCAAAAATAGAAATATAAGTCATTGCTAAACCTGCAAAAATGGCCAACCCTCTACCACCTAACTTATAAGCAAGTATTGCAGAACCTGCAGCAACAATAGTCCATGGTAAGCCAGGTAATTCTGCCCAAGGATTAGCATCAATCCAATCCCAACTTGTAAATGCTACGATAGTTTCAAGTCCACCAAGTAAAATCTCTCTAATTAATTCTATTAAAAAAGTCATAAAGGCAGTTAAATTTCTAGTAATTTGTAAAACTAAAGGTCTAGTTTTATATTCTTGAGTATCTTCGTTCCAAAACTCCATTGGCATCCAATCATTCATTAAGAAGAATAATGAGTCATTTATCCAAATTGGTAACCAACCAAGTAAAGGAGGCAGTCTCCAAAAAACATCAAAAGCGTAATACCTCACCTCTTTTCCTAAAAAAACAAAGGTGCTTTGATTGGGATCTTTTACAAATTCAGCTTGCCCTCTAATAAATTTATAAGTTTCAGGTACATCAATTGCAAAACATAAAGCAAAAAATACTATTAATAAAAAAATCCATTGAAATAATTTTGGGTATTTTTTAAATAATTCCATAAATTAATTATTAGTTTTTCTTCCTCCAAAAACTGTATTAATTATTTTTGTTGGATTAATAGACCCTACAATATCATTATTGTTGTCTATTACAGCTACAGTCTTTTCTTGTGTTAATATTTTTTCTGCCACATTTTCAATTATCTCGTCTTTTGAAACTTTTAAATCTCCTATATCTTCTGTGGTTGTAGAATCCATAACATCCTCAATTAATAAAACTTTTTCTCTTGGCACTTCCTCAGTAAATTTTCTTACATATTCAGTTGCTGGATTTAAGACAATATTTGCAGGAGTATCTAATTGTTCAATAATTCCATCTTTCATAATTGCAATACGATCAGCAAGTTTTAGAGCTTCGTCAAAATCATGAGTAATGAACATAATTGTTTTTTGTAACTTTTCTTGGAGTCTTAAGAATTCATCTTGCATCTCTTTTCGGATCAAGGGGTCTAGCGCTGAAAAAGGTTCATCTAAAAACCAAATATCTGGCTCAACTGCTAATGACCTTGCAATACCTACTCTTTGTTGTTGTCCTCCAGATAATTCTCGAGGGAAATAGTTTTCTCTTCCATCCAAGCCAACTAATTTGACCATATCCATTGCTTTATTGATGCTATCCTCTGTATTAATCCCTTTAATTTGTAACGGAAAAGCTATGTTTTCAACTACTGTTTTATGGGGAAGAAGCGCAAAGCTTTGAAAAACCATTCCCATTTTATTTCTTCTAAGATCGATCAATTCTTTATTATTTAAATTTAATAGATCTTGACCTTCAATAAATATCTTTCCACCAGTTGCATCTGTTAATCTTGAGATACATCTTAGCAATGTAGACTTACCTGATCCTGAAAGTCCCATTACGACCAACATTTCTCCTTTTGATACCTCAAAGGAAGCATTATTTACACCAACTATACATCCATTTTCTTGAAAAGTTTTTGCATCTACATTGCCATTCGCTTCCTTAAGCATAGTTTCAGCATTTTCGCCAAATATCTTATAAACAGACTCACATTTAATTACTGGTTCAGACATAAAATATAATAAAGTTATACGAAATTAAGATAAATTAAAATCTCTTTAATTTGTTAAATTTCCTCCTAAAAATTTTTAATAAAATAAACTCTTGTATCAATCCCTGTACTTAGAAAACTTAATGCTTCACCACTTACAGAAATAGTTTCATCTACACCAACATTATTTCCACTAACTACAAAACCAGCAAAGCACTTATTTTTTTCTTTATCCCATTTAACAAACGTTTCATCAATCTTGTTACCATTAATAGTATAAATTTCGTGTGCCCTGAAATTTAAAAAATTTGCTCCCATAATTGCACGTTGAGGAATAAGTTTTGTTGCTTTACAAACCGCCTCATATAATTCATCTGATAATTTAAAATGATCAGTTCCATCAAAAGAAACTAAAATTCCTGATGGAAGACTTGAGATTAATTTATTAAGTTTTCTCTCTTGAGCAATTCTTTCTTCTTCTATTTTCATTTTAGCAACCAACTCATCACCTTCACCAAACATTTTATTTAGGATAAAAAAAGTTATAAATATAATAATCATAATTCCTATTAGTCCACCAAACTGTTTGATTGGTTCTGGTAATTCCTTAAAATTACTCTTGTAATTTTCCATTTTTCCAAATACCAGTTTTTTGTTTTCCATCAGACCAAGTAAAAGTTCCTTTACCATTCATAAATCCTTTGGTCCATTCACCTTCGTAAGTTGAGCCATCGGGAAAAAATAAAGTTCCAACACCGCTCCATTCGCTATTTTTAAATTCGCCTTTGTAAATATATCCGTTAGGCCAGGTTTCTACTCCTTGACCATGTTTTTTGGTTGCAACCCACTCACCTTCATAGGTTGTTTTGTCTGTGTAAATCCATTTACCATACCCGTTTTCACAGTTTCCCTCTTTGCAACCTGTGCTTCTTGCCTGGGCAATTGACGTTACTAAAAGGTAAAAAAGGATGCAAAATATGAGTCTTTTCATGCTTTCATTTTACACATTATTTATCAAAAAAAAATTAGGCATTTTTTGTTTTATTTTTACAATAATAAATAGTTATATATTTTTCTGAATTTTCGCTGTTAATGTTTTTAGTTATTTCATGAATTAATTCTCCAGTTTTTCTAGTAATTATTGCAGATTCTGAATAACTTTTTTCTTTATTGAAAGCTTTAAATAAAACCACATCTTTATTTACTATTTTCACATCATAATTTGAGTTTTGTGAAAAAAAATCTGACAATCCATTTACCATCAAAGTACTTGGTTGATTTGTATATAATTTTAAAGAATTTAGGTTCTGTTCATCAACTTCTTCCGCTAAAAACGTTTTGTAATTATATTCAGAGTTTTTGATTATTTTTTTTTCTAACTTACAATGAAATTCCAAATTAAGATCTTCATTTATATTAATATTTTTTGCAAAAACATTACTGAGAGAAATAAGGCTAAAAAATATTAAATAAAATAATTTGATCATCACATATTAATTTTTATTAAAAAAAATCTCCCCCAACATAGTTGGGAGAGATTTAATTTTTTAGTTTTTTAAGCTTATTTTGTAAAAGCTTGCCAAACACTCTTGTTATCAGCTAACCATTTTTTAGCTGCATCTTCATGAGTCATCTTGTCAACGTCAACTAAAGCTGCCATTGCACCAATTTGACTTGTAGAGAAAGAAAGTTTTTGAAACGCCTTAGCTGCTGCAGGATGAGTTTTTGGAAAATCTTCATGCGCTGCTTTTTTCAAATATCCATCTGGAGAACCACATTTTCCATCTCCACCATCTTCTGGTCTACAACCAGCTGTGTATGGAGGAAAGTCGATGAAAGTAAAACCAGCACCATCAGTGAAGTTTGGTGTCCAGTTAAATATGATAGTTCCTCTTCCTTCTTTTTTAGCTGCTGCTAATTCTGCCCATAATGCATCTGCACTACCAGCAAATTTAACCCACCATAGATCTCCTAAACCAAGAGCATCAACTCTTTGAGGTATTAAATCTCCATGCCAAGTTTGTGGTCCTTCCAACATTCTTCCTTTTCCATCTGGAGAGTCAGGTGTTGTAAAGTTTTTTGCACAATCTGGATTTTTTAATGCAGTCCAATCAGGTAGACCTGGGCATAAGCCTTTTTCTACAACCCAGTTAGGATAACCCATATCTTCAAGAGTTCTTGCTTCGTGATCACCCATATCTAATAAACCACCTTTGTCTAAAGCAGTTGTGAATGATTTACCAAAAGCAGATTCCCACACTTCGTGAGATATAGTTACGTCTCCAATTCTAATTGACTCGTATACTGCCTGTGAGTCAGCATTTACATATTTTACATTGTTACCCATGCTTTCAAATATTCCACCAATAACATACGCCATTACAATTTGGCTTGACCAGTTATGAGTTGGGATAACAATCGGTTTTTTACTATCCGCTGCGTTAGAAATTCCTGCAAAACTTACAAGAGAAATCACTAAAGCTGATAGTAGAGATATTATTTTTCTCATTATTTCCCCTTTCCTTAATATTAAGAATTAAATTATCTTCTCTATTAAAGAGACAGTCAACAAGCAAAATAGATACAAATGTATATATAAAATTTATATATAAATTTGTTGATACTTTAATATAGTTTAGGCATATTTAAATTATTTATGCAAACTAGTTTAGCAATAAAAGAACCTGGTTTAAATGTACTACCACCTGGAGTTGAAAGATATATTGTCAATGCTAGTGGAATTACTGGAATTCAAATTTTTCCTGATGACGAAATTCAAATAATTAATAATGAAGGAAATCAAATTTGCGAAATCATTTCTTTCGATAAAAACGGAAACTCAGAATTAGGTCTTTTAAATTTAAAAGAAAATAAAAATTCTTCTGAAATAAAAAAAATACTTTTTAAAAGAGAAGAAAGTTCTATGCAGGCTTTGCTTCAACTAAACAAAAGAAATTTAAAAATTGAAAAAGCAAAGTCAGCAATATTATTTGATAAAAATACTAAAGCTGGTGAAAAAATAAATTTAAAATCGAAAGATAAATGTTATTGCATATTTGCAGCGCCTGCAGATGACATGCTTGTTCATGATCAAAATCCACCATCAGATTTAACAATAATAATAAAAAGAGCTAAAATTAAAAATAATGATAAAGAATTTTCATTAATACCAGATCCAATTTATGATCCAGATCATGAAGTAAATATTGAAAGAAAAACTGCAACTGGCTATCAAGTCAAAGCTGGTGATTACATTCAAATTATAACACCAACAGGAAGACAGTGTTCGGACTTTGTTGCTTATGATACAGCTAAATTAGAAAAAGGTTTGGAGAAAGGTCTTGATTGGCAAACAACTAGAACTTTTATGGGTCATACTTTTCCTGGTCCAGGTTTATATTCAAAATTTTATGATACTGATCATGAACCTTTAATAGAAGTGATAAGAGATACTGTTGGTATACACGATACATTCAACTTAGCTTGTACTTCAAAATACTATGAGGACTCAGGATATTTTGGGCATGCAAATTGTTCTGATAATTTAAATGACTCTATGGAAAAATATGGAGTAGAGAAAAAAAAAGGTTGGCAGGCAATAAATCTTTTTTTTAATACATCTGCTGGAGGTCTAAATTCAGTAACCTCTGACGAGTCATATGCAAGACCAGGTGATTATGTAATTTTTAAAGCACTTAAAGATTTAACCTGTGGTACAACAGCTTGTCCTAGTGATATTGATAGCTGTAATGGATGGAACCCTACTGATATTTTTGTTAGAACTTATGAAAAAAGTAAAGAATTTACAAAATCTTATGGATTTAGAATGAAAACTGACTCAGAAAATAAACTTACAAGGAACACAGGGTTTTACGAAAGAACTTCTAAACTAACTAGAAACTTTGTTGATGCTAGGGGTTTTTGGTTACCAAATGATTATACAAAACATGGAGTTATTAACGAATATAATGCTTGTAGAGAGAAAGCTGTTCTAATTGATTTATCTTCTTTAAGAAAGTTTGAAATTCTTGGTCCTGATGCTGAAGAATTAATGAATTACACTTTAACTCGAAATATTAAAAAACTTTCAGTAGGCCAAATTGTTTATTCAGCAATGTGCTATGAAAATGGGACCATGTTTGATGATGGCACTTTATTAAAACTTAGTGATCATGGTTTTAGATGGGTTTGTGGAGATGAGTATGGTGGGGAATGGCTAAAAGAAAAAGCAAAAAAGAAAAATTATAAAGTTCATATAAAAAATTCTACGGACCAAATAAATAACCTATCTTTGCAAGGACCAAAAAGTAGAGAAATTTTAGAAAAAATAATTTTTACACCTCCTACACAGCCCTCTATATCTGAATTGGAATGGTTTAGATTTAGTATTTGTAGATTAGAAGAATTAAATGGAATACCATTAATTGTTTCACGGACTGGTTATACTGGTGAGCTTGGTTTTGAAATCTGGTGCCATCCAAGCGATGCACCAACTGTTTGGGATAAAGTATTGGAAGCAGGTAAAGACGAAGGTTTGATACCTGCTGGTTTTGCTGCTTTAGACCTTTTAAGAATTGAAGCTGGTTTAATATTATTTGGTAATGAATTTGATGGACAACAAGATCCCTTTGAAGCAGGGATCGGTTTTTCTGTACCATTAAAATCTAAAAAGGAAGATTTTATAGGAAGAGAAAACCTAATTAAAAGAAAAGAAAACCCTCAAAAAAAATTAGTTGGGTTAGAATTGATTGGTAAAGAACAAGCAAACCATGGAGACTGTGTACATATTGGAAGATCTCAAGTTGGAGTAATTACAAGTGGGTGCATTTCACCAACACTAAATAAAAATATTGCCTTATGCAGAATAGATGTAAGTCATTCAGAAATAGGAAATGAAGTTGAAATTGGAAAAATAGATGGTCACCAAAAAAGAATTCCAGCTAAAATTGTAGGATTTCCTCATTACGATCCTAAGAAAACAAAAGTTAGATCATAATGCCTAAATCAACAAAAGATCTATTAGAATTTTGGGAAGATCAAATGAAGCTTTCTCATACTTCTAGTAACTACTTTTTTAGAAAATCACCTTCACACTATCATATGATGCTGCTTGTAATGTCTGCATTTAAATTAAAACAAAATTTATCTGTCGAAGAATTAAAAACAAAATTATTTAAAACTTCACGACCAAAATCTGCTTTAATTATTAATGAAGCGTGTGAAAAAGGGTTTTTTTATTTAGAGAAAACCTCAGAAGATCAAAGAAAAAAATATATTAAACCAAGCACCTCATTTATTGAGGAATTTAACGATTATTTGTCAACTCTTAAGAATTTAAGTTTTTAATGGTTTATAACTTTAAGGTTGTATAACTTTTTATTTCTAAATTTTATATATAAAAAAAATTATATATTTAACCTCTTCCAAAAAATAATGTTTCATGATGTCATTGCCGACAAAAGCTAAAGTAGTAATAGTTGGTGGAGGAATTCACGGACTAAGTACTGCTTGGAAATTATCTGAAACATATAAAAATCCTAACGACGTTGTTGTGCTCGAGAAAAAAGATACTGCTTCTGGAGCAAGTGGAATTGCTTGTGGTGTTGTGAGAAATAATTACTTCCAACCTGCAATGAGAGAATTGATGGCCCATTCTGTGAGTATATGGGAAAGTGATGCGAAAGCTTTTAAATATAATCCAGTTGGTTACATGCAGATTTCACCAGAAGTTATGCATAAAGATGTAGCTAGTATTTATGAACAACAAAAAGCAATAGGTTATGAATCTGTATTCGTTGAAGGTGAAAAAGATTGCATGAAATACATGAAAGGTATTTTTGATGATTGGCAAGCAAAAGGTATTACCTCTGTATTGCATGAAAAAAAAGGTGGTTATGCTTTCAATAAAGACTCAATTAAAGCTCTTGAGAAAAAAGCAAATTCAAACGGTGTCAATGTACATAAAGGTGTAAAAGTTACTGGTTTTAAAAGAGGTAGTAACAGTAATGCAATTACGGGTGTTGTAACAGACCAAGGTACAATAGATTGCGATCAAGTAGTAATAGGTGCTGGTCCCTGGGTAAGAGACTTTTGGAATATGTTAGAACTACCAAAGACTACCGAAATAAAAGGTAAAGATGGAAAGATGCATGAAGTGGATATGTGGAAGTACTGGTTTTTACAAGAAGGAGTTTTAGGTGTTGATGCCGATTATTTAAAAACAAACGATGGTAAACCTCCTCCAGTAATTCATGTGGATACAGATGCACCTCTTTATTCAGATATGAATGGAAAATTAATAACTGATGAACTTTGGGGAATATACTACAAACCTGATATAGAGGGATTGGGTGTGCAAGGAGGTACGTCACCTTATGTAGTACAAAAACATTTTGATCAAGTTAATGTTGATCCTTATGGAATTGAGTCACCTGAATTTCAAACAACAGATAAGTTTTCAGATATGTGGACAGCAGCATTAGCACATATTCAAAAAAGATTTGTTGGAAAATCAAACCTGTATAGAAAAGGACCATCTGGTGGCCTTGGATGTTTAACTCCTGACTCATTTCCAATTTTTGACAGATTTTTTGAAAATGTTTACATGATTGCTGATGCCAATCATGGATATAAAATGTTAGGTGTTGGTCATTTAGTTGCGCAGGAAGTTTTAGGGAAAGAAAGCGAATTATTGAAACCTTTTAGATTCAATCGATACGCGAAAGGAGAACTTCATCCAACGTCTAATAGTCCGTTTCCATGGAGTTAATTTATCTGAGTAGACAGATGTTTTATTTTCAGTTAACTTTTTGGACTAAAAATTCTTAGGGGGAATATGACTGATCTAGAAAAACATGTAAATCAACCAGGCAGAGCAAAGTTAGTAAAAAAAGTTAGAGAAAAAATTAATGAATTAGGAATAACTTATATTTATTATCAATTTATTTCAGTAACAGGTAGAGTTGTAGGAAAAGGGATACCCGCTGATCACTGGGAAAGAACCGCAGAAAAAGGCTTTCAATTAGTTTATGGAGCAACAGCAAATTTATTTTTAGACAGGCACAACAATTACATTGGTTATGGACCTGAAGCAATGGAACTAGTTGGAATTCCAGATCCAGAAACATTTGTTCAATTACCTTGGGATAAAAGAGTTGGAAGAGTATTTGTTACATGTTTTAGAAATAGAGAAGAGAGAAAAAATCCAGGAGGTCATTTAACTTCTGATTGCAGAGGAAATTTAAGAATTTTCATGGACGAATTTAAAAAGAAGCATGGTTTAGAATTAAGAGTTGGAACAGAGCCTGAAATGATGTGGTTAACCAAAAATGAAGATGGCACACCAACGGGAAAAGGTTTTTCAAAACCATTTTGTTATCATATAGATCAATTTGAATCATTAAGACCTGTATTTATGAAAGTAATTGAATATTCAAAGGCAATGGGTCTAGACATGATACAAGGAGATCATGAGGATGCTCCAGGACAATTAGAGCTTAATTGGACATACGATAATGTCTTGAGAAACGCTGATAGATTATCAACATATAGACAAATATGTGCTCAAGTTGCTAGAGAGCACAATCTAATAGCTTGTTTTATGACAAAACCATTTATGGGTGTATCTGCTAGCGGTTGCCATACAAACATGTCTTTATGGAAAGGTGGAAAAGTTTCAGTTAACAAGTTAGGAAACAAAAAGCTTCCAGGTGTTGAGGAAGTCTTCAGTTATGTTTCAGGTGGAACTAATACATTTATGCCTGATACAAAAGATATGCAGTTGCCAGGAAAAATTGGTCTACAATCAATTGCTGGTATTATGAAACACTTGCCTGCTTTAACAGCTCTTGGATCATCAACTGTAAATTCTTACAGAAGATTATGGGATCAAGGATTTTGGGCTCCAGTTTATGCAGACTGGGGATATCAAAATAGAACATGTGGGTTAAGAGTTTCTGCTCCAGGAAGATTTGAATATAGATCAGTTGACTCAATGCATAATCCTTATTTGCTTGGTGCGGCTTTACTCAAAGCATGTGATGAAGGTATTACAAAAAAAATGAAACCAGCAAAACCAGAATCTAGAAACATCTATGAAGCTCAAAAAGCTGGTAAGGATGTAAAAAAATTACCTTTAAGTCTAGGAGAAGCTCTTGATAGACTTGCTGAGGATGAAGTGATCAAATCTGCAATGCCAGATGAAATGTATAAAGTCTTTCACTGGTATAAAAATGATGAGTGGGAAAGATTTCTTGGTGCAACAACTCAATGGGATCTTGATACTTATCTGGATTGTTTACCATAAGAAAAATTATAGGAGATAAAACAATGTGCGGAATTGCTGGACTAATTCATAGAGGAAAATCTTCAAACGTTGGCCAAGAACTTCAAGGAATGCTTCAAGCATTAAAGCATAGAGGCGAAGACTCTACTGGTTATGCTCTTTATGGGGATACAGACGGTCAAAACTTTATTATGAGATTTAAGGTTGGTGAAAATGTTGGTGAAGGCAGTTCTTCGGTAATGGAAGATGTATCAGTTTACGATGAAAGAAAAAAAATTGTTGATAGTTATATTTCTCAAATGGGAGCAAAGATTGTTAAAGAAGAAAGAACACTACCCTATTCTCTAAGATATGAGATTGACTATGACAAAGGAGATTTGCTTGAATTTTCTCAGAAAATAGAGAGTATTCCTGGAGTTGAAATCCTTTCAATGGGAAAATCTCTGGAAGTTATTAAAGATTTAGGTAATGCAAAAACTGTTTGTGATAGATACAATTTAGGTGATCTTGTTGGTACTCACGCAATTGGACATGCTAGAATGGCAACAGAGTCTGGTGTAGACATTAAATCTGCTCACCCATTTTGGGGCTACCCTTTCAGTGATGTTTCGGTCGTACACAATGGTCAATTAACTAATTATTGGAATAATAGAAGAATTTTAGAAAACAAAGGAATGAGATTTATGTCAGAATGTGACTCTGAATTGATAGCAGTCTACTTAGCAGAAAAAATGAGAAATGGAGCTACACTTGAAGAAGGTATGAAAGATAGTTTATCTGGACTTGATGGAGTATTCACTTACTTTGTTGCAACAAAAAATTCACTTGGAATGGCTAAAGACACTATGGCAGCAAAACCATTAGTTTTATATGAGTCAGATGATTTAGTTGCGATGGGATCAGAAGAAATAGCAATCAGATCTGTTCTTCCTCAAGAAATTGATACTTATGATCCATTTGATGGAGAGGTTAAAGTATGGCAAATTTAAAAACAACTGAGAAAAAAACTAAAGCTCAATCTATGGGACTTCACACTGAGGTTCTTACAGGGAAAACACAACAAAAGTTTTTTAATCCAGATGAAGCAGAAAACTTTTATTATTGGGGAACATACGATGTAGATTTTAATAAAAGAACTGAGCTTGATGTAAATGATATGGATTGCAAAGAGGCAAATAAAAAAATTGATGAATTGATGAGTCAGGGTTACGGAACAATAGTAATTAAAAATCCACAAGGAAAACATAGTTTGGGTGTTGGAATTTTAAATAAATTAAACTTAATTTTTGAGGGAAGTTTGGGTTATTTTGGAGTTGGTTCTATAGATGGTCCTACGGTAAGAGTTAATGGAAGAGTTGGATGGTCGTGTGCAGAAAATATGATGGCTGGAAAAGTTGTAATAGAAAAAAATGCAGGATCGTGTTTTGGGGCAGCAGTAAGAGGTGGAGATTTAATTTGCAAAGGAAGTGTTGGTGCAAGAACAGGTATTGACCAAAAAGGTGGCACAATAATAATTGGTGGTGACGCTGGCGCTTTTACAGGATTTATGATGCAAAGAGGAAGAATAGTAGTTTTAGGTAATGTAGGTATAAACCTTGGAGACTCTATGTATGATGGAACAATCTATGTTGGGGGAAAAATTGGATCATATGGAAGTGATGCGATTGAGTCACCTATGACAAAAAGTGATATAGATTGGTTAAAAAGAAAACTTAAAGTCGCTGAAATTGGCGAAAATTTTGATGTTTCTAAAATGACTAAAGTCGTTGCGGGTAAAAAACTTTGGAATTATGACGCTTTAGAACCAACTGAGAAAAAAGGAGCTATATAATGGCAAAAAAGAAAAATGGAAAATCAAATGGTCATTCTAATGGCAATGGTCAAAGTGAATTTTCAAAAAGAAACAAAAGTTTATTAGGATATAATTCAATATTTACTCCAGAAGTAATCGACGACATACATATAAAAGCGCAATTAGGTAGATACAGAATGCGTGGTATGGCGCTAATGAAAAAAATTCCTACATTTGATGATCTAGTATTTTTACCTGGTACACTTACAAGATTTGTAATCGAGGGTTACAGAGAAAAATGTGAAACTAAAACTGTTATAGGACCAAGATGTGAAAATCCAGTTGAACTTGATATTCCTGTTTATATCACTGGAATGAGTTTTGGCGCTTTATCTTATGAAGCTAAGACTGCATTAGCTAGAGGTGCTACGATGGCAGGAAGTGCAACGTGTTCTGGTGAAGGTGGAATGATTCCAGATGAAAGAAGATATTCTGAAAAATGGTATTACCAATGTATTCAATCTAGATATGGCTTTAATCCACATCATGCACAACTCGCAGATGGAATAGAAGTATTTATTGGACAAGGTCAAAAAGTTGGAATGGGTGGTCACTTAATGGGTCAAAAAGTTACTGACCAAGTAGCAGAAATGAGATCATTGCCTGCAGGTATTGATCAAAGATCTCCAGCTAGACACCCCGATTGGTTAGGTCCAGACGATTTAGCACTAAAAGTTCAAGAACTTAGAGAACTAACAAAAAATAAAGTTCCAATTCAATTGAAACTTGGAGCAGCAAAAGTTTATGATGACGTTCGTATGGCAGCAAAATGTGATCCTGACTCAATTTATCTAGATGGTATGGAAGGATCAACAGGTGCTGGCCCTCACATAGCAGCTGCAAACACAGGAATTCCCGGGATAGCCGCTATTAGAGAAGCAAGAAGAGCAATCGATGATGTTGGTAAAACTGGAAAAGTGACACTGATATACGCAGGTGGTGTGAGAGATGGTGCTGACATGGCTAAAGCATTAGCATTAGGTGCGGATGCAATTGCGATAGGAACTGGAGCAATGATAGCTTTAAATTGTAATAAAGAAATTCCTGAGTCAAATTTTGAAAAAGAAATGGGTGTTCCAGCAGGCCACTGTTATCACTGTCACACAGGACGTTGTCCAGTTGGTGTTGCAACACAAGATCCTAAACTTAGAAAAAGATTAAATCCTGATGATGCAGCTCTAAGAGTTTATAATTACTTACATACAATGACTTTAGAGGCTCAATTATTAGCTAGAGCATGTGGTAAAACTAATATTCATTCATTAGAACCTGAGGACTTAGCAGCTTTAACAATGGAAGCTTCTGCTTTGGCAAAGGTCCCACTTTCTGGAACAAATCATACAGTTGGAGTCGACGATTTTCATAAAATATAATTATGGCAAAGAAAAAAAATAAAAAATCGAGTAAAAAAATATCTAAAGGTCAATTAGGTAAGAAAAAAGAGACTGCTAGAGAAAAAATGATAGGTCAAACAATTGGCTATCGTTATGATGTGAACTTACTTCCAGACTACTCAAGAATTACACCATTCTTAAAAAAATACATTGAAGCAATGGGATGGGATGATTTAAATTGGTTAGAAGATGTTCATATGGGTTATGAAGAAGATAGACCTGCTGTATTTGATAGAAATGCAAATGGCTGGGTTACAATTCCAAAAAAAATTAAACTTCCAAATAATCAACAAGATAGAGATATGATTGCAAGGGAATTATTAGTAAAATTCCAAATGTCTCCAAATCATCCGTTAGTAGATCTTAAAAAAGCATACAGAAAGTTTTAGAATCAGTAAAAATTTATATATACTTAAAGTTGTCTTTAAATAAATAAGCCACGTTTTTATTGTTTTATTTAAGATTGATCAATCTATTCCATTAATTAATAATTTATTGATTTGTTTAAACAATTGGAGGTTAAATGACTGACGAACTAGGTGCATTGACAACCATATTCACAGAATTTTACTATTGGATAACAGTAGTACTTATGTTTCTGATCCATGTAGGGTTCTGTATGTATGAAGTTGGAGCTTCCCGATACAAACATCATCAACATACTCTAATGAAAAACACAATGCTGATACCTTTGGTAACAGTTACTTGGTTTTTATTTGGTTGGTGGATTTATTGGGCTTTTCCAACTGGACCAGGTCTTGCACCATCAATAATGAATGAAAGCGCAGCACTGATTACCGATGACTCAGCTTTTAGTGCTAAATGGTATTTACCAAATAGTGAACTCATGGCTATTAATTTAGGTGATCACATAAGCGGAGTATTTTGGGCTGCATTTTTGTTATTCTCTTGGACAGCTGCTTCAATAGTATCAGGTGCTGTAATTGAAAGAATTACAACTTTTGCATTTGGAATTCTTGCAATTGCAATTGGATCTGTATTTTGGAGTATAGATGCTGCATGGGGATGGCACTTTGACGGATGGATGTTAAAGTTACTTGGATATCATGATGCTTATGCATCAGGAGTAATCCACGCAGTAGCAGGTGGATTTGCTTTAGGTGTTTTGGCAGTTTTGGGACCAAGAATTGGAAAATTTTCATCGAGTGGAGAACCTAGAAATATCGGACCAAGAAATCCTTGGTTGGTAACTGTTGGATTATTCTTAATTTATACAGGTTTCTGGGGTTTTTACGCGGCGTGTAATATTCCAATTTATGACTTAGGACCAGAATATGGCATGGAAGGTGTAACTTACTTTACAGCAACTAACATCTATGTAACTCCTACAACACTTAGTGGTATTACAATGAATTTCTTAATGTCACTATCTGGTGGATTACTAGCAGGATATGTAATATCTAAAGGTGATCCTTTCTGGACTTATTCAAGTGGACTAGCTGGGATTATATGTGCATCTGCAGGAAATGACTTGTATCACCCAATTCAATCATTGATAATTGGAATGATAGGTGTTGTTATTGCTTACAAATTGCATTACTGGGTTGAACGAAGGTTCAAAATTGATGATGCTGTTGGTGCAGTAGCTGTACATGGTTATGCTGGATTTGCTGGACTAGTAATATGTGGGTTTGTACTAAATGGATACCCTTCTTCAGGATATAGTGTAGGTGCAATGTGGGATGGAAGCAACTATGCCGCGATAAATCCTTTAGGAATGTTTATTGGTGCAATAATCATGTTCTTTGTTCTAGGAATGATACCAGGTTACATAATTGCTAAAGTGTTAAATGGAATGGGCAAACTCAGAATCCCTAGGGAAGTTGAGTTGGCTGGTTTAGACTACCAAATAATGGAGGAAGCAAAAGAAGATGAAAAAGCTGTTGCTTCTTCGAGTAGTTAAAGGAGGATAATATGGCTACAGTATCAAATTGGATAGATCATCTAAATAAACCTGCAGAAGAAGTTGCAGGCGCAGTTTATCCAGGAGTTGGATCAGAAGGTATATTAGTTCTTATACTTGCTGTTATTTGGATTGGTTGGACAGTTGTGAGCGCTAAACAAGAAAGTGATAAACTTTCTGAGCTTGCAAGAAGGAAGCCCAGTTCCAATGCATGGAAAAGCAATATGACTGACGGATAAAAATATAATATTGAGGGCGCATTTTAATAAATGCGCCCTCGAATAATCATGGAAGAGCAAAATAAAAATCACATAAATAAAACACCGAGTAAAATGGCAAGATTAGCTTGGCCAAAAGCAAAGTATGGACTTGTTATAGCTATCTTGATAATTATTTTTGGCAATATTGTTTACTACAAAGATTTCTTTTTATCCTTTTTATAAAAAATATGATAAGAACTTTAGGTGTCAAAAAACTTATATAAAATTGCAAAAGCAAAAAAAATAAAATACTTTCTAATAAGTTTTGTTGATTTGTTTGGAATTTTAAGATCAAAATTAGTACCGACTAGAGCTATAAAAGAGATGCAAACAAATGGGGCTGGGTTTGCAGGTTTTGCTGCTTGGCTTGACATGTCTCCAGCGGATTCTGATATGTTTGCAATTCCAGATCCAAATAGTTTAATTCAACTACCTTGGAATAAAGAAGTAGGATGGTTAGCGTCTGATTTATGGATGGATGGCAAACCAGTAGATGCATCTCCGAGAATAATGCTAAAAAAACAAATAAAATCACTTCAAAATGAAGGTTTAATTATGAAATCTGGTGTGGAATGTGAGTATTTTTTAATCTCCTCTGACGGTAGCACAATTGCAGATACAAAAGATACTCAATCTAAACCATGTTACGATCAATCTTCGCTAATGAGAAGATATGAATTAATTAAGGAGATATGCGACTGCATGATCGAAATGGGATGGAACCCTTATCAAAATGACCATGAAGATGCTAATGGTCAGTTTGAAATGAATTGGGATTACTCAGACTGCCTAACTACAGCAGATAGGCATACTTTTTTTAAATTTATGGTTAAAACCATTTCTGAAAAACATGGACTTAGAGCAACTTTTATGCCCAAGCCTTTTGAAAATCTAACTGGTAACGGATGTCATACGCACATTTCTATTTGGGATAAAAGAAAAAATAAATTTTTGGATAAAAACGATAAACTTGGACTTAGTGAACTAGCTTACAATTTTTTAGGTGGTATAATTAAAAATGCAGGCGCTTTATCGGCATTTTTTAATCCTACTTTAAATAGTTATAGGAGGATAAATGCACCCCCTACTAAATCAGGAGCAACTTGGTCTCCAAGTAGCATCTCTTATACGGGAAATAACCGAACACACATGATAAGAGTTCCTGACCCTGGAAGGTTTGAATTAAGACTTATGGATGGATCAGCTAATCCATATTTGGTACAAGCTGGAATTCTAGCAGCAGGTATAAACGGGATCAGAAAAAAAATAAATCCAGGTAAACCATTATTCTGTAACATGTACACCGACTATAAAAAATATCCAAATCTAAAAAAACTACCTAATACTTTAGAAGAGTCATTAGAAATATTAAATTTTAATACAGTATTAAAAAGTGCTTTTGGCAAAAATGTTTTGAACAGTTATATAAAATTAAAAAAATCTGAAATCGAAAGTTTTAAATTAAAAGAAAATTTTGACAAATTAAAACCTATTACAAAATGGGAAAGATCTAATACCTTAGATTGTTAAAATATGTCTGTTGACTATAGACATATTAAAAAATATTCATCATTTATCAAAAATAATAATTACTCGTTTAGTAGAAAAAAAATATTAAATGTATTAGACAAAAAAGCAATTGATAAAGCTTACAATACAATATCCAATTGGGAAACTTATACCCCTACCCCTCTTCTTAATTTAAAAAAACTTTCAAAAAATCTAGGACTAAAAAATATTTTTTACAAAGATGAGTCAAAAAGGTTTGGCCTCAAATCATTTAAGGCTCTCGGTGGTGCTTATGCTGTAGAGCAAGTCTCCGCTGGAAATAAAAACGTAGTTGTGGCGACTGCAACTGCAGGAAATCATGGCAAATCAGTTGCGTGGGGAGCAAAAAGATTAGGAATTGCTTGCAAAATCTTTATAAGTGAATTTGTTAGCGAGACACGAGCAAATGAAATGCGAAAACTTGGGGCTGATGTAATTCAAGTTAAAGGAAACTATGAAAACTCTTTAAATGAATGCATTAAACAATCTGAAAAAAATGGTTGGGAAATTGTGCAAGATGTAGCCTGGGAAAATTACCTTACAGTTCCAAAACTAACGATGGCTGGATATTCAGTAATGATTGAAGAAATATCAAAACAAACTGATCAATATATTACACATATTTTTTTACAAGCAGGGGTTGGAGGTATGGCATCTGGGGTAATAGCAGGTGTTGCAAGATATTTTAAAAGAATTCCTAAAATTATTGTTATTGAACCAGAAAATGCAGATTGTGTATTAAAAAGTATTGATGCTGGCAAACTCACAAAAGTTGAAATTGAAAAAGAAAGTATCATGGGTGGAATGTCTTGTGGAGATGTATCATTGGTCCCATGGCAAATTCTTAAAAATTCAGTAAATAATTGTTTAAGTATTCCTGATGATGACATTCCGTTATCAGTTGCAATGTTAGCTAAAGGATGCTTTGGTGATGACAAAATTATTGCAGGCGAATGTTCAGCGCCTGCTGTAATAAGTTTGAACGTAAGTTGCAATAACGAACAAATTAAGAAAGATCTTGAATTAGATATGAATGCAAATGTTTTATTGATTGGATGTGAAGGTGATACAGACATCAAATTATATAACGAACTTGTTTCTAAAGGATCAGAAAAGTTATCCAATGTCTAATAAGGCTCTTGTTTGGATAAGAGACGATTTTCGTATAAACAATAATGATGCATTAATTTATGCCTCAAATTATCATGATCTCGTAACTGTAGTTTTCATTTTTAATAATAATACTTTTGATAATAAAAGAGAGGCACAAAAATGGTGGCTTAGTAAATCACTTGAAAGTTTTAGATCTGATTTAAAAAAATTAAATATTGGATTAGAAATAATTAAAGATGACGAAATTAATGTCTTTTCTAAATTAAAATCTAATAATAAAATTTCTGTTTATTGGAATAAAGTTTATGAACCAGCTGAATTAGATAAAGACAAAAAAATTGGAAAAGATTTAACTGATAAAAATATTGATTTTAAATTCTTTAAAGGAAATGTGTTAAATGAATACAATAAAATTACAAAAAACGATGGAACGCCTTTTAAAGTTTATAGTCCTTTTTGGAGAAATGCAGAGCAATATTATTTAGAAAGACTTCCAGATAAAATAAATAAAGTCAAAAAATGTAAAAAAATAGAAACAATCTTTAAAAAACAAATTAATTCTGAAGATATTTTACCTAAGTCGAAATGGTATATGAAATTTGAGAAGTATTGGCTGCCTTCAGAGAGTAAAGCTCATGAATACTTAGATAATTTTGTTAATAAAAACATATTAAATTATGGTGTAGACCGTGACTTTCCGTCTATAAATGGAACATCAAAGCTTTCTCCATACATAAGAAATGGACAAATAAATGTTGGTGATATTTGGGAAAAATGTAAAAGATTAAAATCAAAAAATGTTAGTGTAAAAAAATATACTAATGAAATCGGTTGGAGAGAGTTTTCTCACAGTCTAATAAATTACTTTCCTCAAATGTTAAAAGGAAACTTAAGAAAAGAATTTGACAATTTTCCATGGGTAAACAACATTAAATTTTTAAATGCATGGAAAAAAGGAATGACTGGCTATCCAATTGTTGATGCCGGAATGAGAGAATTATATGAAACTGGCTGGATGCACAACAGAATTAGAATGGTTGTTGGATCATTCTTAGTTAAACACTTAAGAATTAATTGGAAGGAGGGAGAAAAATATTTCAGAAACTGTCTCCTAGATTTCAATGAAGCAAATAATGTTGCTCAATGGCAATGGGTAGCTGGATGTGGTGCTGATGCAGCTCCATATTTTAGGATTTTCAACCCTATTCTGCAGGGTGAGAAATTTGATAAACAAGGAGAGTATGTAAAAAAATGGGTTCCTGAACTAGAAAGAGTGCCATCAAAATTTATTCACAAACCTTGGGAATTAGATTTAAAATATCAAGAGGGAATTAAAACTATAATAGGAAAAGATTATCCAAAGCCAATTGTTATTCATGAAGAAGCAAGAGCCGCAGCTTTAAAAGCTTTTCAAAGTATTAAAAAAAATTAAGGGTTCAAGTTTACTGATATTTAATAAATCATTATAATTATATTGCACGTTTTTTTCTTTGATTGATTGAAATGATTTAAGAATTAAATATAAGAAGTAAATTTCAATCCAGATCTTTTAAAATCTAATTTTGCGCGTCAAATAATTATGTGGAAACTAATTCGAAATGAGCTCATGAATATTCGCCTTGAAACTTTATTATTTAGGATAGAATATCTTTTTCACTAACCGTCATAAATAAATTATGCCCAATAAGGTGAATTTATCAAACTGTTAAATTTCACCAATGAAATGGTGAATAATTGTTCTATTTTGTGGTTCTAAACGGTGTTCAAACAAATAAATTCCCTGCCATGTTCCTAAAAGAATTTCATTTTTTTTAATACTAAAAGAAATTTGATTGTTCGTTAATGCAGATTTTATATGTGCAGGCATATCATCTTTGCCCTCTGTTGTGTGGATATATAATGAGTTATCCATAGGGACTAACTTATTGAAATAATTTACTAAATCAATTTGAACATCTGGATCGGCGTTTTCTTGGACAATTAAAGAGGCACTTGTATGTTGGATTGTTAAATTTAGTATCCCATTTTTAAATTTATTCTTTTTAACCCAATCAATTGTATTATTTGTAAATTCATAAAGTTTTTGTCCATTTGTATTAATTCGTAAATTGTAAAACTCTTGTATCATTATTAATTTAATTTTTGTGATGTCATTTGATATAAACGGCTAACTGTTCTCTTAAATGGCTCTTTGAGGCTATTTGCTGAACTTAGTGAATTAAGATCCACCTCTGATTTAATCATAAGCGGTATTTTTTTTTCATAAATAATATCTATAAAAGTTATAAATCGTTGTTGTTGATTAGAGTTATTTTCATTAAAGTTAGGAAGGTTTTCAATAAAAATTAAATCGCTTTGCTTTGCAATTTCAATATAATCCTCAGATCCCAAGTTTCTATTACATATCTCATCGAATGTTAGCTTTATTACTCCATCATAAAAATTTTCGATTAATAATTTACGACCTTTTACTTCTAATACCTTGGTTGTTTTTTTTTTATCTTTTGTAACTTTTCTAAAAAACTTATTAAATTTGAAATTTGATGATTTATCTAGTGGATATAAAAACCTATCCAAAGTAACATTTTTACTAGTTCTATAATCTTCATCAATTTTGAGTTCTATTTCTGTGCAATAATTTTCTAAAATTTTAATGAATGGTATAAATTGTTCTCTTTGTAGTCCATTTTTATATAAATTTTTTATATTTGAATTAGAGGAAAAAATCACTTTTATATTATCCTCAAATATTCTTTCAAACAATTTACCTAGTATCATTGCATCAACTATATTAGTTACTTGAAATTCATCAAAATAAATTATTTTCGTTTTATTAGATAAATTTTTAACAAACTTCTCTAAACCATTATCTTTGCCATTTTTTTTATTTTCATGAATAAAATCGTGAAATTTGATCATAAATTCATTGAAATGTTGTCTCAATTTTTTTTCTTTTAATGTTTCATAGAAAAAGTTTAAAATCATGGTTTTGCCCACCCCAACATCACCTACTAAATAAAAACCTGATTTGTTATTTTTTTTTTTAAATATTTTTTTTAGAAAAGACTTATTAAAGTTTTGATTGTAAAATTTATCTAATTTTTCAATTATAGTTATTTGGTTTTGGTTAATTTCGTATTCCTTTTTCTCACAAAATTTTAAGAACAAATTACTTAAATTCATTTTTTTGTTTTAAAATCTATTCCATATTCTGATCTTGGTCCCTTTCTCAATCCATATGGACCAGCTATAAAAAGTGTTAATGGCCTAGTTCCTGGCTCTAAATCTACTCTATGAAAATTATTGGCTGATCTAAATCCAATATAGCCAGGTGATCTCCAAACCTTTCCGGTTTTTAAGGTCTCCCAATACCCACCTCTTAATATTATTGTGATAAAAGGAAATAAATGGTTATGGACACCATCTCCATGATCGTCGTCTAACATTTCATGTATCAATATATTAAAAGGAAACCATTTGGGTCGGTGGCGGAATAATAAATAGTATCTATTCATCCAAGGTTTTGCTTTATCAAAGTGAGGGTGAGAAGGTCCTCTGTCTAAAACTACTTTTTTTCTACCTAGTTTCTCTAAAATTTTTAAAAACATCAGTTTATTTTTGCGACAGCATTATCTTTTATTAAATACATGCTATTTTTAAAAATAAATGGTCTAGAAATTTTTGAGCCATGTATTTTTGTTATTTTTTCTTGTACACCTGTAAATGAATTAATTGTTAATAAATAACCATTACTTAAAGATACAAATAATTTATGTTTCCCATGTATAAAACCTATTGGTTTTATCTCATTTTTATTTTTCAGATTTATAAAAATATCAGTTATTCTTAAAATATTACCAGTACGATCATCTATAAGAAATAGATATCCTTCATTAGAGATAGTAAAAATTATTTTTTCAATTACAGTTGGTCTTAAACTTGAGTTTATTGATTGTGTCCATTTAACTGTCCCTGATCTTGCATCAATAGAAAAAAACTCATTTTTATTATTTGAAAAGTAAATTGTATTATTTGCAAATACTATATCTGAATTTTCTAAAGTAAATGCGTCTTGGTATATTAAATTACTTTGAGTAGGTGTCTGCCAAACTAAACTACCATTATTTACATCCAGCGCAGTAACATCTCCTAAATTATTAATAAAAAAAACAATTTCATCTTTTAATATTATAGAATTTTTTTTTGGAGATTTTAAGAAAGAATTTTCAGTATTAAAACTCCATAATTCAGTTCCATCTTTAGATGAAATCGATCTTATTACATTGTCATAATCGATAGTTAAAAATGTATCCTTGTAAACTTTAATATCAGAGTTAAAAGATGATGAGTGATATTTTGACCAAACAATTTTTCCATCTTTCAAATTTACAGCATAAAATTTTGATAAATTATCATTTACAATTAGTTTTTCACCAACCTGTGCAAAATATAATATTGGATTTAATTTTTTTTCTTTTTTATTATAATTATTTATTTTCCATACCTCTTTTAAATCTTCATTCAGCTTAAATATTGATCCTTTTCCGTCAAAAAATATAATTTTTTCGTCCTCAGTAAAAAATAATTCTGGTTGATTTGAATTAAATTTTTTTATTTTACTGATTTTATAATTAGAAATTATATCAAAGTTTGTGTCAAAATTAATATTCCCATTATTGTTAGAATAATTTCTTAAAAAAGTATTTATATCAAAAGAATTAAATTTTTTAATTTTAAGTTGTTGATTGAATTCTTTTTTAATTGGATCAGATTTTTTAAATATATTATCTATGTTATTGATATTAATATTTTCCTTTTTAGATAAGCTGCAGTTTGAAATAAATATTAAAATTATTATATATTTAAAAGCTCTATTCACTGAAATTTAAACGTAGTCTTTTTTGGACCTCTAATTTAATCTTTGGACTAATATTTTCCATCTCTAAAATTTGATTAAAGAATTCTTTTGATTTTTGATTTTGATTTTTTGATAAATAGTATTCTGCCATTAAATACATTGCTTGCGGCTTCCACATGCTCTCTGATTTTATAATTGGATCTAGAATACTTAATAATTCATTTTCTTTCACAAAATCGGAATTAAACAAACCCTTTTTATATATAGTTAAGTTTTTAATTTCTTTATCAAGAGAAACCTCATTTATAAGTAAATCAAAATAAGAATTAATTTCCTCATTCGATGTAATTAAATCATTATCCAGTAAAAAGAAAAAGGCTAGTGGGGAGTATGTTTTGTCTTTTACATTTATTATTTCAATTAATTCATTATTTATATTTTTTTGACCACTATCAAAATTTGTAACCAACATGTTAAATTTATTAGCTAATTTTTCTTTATTTCTTGAATTAAATTCTTGGTAACCAAAAAAACTGATTAATATTAAAACTATCAATGTTAATAAAGAAAAAATTTGTTTTCTTTTTGAAATTAGAAAATTTTTAAATTTTTCAATTCTTGTATTTCTATTAATAATTTCTATTTCTTCATCCATTTATCATATTCCTTAAAACATATTGTAAGATACCACCGTTCTTATAGTATTCTAACTCATTTTTAGTGTCTATTCTGCACAACATTTTTATTTTTTTAAAGTCACCTGTTGAATATTTGATTTCTACTTCTAAGTGATCACCTGGGTTTATACCTTTTTCTAAATCTAATATTGAAATCAATTCTGAACCTTTTAGTTTTAGATTCTGTCTATTCATATTATTAATAAATTGTAAGGGCAAAACTCCCATTCCAATGAGGTTTGATCTATGAATTCTTTCAAAACTCTCCGCAATTACTGCCTTAATACCTAATAGCTTTGTTCCTTTTGCTGCCCAATCTCTTGAAGAACCAGTTCCGTACTCTTTTCCTCCAAATACAACTAAATCAACTCCTCTTTTTTTATATTCCACAACTGCATCGTAAATAGGCATAACTTTTTCTTCAGGATATAATTTTGTAAAACCACCTTCTGTTCCAGGAGCCATTTCATTTTTAATTCTAATATTAGCAAATGTCCCTCTCATCATTACCTCATGATTGCCTCTTCTTGAGCCATAAGAATTATAATCTTTTGGCAAAATTTGGTGCTTCATAAAATAATTTCCTGTTGGACTTTCTTTTTGTATGCTTCCTGCGGGAGATATATGATCTGTGGTGACCATATCCCCCAATATTAATAAAGGTCTTGCATCTTTTATTTCCTTAAACCCTTCAGGTTCATCTGACAAATTTTCAAAAAATGGCGGTTTTTTTACATAAGTTGAGTTTTCTTCCCAATTATAAATACTGCCTTTATCAACTTTTATTTTTTGCCATTGCTCTGGCCCCTTAGAGACGTTTGAATACCTGTTTACAAACATTTCAGGATTTAAAGATTTAATAAGAGTATCCTCTATTTCTTTATTTGTTGGCCAAATATCTTTTAAGTACACTTCTTTGCCATTGCTATCTTTACCCAAAGGATCTTTGTATAAATCCATTCTCATTGATCCAGCAATTGCATAAGCCACTACTAAAGGTGGAGAAGCCAGATAGTTTGCTTTAACTAGTGGTGAGATTCTGCCTTCAAAATTTCTATTGCCAGATAAAACTGAGACAGCATATAAATTATTTTCTTTAACTGCATCAGTGATATTATCTGGAAGAGGTCCCGAGTTACCAATACAGGTGGTACATCCATAACCAACTAAGTTAAAGCCTAATTTATCTAAATATTCACTTAAACCAGCTTTGTCTAAGTAGTCTGTAACCACTTGTGATCCAGGAGCTAATGAAGTTTTAACCCATGGTTTAACTGCTAATCCTTTCTTTATTGCATTTTTAGCCAACAAACCTGCACCAATTAATACATTAGGGTTTGAAGTATTTGTACATGAAGTAATAGCCGCAATTAATATATCGCCATCCTTGATTTCAAAATCAGCTTTTTCAACTTTAGCAATCGTAGGTTCTTTTTTTTTACATACATCTTCAAAGACTTTAATAAAATTTTTAGATGCATCTGTTAAGAGAACCTTATCTTGAGGTCTTTTTGGTCCAGATATTGTTGGAACTACTGTAGACATATCTAAAGACAAAGTGTCAGTAAATACTATATCATCACTTGCCCATAAATTTTGTTCTTTTGCGTATTGTTCTACAATTTTAATATTTTCTTTAGATCTTCCGGAGAATTCTAAGTATTTTAAAGTTTCCTCATCTATTGGAAAAAATCCACATGTTGCTCCATATTCAGGAGCCATATTCGCAATTGTCGCTCTATCAGCAAGTGTTAAATTTTTGAGTCCTTCACCATAAAACTCCACAAATTTACCAACGACACCCTTGTCTCTCAACATTTTTACGACTGTCAACACAAGGTCAGTCGCAGTTGTGCCTTCAGAAAGTTTGTTTTTCATTTCAAATCCAATGACCTCTGGTATCAACATAGATATTGGTTGACCTAGCATTCCTGCTTCTGCTTCAATTCCTCCTACTCCCCAACCAAGCACAGATAATCCATTAACCATTGTCGTATGGCTATCAGTTCCAACTAGTGTATCTGGAAATAAGTATTCTTTTTGTTCAAATTTTTCATTCCACACTACCTTTGATAAGTATTCTAAATTTACTTGGTGACAAATTCCAGTTCCAGGTGGAACAATTCTAAAATTATCAAACGCTTGTTGACCCCACTTTAAAAAAGAATATCTTTCAAAGTTTCTGTCAAATTCAATATCTACATTTTCTTTTAATGAATTCTTTGTTGCAAATTTATCCACTTGGACAGAATGATCAATTACCAAATCTACTGAAGAAAGAGGATTTATTTTATTTGGATCCTTATTTTTTTCTTTAACTGTATCTCTCATTGCCGCAAGATCAGCAACAGCTGGTATACCAGTATAGTCTTGTAAGAGTACTCTTGCAGGTCTATACGCAATTTCAGTTTTTGATTTTTTTTGTATTAGCCACTCTTTAATAGATAATATTTGCTCTTTATTTACTGTCATATTGTCCTCATATCTTAGAAGATTCTCTAGTAAAACTTTGATTGACTTTGGTAATTTATTAATACCTTCTAAACCGTTTTTTTCAGCTTCTTTTAGTGAATAAATAGAATAATTTTTACCATTTATATTTATTTCTTTTAGTGAATTGAAAGAATTTTGATTTCCAGGCTTCATAATATTAGTAATAAAAAGTTGCTATACAGCTAAGTAAAAGTGCCGACATAACATAATTAAACCATTTAATAAATTTCTCATTTGTCGCGAATTTCCTCATAAATTTTCCAATTATTGTCCAAAAAATAATACTAATAACTGCAAATATGAAAGCAATACTTAATAACCAAATTGAATAAGAAATGAAATTACTACCTGATTCTACATATGTTGATACTGCAATAATTGCAACTATGACACCTTTTGGATTTAAAAATTGATAAAGAAAAGTTTCCATAAAATTTACCGGTCTTAATTTTTCGTTTTCATCTGAGGATTTCGAGAAGGATATTTTGTATGATAAATATATTAAAAATGCCGTGCCAGTAAAAATTAAACCCTTTTGAATGATTGGATAAAGCTTAAAAATATTTATTAACCCAAAATTTATAACTGCCAACATGAATGTGAAACCAAAAATCACTCCCAACATTAAAGGAATTGTTTTTTTAAATCCATGATTAAATCCTGAATGTGACGCTACAATATTATTTGGTCCAGGCGAACAGCTTGTCACAAACATAAATAAACAAAGAGACAGCAATTCAGGATGCATTACTATGCTACAGGCAAACCATTTTCAACATCTTGAGATGGATGGACAAGTACAACTTTGCCTTCTTTATCAATAGAGCCGAGAATTAAAACTTGAGAAACAACGCCTGCTATATTTTTTTCGGGAAAGTTACAAACTCCTATAACTTGTTTTCCAACTAAATTTTCTTCATTATAATAATGAGTTATCTGTGCAGATGACTGCTTGATCCCTATTTCTTTTCCAAAATCCACTTCAACAACAAGTGATGGTTTTCTAGCTTTTTCATTTTTTTTTACCGATATTACTGTTCCTACTCTAATGTCTACTTTGTCATATGTATCGTATGTTATTTGTTCTTTCATAAATTTAATATATAATTAATAAACAATGATTACAGGAAATAATTTAGAAGATATATATAATAATTCGATAAAAATTCTCAAAGATTTAATTGCATTTAAAACAGTATCTGGTGAAGATAATAACCAACTTATAGATTATTGTGACGATATACTAAGTTCTTTAGGGGCTTCTTCTTTTAAAACTTATGATGAAGAAAAAAAAAGAGTAAATCTTTTCTCAACTTTAAAAGCAAAAAAAAATAGCAATAAGAAACCTATTATTTTATCTGGACACACAGATGTTGTTCCGGTTTCAAAAGGCTGGGCAACAGACCCTTTTGATGCAACAATAAAGGATGATAAATTATTTGGCAGAGGATCATGTGATATGAAAGGTTTTATTGCATGTGCATTAGCTTACGCACCAATTTTCTCCTCATCAAATTTGGATAGAGATATTCATTTTTCATTCACTTTTGATGAAGAAACAGCATGCAAAGGTGCACCAATTTTGATTACAGAGCTGAAAAAAAGAGGCATTAAAGATTGTATTTGTATTGTTGGCGAGCCGACAAATATGAAAATTATTGATGCACATAAAGGATGCTATGAATATACAACCTATTTTGAAGGCCTTGCTGGACATAGTTCAGAACCAGACAAGGGCGTAAGTGCAGTTGAATTTGCTGCAAGATATGTAAATAAACTTCTAGAATTAAAAGAAAAATTGAAAGAAAGAGAACTAAAAGACTCTATCTTTAATCCTCCATATTCAACTTTGCAAGTTGGTGGAATATTTGGTGGAATTGCTCATAATGTGATTGCTGATAAGTGTCATGTAAATTGGGAAACAAGACCAGTAGTTAAAGAAGATGGAATTTTTTTAAATCATGAAATAGATAAATTTACTAACGAGACTCTGTTGCCTGAAATGAAAAAAATATATCCAAAATCTAGTATTAAAAAACATATTATTGGTGAAATAACCGGTTTTGATAGAATTTCAAATTCTGAGGCATGTGAATTTGTATCTAGCATAACTGGAGATAATTCGAGAGAAGTAGTTTCATTTGGAACCGAAGCAGGATTATTTCAAGAAATAGGAATAAGTACGGTTGTATGTGGTCCAGGATCAATTCAACAAGCTCACAAAATTGATGAATTTATAAAACTTTCTGAAATAAAAAAATGTATTAGTTTTTTAGATGGTGTAAAAAATAAGTCTTTGAATTAATTCCAACCACCAACAGATTTAACTTCTAAAAATTCAAGTAAACCCTCTTTTCCAGCTTCTCTACCAATTCCTGAATGTTTAAATCCTCCAAAGGGAGCATCAACTGCAATACCTGCCCCATTAACATCTACCATTCCAGATCTAAGTTTTCTTGCAACTCTTTGTACCTTGTCGTTATCTTGCGTTTGAATATAATTTGTTAATCCATAATCAGTATCATTTGCAATCTGAATAGCCTCCTCCTCAGTTTCAAATGGAATTACAGATAAAACTGGACCAAAAATTTCTGTTCTTGCAATTTCCATGTCATTATTAACATCTGCAAATACTGTAGGTTTTACGTAATAACCATCTTTTAATCCCTCAGGTTTTCCTGGGCCGCCAGCAACTAATTTTGCACCTTCATCTATCCCTTTTTGAATTAATCCTTGAATTTTATTAAATTGTACATCTGAAATTACTGGGCCTATATGCTCACCCTCTTTATTTGGGTCGTCTACTTTAAATTCACTTGCATACTTTTTAAGTCTTTCAATAGCATCATCATAAATTGGTTTTTCAACTAACATTCTTGTAGGTGCATTACAAGATTGCCCAGAATTTCTAAAACATCTTAAAGCACCCCTCTCAATAGCTTCTGCATCAGCATCTTTAAATATGATATTTGCTCCTTTTCCTCCCAACTCTAAACTCACCCTTTTAAAATCTTTAGCAGCATTTTGTGAAATTAATGCTCCCGCTCTTGTAGAGCCAGTAAATGAAATCATATTTACATCAGGATGACTAGTTAATGCATCCCCAGTAGTTGCACCATCTCCATTTACTAAATTAAATACACCTTTTGGAAACTTTGCTTCATCTATTAATTCCGCAATTATCATTGCAGATAATGGTGCTAACTCTGAAGGTTTTAAAATCATAGTACACCCAGATGCTAAAGCAGGAATAACTTTTAAAGTAACTTGATTTATAGGCCAGTTCCAAGGAGTAATTAGTGCACAAACACCCTTTGGTTCATATATTAATCTTTGATTTTTAGCATGATCTCCAAGTGGTTTTTCAAACTCAAATTCTTTTAAATAACGAATAAATGATTTTGTATGACTAGCGCCAGTTCCTGTTTGAAGTTTTGAAGCAAAATCTTTTGGTGCGCCCATTTCTTGAATAATTGCATCTGTAATATCGCTCCATCTTTTTTTATAAAGTACATAAAAGTCTTCCAATAATTCGACTCTCTCTTGTTTTGAGGAATATCCCCAAGTTTTAAAAGCCTCTTTAGCTGCTAATACTGCATCATTAATATCCTCTTTGCCCCCTAAGGAAATTACTGCACAACTTTTTTCAGTTGCAGGATTAATAACTTGGATATCTTTTTGATTTTTTGGCATAACCCATGAACCATTAATATAAAAATTTTTCTTTTCAATCATGCGCGCAAACTATCCTTTATTTATGATTTTGCAAATAAATTTGTCAATTCGTAAACAATCGTAGCAGCTGCAAGAGAAGTAACTTCTGCGTGATCATAGGCTGGAGCAACTTCTACTACATCTGCAGAAATTAGATTTAAACCTGACAATCCTCTTAAAACATTTACCATTTCTCTTGTTGTCATACCTGCAATTTCAGGGGTTCCTGTCCCTGGAGCAAATGCAGGATCCAATACATCTATATCAATAGATAAATATAAAGCATTATCTCCTACTCTATTTTTTATTCTTTCTGCAATTTTATCAGTTCCTTCTGTTTGAAATTCGTCACAATGAATTATTTTAAAACCAAAACTCTCATCATTCTTTATATCGTCTCTGCTGTAAAGTGGACCACGTATCCCAACATGCATGGAAGCATCATCTAAAAATAAATTTTCCTCACGTGCTCTTCTAAAAGGAGTTCCATGAGTATATGGAGCTCCAAAATAAGTATCCCAAGTATCCAAATGTGCATCAAAATGAACTAATGATACTGGTCCATTATTTTTTTTGTTAGCTGCTCTTAGCAAGGGAACTGCAATGGTATGATCCCCACCTAAACTAATTATTCCACCCACTTTATCTAATATATCCGTAGCACCAACTTCAATTTGTTTTATTGCTTCATCAATATTAAACGGATTACATGCAATATCTCCCGCATCTGCAACTTGCTGCACTTTAAAAGGCTCTACATCATAGCTTGGATGATAATTTGTTCTCAAATGCCTTGATGCTTGTCGTATACTCTGTGGTCCAAATCTTGCACCAGGTCTGTAACTTGTTCCAGAGTCAAAAGGCACTCCCACAATTGCTACATCACAACTTTCTACATCTCTTAATTCAGGCAATCTGGCAAATGTCGATGGTCCTGCGTATCTGGGTACTTTTGTTCCACTTACTGGTTGGATTGGTTTTTTGTTTTTGTCTTTCAATTTTTCGAGCTATTTCTGTGAATAAATTCAGCTGCTTTTTTAAAATCATTGATATTTTTTTGATGCATAGAAAGCTCTTTATTCGAATTTGAGGAAAATAGAATTATGATTAAAGCAATTATAATAGCTGCAGCATAATAAAATGGCATTTTTTTCTTCCAAGATATTAAAATCTTTTCAGCGTTATCTACTTGTTTTTTTGTTGGTCTATTTGCCATAATGCTAGTTTACCAAAGGTTTACCAGTTTTCAATGTATGTTTAATTCTATCTTGAGTTTTTTCTGTCTCTATTAGTTTCATAAATGCATCTAACTCAAGCTTATACAAGTCATCCTCTGATAAAGTATGTTCTAAATTAGTATCTCCGCCACTCAAAACTTTTGCTAATTCTTTTCCAACTTCCATACCATGGTCAAGTATAATTTTATCATTATATAATTTCTCTAACATTTGTACCATTTTTTCATAAACTTTTTTTCCAGATAGATTAAATGAAACTTCCTCTGGTGGAGTAAAATCTTTATTGTGTTGAATAATATCTTTAGAAACTGATAATAAACTATTTCTACTCATTATTTTTTTATCCTCTGGTCTTAAGTATTTTAATGGTTCAGCTTCAATTGGAGAAGTTGCAGTTTTTGCGTAACCAATAATATCAAATACTTTTAATGGTGCATAATCAGGATCATTTTTGGCTTCATTTGTTTGAGACCAACGCCACAACATTTCCTTACAGCCCCCACCTGCTGGAATTAATCCAACCATTGTTTCTACAAGACCAACAACAATATTTGTATGAGAAGCTACAAAATTACTTTGGCATAAAACTTCGAAACCTCCACCTAATGCCAATCCAGATGGAGCTGATACAACTGGAAATTTTGAGTACTTTAAATGCTTACAGGTTTCTTGAAAATATTTAACAAACTTTTCAATAGATTTAAAATCCCCATTATCTGCAAAGTTCATTGTATAAGACAAGTTAACTCCAGCAGAAAACTGCATTGACTCATTTATAATTATTAGTGGTTTGTCTGTTGCATTTTTTAAACTATCCATTGAGTCATAATCTAATGCGTTAGCTTTCGTGGTAAATTCAACTATGTTAAAATCATTAAATCTATATATTTCTGCTGAATTATTTTTATCTAACTTTATAGCTCTAGGTTTTATTTTTCCAAGTGTTTCAAGTTCAGTATATTGTTGTCTTTCTCCATAAAAGTTTTCATCCTTGCTTTTGGATAAATTCTCAAGAAACTTATTATTTTCAAAAGCATCTATTCTTTCAAAGAAATTCTTTACTCCAATTTCTTTCAACATTTCAAAAGGTCCTTTAGACCAGTTAAAACCTAGTCTCATTGCCTCATCGATATCATTAAATTTGTCAGTAATTCCTGGAACTAATGATGACGCATATTTTATTATTTTTGAAATTACAGACCAAGCATATTCTCCATACTTATCTTTTCTATTTATTAAATTAACAATATCCATCTTTTCTGATCCTAGATTAAACTTTTGTGACACTGAATATTCACCAGTTTCTAAATTAATACCTTCGAGAACTTTTTTCCCATCGGTTTTATTCATTCTATAAAATCCACCTTTACCTTTTCTTCCTGTGTAACCAGTTTCAATTAGTTTTTTTACAAGGGGAATTTCTTTTGCAACAACTTGAAAATTATCTGTTTCTGGAAGCTCTTTTATAAAGCTTTTTAAAACATCAGCCATCAAATCAATACCAATTAAATCATAAAGACCGAAAACACCAGTTTTTGGTATCCCCATAGGTCGACCAAAAACTGCATCAGCTTCTTCAATTGTTAGTTTCATTTTGAAAGCTTCCGTCATTGCTACTTGCATTGCATAAACACCTATTCTATTTCCTAGAAAGCCTGGGGTATCGTTACAGATTAAAGTTCCTTTTCCTAAGTCTTTTTCACAAAAATTTTTGAGAGAATTTATCTGCTCTAAATCATTATTTTCATTTTTAACAATTTCTAATAAATCCATATATCTAACTGGATTGAAAAAGTGAGTTATACAAAAATCTTTTTTTTCATCGTCTGAAAGTTTTTCTGACAAAACTTTAATTGGAATTGACGAAGTATTTGAAGATACAATAGACCCTTTTTTTCTTTCTTTAAAAATTTTTTCATAAATATTATGTTTGATATCAATTCTCTCGACTACAGCTTCGACTATCCAGTCTGCCTCTCCAACCTCATTAAAATTATCGTTTATATTCCCAACATTAATATTATTTATTTTTGACTTATCTATTAATAAAGGAGGTCTTGATTTTAAAATTTTATCTCTAGCTTTCTCAGATATTTCAGTTGTTAAATCCAATAATGTTACTGGGACATTGGCATTACACAATTGTGCAGCTATTCCGCTACCCATCGTACCTGAACCTATAACTACAACTTTATTAATTTTCATAATGAGAAAAAACTTATAATAAAAATCTTCTTTAAGAGCAACTTAAAGCCGTTAAATAATTATTAAAAATTATCTGATTAATTTTGTAATTGATGGAATTATTGCAACCGCAAGTGCGATTTTAAACAATTCGCTAGGTAAAAAAGGATACAAACCACCTGCTAATGCTTTATCATATCCAATAACTGAGCCTAAATAACCCACCCCGACTATAAAAATAATTGAAGTTGCAATAAGAAGTGAAATTAAACTTTTTAAATATGATTCATTAAAATTTCTCTCAGCTAAATAACCGATAAACCATGCTGCAATCGTCATCCCGTAAAGATAACCTGCTGTGGGTCCTGTTAAATAAAGTAATCCACCACCTTTAGCAAACACTGGTAGTCCTATAGCTCCCTCAGTTAAATAAAGTAAAAGCGTGAAAAAAGCTAATTTAGAACCAAAAGTCATTCCAATAAGAAAAACAACAAATGTTTGCATAGTCATTGGCACTGGCCAAAATGGAACCTGCACTTTTGAAGAAATGGCTAAAATTAATGAACCAATTAACATTAAAGATATGTTCTGGTAATATGAATTTATTCTAAAATCTGAAAGTAAGTTTTTTATTAATGTTGAGTTGTTTTTCATAAGTAAAGTTTTAACACAAAATTAAATAAATTTTAAAATAATTAATTTAAATTGATTAAAATTGTTGTTTTTGTAATTCTTTAATAGGTATATGGCATCTAATTGCATTGCCACTGTCAGTTAATTGCCATGGTGGTATTTCTTTTTTACAAATATCTCCAACAATTCTTGAACATCTGCCTTGAAAACTACATCCTTTTTCAGGGGGTCTTTCTTCAACAATATCCTCAGCAACTAATTTAGGTTTTATATCTGGATCTGGTTCAAGAACAGCGCCTAATAAAACCTCTGTATATGGGTGAGAAGGAAATTTATATACATCATTTGAAGGCCCTACTTCACAAAGTCTCCCTTGATAAAGTACAGCCACTCTATCACTTATAGCTCTTACAACTGCTAAATCATGTGATACAAAAATATATGTAGTTCCAAAATCTTCTTTTAATTGTTGTAATAAATTTAATACAGCAGCTTGAACAGAAACGTCTAATGCAGATGTTACTTCATCACATAAAATTATATCTGGTTTTGCTGCGAAAGCTCTTGCAACTGCTACTCTTTGTTTTTCACCACCAGATAGTTGTCTTGGATATCTTGACATATAAAATTCTCCAAGTCTTACTTTTTGGAGAAGATCTATAATATTTTTTTTTAATTTCTCGCCTTTTAATCCAAAATATAATTTTAATGGTTGTGCAATAATTTCTTCTACTGTATGGTTCGGGTTCAAAGACTCATCTGGGTTTTGAAATATTAATTGAATAATTCTTAAATCATTAGGATCTCTTTCTTTTAAATCAGATGATAAATTTCTACTTCCATCAAACTTTATTAAACCATCTTTAGTTCTTAGTAGTCCAGCAATAGATTTGAGAATTGTTGATTTTCCACTTCCTGACTCTCCTACTAGAGCTATTGTCTCTCCCTTTTTGATATCAATATTAATATCTTTTACTGTAGGGTTCTCATCAGAAATTCTATTGAAAATTTGATCTAAAAGTTTTTGTTTAGCGTAACTTATAGATACTTCTGATAAATTTAATATTTCTTTGTCTAATGATTTGTTCTTTATTTTGTTAACAGTTTGGCTAACTTCATTTTCGTTCACAAGTTGTTCATAATTAAAACATCTAACACTAGTATTTAAATCTTTCAAAAATTCTAGTTTAGGAGAATTGTTTTTACAATTATCATCTGAAAAATTGCATCTATCAAAAAAACTACAGCCGCCTTTAATTATACCTGGTTGTGGTTGACTGCCAGGCATTGACTCTGGAAGACCGGCTAAAGATAATTTTGGGATAGATTTAAGTAATCCATGAGTATAAGGATGAATTGGTTTTTTAAGGATATCTCTTGATGGACCTTCTAAAACGATTTCACCTGAATACATAACAATAATTCTATCACTCACTTGAGCAATTGCTCCTAAATCATGACTTACATAAACCATCGAAGTTCCAGTATCTTTTGCGATAAAATTTAGAAGCTCCAATACATGAGCTTGTGTTGTTACATCCAATCCTGTTGTAGGTTCGTCTAAAAGAAGCAAATCTGGTGTACCAGCTAAAGCCATAGCAACAGCAACTCTCTGTTGTTGTCCTCCTGAGAGTTCATGGGGATATCTTAACGCAATCGTCTCTGGTGAAGGAAGTCGAACTTTATTTAATAATTCAGAAATTTTTTTTTCTCTTTCTCTTTCATCTAAATCTGAGTGTAATTGTAAAGCTTCATCAATTTGATAACCTATCTTTAGGTTTGGCGTCAAAGCTTGACCTGCGTTTTGAGGGATCATTGCTATCTTTCTACCCCTGATTTTTTCTAAATCTTTACTTTTCATTTTAAGCAAATTTGAGGAATTAAACTGACATTCTCCTCCAATAGTATAAAGACCATGCTTGACATATCCCATCATTGCTAATGCTAATGTACTTTTTCCAGAACCAGACTCCCCTACTATTCCAACTGTCTCGCCCTTTTTAATATTTGTAGTTATATTCTTCAAAATTAAGATTTCTTCGCCCTTTTTACTTCTAAATCCAATAGATAGATTTTTAACTTTTTGAATTATATCTGTCATAATTAAACAGGGGCTTTAGTTGATCTGTCTATACCTAAAGCTTTGGCAAAAGCATCTGCTGTTAAATTAATACCAATAATTAAACTACTTAATCCAACTATAGGCGCTATTACTGCCCAATAAGCGAAAGACATCAACCCTCTTGCATTTGATATCATTAATCCCCAGTCTGGTGTTGGAGGGCTCACCCCAAAACCTAAAAAAGAAAGAGAACTAAAACCAAGCAGCATCCATGACCATCGCATAGCACCTTCAACTAAGATTGCATCTCTTACATTAGGAATTATTTCATTCCAAATAATTGAAAAATTACTATGTCCTCTTGCTCTTGCTGAAACTATAAAGTCTTTTGCAATGACATCATGAGTTGCTGCTCTTGCAACCCGGACAATTCCTTTGCCATAAAAAAAACCTAAAGCAGGTATCAATACTTCGGTAGATGTACCTAACAAAGATACAATCAATAACATTGCTAAAATCCATGGAATAGATAAGAACGCATCTACAATTCTCATAACTACATCATCAATTTTTCCTCCAACCAATCCACAAAATATTCCTAAAAGACCACCCCACAATAATGCTATTAAAGATCCAAAGAAAGTTATTGTGAGAGCCGTTCTTCCCCCTAAAATTGTTCTAGTAAAAACATCTCTTCCAAGATCATCTGTTCCAAACCAATATTCAGCTGAAGGAGCCTGAAGCATTAAAGTTGGGTCTATAGCTTTAAAATCATGTGGCGCAATATAAGGGCTTGTAAATGCAAGAATTATATGAAAAACTAAAATACTAAGACCGATTAGTCCAGATGGTCTTGAAGCCATTGTAATTATAATTTCAGATAATTTTGCAAAAGCGCTTTTCTTCTCCTCTTTATAAATATTATCCACTTTCATATTACTTTCTTATTTGTAATGTTTTTAATCTAGGGTTAAGCATTAGTGTCAATAGATCAGCTAATAAATTTATACTTACATAGATAGATGCAAGAATTATTGCTAATGCTTGGACTGTTGGCAAGTCTCTGTTTGAAATTGACTCAATAACTAATCTTCCAAGACCAGGATAATTAAAGACAACTTCAGTTACTACAACCCCACCTAAAAGCCATGCAATAGTTAAAGCTACAACATTAATGGCAGGCAATAAAGCATTTGGTAAAACATGTTTGAAAACCATTTTCCAATAAGGAACTCCTTTTAGAATTGCCATTTGAACATACTCACTTGCCATTACTTGAATTACACTCGATCTTACCATTCGCGCCATGTGAGCTGTCATAATCATCGCTATAGCAACAACTGGTAAAATTATATTTGGTAACAATTCTAAGAAAGATACATCGGTTGGAACTATTACAATACCAGGCAACCACTCAAGCCATATTGCAATAATTAAAATTAATAAAGTAGCACTGATAAATTCTGGAATCGTCATTGCAAATATTGTAACTGTTGAAATTGCAACGTCGGGTAACTTATCTCTCCACAGAGCAGTGATAATTCCTAAAATTAAAGCTATTGGAATACCTATAAAAATAGCAGCTGATGCTAGTACTAGTGAATTTTTAATTCTAGGTCCTAAAACATCTTTTATAGGCATCTCTCCACTTAAAGAATAACCAAAATCTCCTTGAATAGCATTTAATGCCCACGATACATATCTCTCATATGCTGGAACATTTAAACCAAGCCTTCTATAACAAGCTTCTAATTGTTCACCAAAAGCCTGCCTCTCTAGATAAGTTGTGCAAGCATCCCCAGGTAAAACTTCAGTGCCGACAAATGTAATTATAGATACAATAAATAAAGTAATAAAACCTAATAAGATTCTCTTTATAATTAAAAAAAGCATAACAATATTAAATTTTAAATTATTTATTTTGAAATGAAAGAGGTTTTACAGGCCTACTTAAAGGCCTGTAAAACAAAAGTTATTACTGAACGCTTACTGTGTGCCATCTAATTGAAAAATACTCAACTTCGTCAAGATTTTTCACTCTAGAAGATGTAACAACAAGTCGAGACACATGGTAAGGAATCATTGTTCCAGACTCTTCCCATAATGTTTTCTGAGCATTGATGTATGCTGCTTTTCTTTTGCTAAATTTTAACTCACCTCTCGCGTCAGCTAAATTCTTATCAAAAGAAGCGCTTTTATAGTATGACTCGTTCCATTTTGCTTCGCTATGATAAGCTTCATGCAAAATACTATCTGCTGGTCTTTCGTTCCAACGTGTCATTGCTACAGGCTTTTTCATCCAAGTTTCATTCCAATAACTTTTTGAAGGTGTCATTTGAATATCTGCTCTAATATTAGCTTTAGCAAATTGTTGTTGTAAAACCTCAGCAATAGTTGGCCAAGTTGGTTCTTTTGTAGATACATGAATTGTGAAATCAATACCATCTGGGTAACCTGCCTCTGCAAGTAATTTTTTTGCTGTAGCTGGTTGTGGTGGACAATTCTTTTTCATTCTATATTGATCTGATGGTGCAACAGGAGTATCACAAGATACAGTTGCTGCTCCAGCCATAACAAGATCAACTAATTCTTGTCTATCCACAGCTATTCTGACAGCTT
>CACKHK010000002.1 GCA_902599955.1 uncultured Pelagibacteraceae bacterium
TTCGTTATGAAAAGTTATAGCTGTTGCTTTTCCTATCCCTTGTCCAGCTGCAGTAATGATTATTTCTTTTCCTTCAAGTCTTCCCATTATTTATCCTTTCAATTTCTTTATATAATGAACTATGATCTGTTTCGCCATGTCCATTTTCAACTAATGATTTATACATTTCTTTAACTAAATTTGAAATAGGTAATTGAGTATTATAATTATTTGCACATTCTAATATATTATTCATATCTTTTAATTGACTTGAAGTTTTGCCTTTCGGACTAAAGTCTTTGTCTATCATTCTTTTTCCATGTGTTCTAAGAACTTTGCTATCAGCCCATCCTCCAGATAAAGCTTTAATCATTTTCTTTGGATCAGCGCCAGCCTTTTCACAAAGAGTAACCGCTTCAGCAACAGCTCCAATCGCTAAGCCAACAATAATTTGATTTGCTAATTTAGAAACCTGACCACATCCTACTGGACCTACAAGAGTTGGATTTCCCATTGATTTTAAAATATCTTTAACTGAGTCAAAAACTACTTGTTCTCCACCAATCATTATTGCAAGAGATGCTTCTTCGGCTCCAATCGTTCCACCTGAAACTGGTGCATCTAAGAAATTAATTTTTTGAGATTTTAAATTTTTCCCGTGATTAACTGCTGTAGTTTGTTTTACAGAGCTCATATCAATTACAGTTGAATTAGGTTTTAAATTATTTAAAACTTCATCACTACCTATAACTTCATTCACAGCATCATCATTCGTTAACATTGTAATTACTACATCGCTTGCTTTAACAAGTTCTCCTATTGAATTTGAAATTTCGGCACCAAAGTCTTTTAGTGGTTCAGCTTTATTTATAGATCTATTAAATACTTTAACTTTGTATCCAGCTTTAAGTATATTTTTTGCCATTGGAAAGCCCATAAGGCCAGTACCAATAAAACCTATATTTTGCATTATTTTCTAGGGACAAAATCGTGAAAGTTTTGTGTCATTGCTTCTGGAAAGAACATAACACAAGCTAAAACAATCAATTGAATTACTATAAATGGTGCAAAACCTCTAAAAATATCAGTTAGTGAAATGTGTGGTGGAGCAACTGATTTTAAATAGAATGCTGCAGGACCAAATGGTGGGCTTAAAAATGAAACTTGCATGTTTACACAGAACAATATTCCGAACCAAATAGGATCAAAACCAAGAGCTAGAACTATTGGTAAAAAAACTGGCATTGCTAATAGAACTATTCCAACCCAATCCATAAATGCACCCATTATTAAAAACATTATTTGCATCATAAAAATTAGATACATTGGTTTTAAATCGTAAGCTAAAATTGTTTCAGCGACATAAGTAGGTCCACCTGCAAGAGAATATGCTCCTGCTAAAACTGTAGCACCAAAAGTAATTGTTAATATAGTTCCTGAAGCTTTAAAAGTTCTAATAAGTGCATCTTTAAACAAAAACCATGTGAGCTCTTTTCTGGCAGCTATGATAATTAATGTTGCAACTACACCCATTCCAGCTGCCTCAGTAATTCCTGTCATTCCAGAATAAATTGAACCTAAAACAATTATCACAATACCAATAGGTGGTAAAAGACCAGGAAGATACGACATCTTTTCTTTTAGAGTTAAAGCTGGCTCATCACTTAAAGGCGCAAGATGAGGTTGTAGTCTTGTTCGAATAAGAATATATGTAATTATTAAACCTGAGATCATTAAACCAGGTACGATTGCCTCTTGAAACAACATGGTAATTGAAGTTTCTGTTGTAAGTCCATAAATAATTAAAACAATAGATGGAGGGATCATTGTGCCTAAAGAACCTGATGCACAAATAATACCAATCGACATATCTTGATCATATTTCAATCTCAACATCTGAGGCAATGCAATTAGTCCTAATAAAACTATCTCTCCTCCAATAATTCCACTCATAGCTGCCATGATTGTTGCCATGATAGCTGTTACTACACCTACTCCACCTCTAGTTTTTCTTAACCAAGCATTTAATGCATCATACAAGTCTCTTGCAATATTCGAGCGTTCGAGTAAGGAAGCCATAAATATAAATAACGGTACCGATAAGAATGAATAGGTTACAACAAGAGAATAATATCTTGAGAGTAAAATTCCTAAAGCATGTTCACCTATATATAAAAATACAAGCACTGCTCCCATAAAACCTGAAGCAAAACCCATTGGTACGCCAATTGATATCAGCGCTAATAATCCTACGATTAATATTATCGAGAGTGTACCTATCTCAAATTCCATTTTATTTTAAATCTTTGGCAGGTTGGTACTGTTTTTCCTTAGGATTTTTCCAATCAATAATTAAATTATTTATTGATTGTAGAGCAATGAGAAATATACAAATAAGTGTTAGTGGTTTCATAGTTGCAGGAATTGGTGGGTCCCAATAAGTTGCAAATCTTTCCCAATTTATAAATGATCTATATGCATCCTCCATTCCTCCATAAATTACAGCAGCTGCAAAAGTAACAATAATTAAAGTGCTAATTAGATCAAAAATACGCTGAGTTGGCCTGCTTACATAGTCATATAATAAGACAATTCTGATATGGCTTCTAAGTCTTGTTGCATAGATTCCGCCAACTAAATAACAAACACCAGCCAACCATAGACATAGCTCATTAACCCATAAGGTTGGTTTTTCCAGTATATATCTCATGAAAATTTCGTACATCATTACGATTACAATTACGGGAATTAAATATTTAATTGTATGACTTAAAAATAATGAAATTCTATCAATCCAAGTTATTGGAAAATCATCTTTACTTGCAACTTTTTCGTTTTGCTCTTGTAATTGCTTATCTTGTAATTCTTTATCACTCATTGGCAAAAAAAATTTATAAGAAGGGCCTATTTCAGGCCCTTCAATATTTTGTTAAGTGCTTTTTATTATAGGATACCGTTAGCTTTCATGTAAGCTTTATGTATCTCTATAAGAGCAGCAGCTTCTGGAGACTTTTTCTTCCATTCTTCCCAAGCACCAAGTGCAGCTTGTCTGAATTTAAGTCTGTCCTCTCTAGACCAGTCGTGAAGAGTAACGCCCATTTCTTTCAAAGCCTTTACAGCTTCTGCGTTTTTTCTTTCAACTAAGCTAGTGATAGTTCTACCACAGATTTCGATTGCAGCTAACATTGCGCCTTGTTCATGAGGCTTTAACTTGTTCCAAACTTTTGTGTTACAAGCTAAGTGGTCAGCTGGCATTGAGTGAAAACCTGGATATGTAGCATATTTGTTTTGCTCATAGTGTCCACCAGCATAGTTTGTTGCTAATGATGAATAGTCAGCACCATCGATTAGACCAGTTTGTAAAGCAGTTGGAACTTCACCAAAGTCCATAACGATTGGCTTAGCTCCTAATGCAGTAAAGATCATACTTTCCATTCCTGGAGGTGATCTAAATTTAAAGTCTTTTAGTGAAGCAACATCCGGAATTGGTCTACTAGATATTAAAGACTCATGTCCTGGTATCCACCAACCAATTAAAGTCATTCCATATTTATTGTAAAGTGCATCAACAGCTTCTTGAGCTCCTGGGAAATTCAAGAATTCATATTGTTGATATGGGTTATCATATCCACCCATTACATCACCTGCGAATTGGAACGCTGCATTTTTACCAGTTTGGTATCCAGCTCCTGTCATATCGCAGTCAATAATTCCAGTTTGTGCAGAGTTAAATACCTCGGCAGACTTACCTGTTACAGATGACGAGTAGAACATTTGCACTTTTAAGCTTCCGCCAGAGAACTTTTCTACGTTCTTAGCGAACTGAGCTGCAACTTCACCATTTGGTGAGCTTGCTGTGAAGTGAGTTTCTATTTTAAGCGTTTTTGCATGAGCAGAACCGAATAAAGCAATAGATACTACAGCAATAGCAGCTGTTAGTTTTGTTATTAATTTTAACATTATTTCCTCTCAGTTATGTTTTTTTTTAAATTTAAACATAAAGATAAAAAGATTTCAAACAAAAGAGAGAGATTATGTATAGAAACTATATGTAATTTAAAATTTACAACTTTTGATTGTATACTAAATTACTTCTGAAAGTAGTGGCTTATTTGAGAAAAAACACTTTAAATTATTAACTGCTAACATGCTCATTGCTAATCTCGTCTCATGTGTGGCGCTTCCAACATGAGGTAAAACAAAACAGTTATCTAATTCTAAATATCTTTTATCTAGATTTGGTTCATTATTAAACACATCAAGTCCGGCAGCATAAATTTTTTTGTTTTTCAAAGCTTCTATTAGTGCATCGTCATCTACAGTTGAGCCTCTTGATGTATTAATAAATACTGAATGCTTTGGAAACAATTTCAAGGTTTCTGAATTAATTATATTTTTAGTTTCTGGAGTAGCAGGCGTATGTAAACTTATATAATCACAGTTAGGTAGCATAGATTTTAAATCTGAATAATAAGTAGCATCTTTTTCAAGATCTTTAGATAATTTGCTTCTATTGAAATAAATTATTTTCATTTTAAAAGCTCTTGCTCTCTCAGCCACGATCTGACCAATTCTACCCATTCCTATGATGCCTAATGTTTTTCCAGTAATTTCATTACCTACCATTAATTTAGTAATATCTGGTCTATGATCTTTCCAAGTATTGGTCTTTACTAAATTGTAAGCCTCACCAATTCTTCTTGAAGATGCTAAAATTAATAGGATAGTTATTTCAGCTACAGCATCGTTTAATACATTCGGTGTATTAGATACTTTTATATTTTTTTCTTTAGCTGATTGAGTATTTATATTATCATATCCAACTCCAACATGACCAATGACTTTTAACCTACCTGTCAAATTATCAAAAAAATTTTTATCTAATTTGTCAAAACTTGTTGAAATTAATCCATCATAATTATTTACAAGTTTAATTAGTTCTTCATATGGATAAGGATTATCCTCCAAATTTAAAGTAACATCAAATTCTTGTTTTAATATTTCCTCTGCTCCATCAGAGATTTTTCTAGAAACTAGTATTTTTGGTTTCATCTAATGGGAGTTTCTTAAAATACCCTTAGTTTTAGTAATATCTAAATATTGATCTCTTGACATAATGCATGCTCCATCTTCAAGTTGACCAACATTTGATCTAGAAATTTCTTGCCAAGGAGTTTGGTTATTCAGTTTTTTTATTTTTTTCTTTTTTCTTCTTTTTGTAAATTCTAATTTTGTTATTTGAAGGTCTACTCTTCTTTTATTTAAATCTATTGTCATTTTATCGCCAGTTTTAACAATTGCTAAATCTCCACCTACTGCAGACTCTGGTGATACATGAAGTATTGATGGACTTTCTGAGGTACCGCTCTGTCTTCCGTCACCAAGCGTTGGTAAAGCATTTATGCCCTTTTTTAATAGTCTATCTGGTGGTTGCATATTCAACACTTCAGCAGATCCTGGATATCCAACAGGTCCACATCCTCTTATTATTAAGATTGAATTTTCATCAATCTTTAACTTTTTGCTGTTTATTCTTTTATGATAATCTTCAGGTCCTTCAAAAACTACAGCTTTACCTTTAAAGACATTTGGATGTTTAGGATTTGACAAATATCTTTCCCTAAATTCTTTGCTAATAACTGAAGTTTTCATGATTGCTGATGAAAAGAAATTACCTTTCATAACTAAAAAACCTGCCTTATCAGTTAAGTTATCTTTGAAAGTTTTTATTACATCTCTATCAACATTGATTTTTTTTCTTAAGTTTTGAGCAACTGTTTTTCCTGTTACGGTTATTAAGTTTTGATGGATTTTTTTATGCTTCATTAATTCTTTCATTATTGCAGGTATACCGCCTGCTCTGTAAAAACCTTCCATTAAATGTTCTCCAGCAGGTTGGCAGTTCGCCAGTAAAGGTATTTTGTGCCCTAATTTTTGCCAATTGGATAAATCGAATTTTACACCCATGTGTTTTGCAATTGCAATTAAATGAGTAGTACAATTACTTGATGCACCTATAGCACTAGCAACGACAACTGCATTTTCAAATGCTTTCTTTGTCATAATTTTTGAAGGTGTAAGATCTTCGTGAACCATATTTACAATTCTTGATCCTGTCTCAAAAGAAATTTGTTCTCTTTCTCTATAAGGCGCTGGTATCACTGCACATCCAGGTAAAGACATTCCTAATGCCTCTGCAACTGAGTTCATTGAGGAAGCAGTACCCATTGTATTACAGTGTCCAGGACTTGGTGATGATGCTGCTGCCATATCCATGAATTCTTCATAATTAATTTCTCCCTTAGCATGTAGTCTTCTAGCCTCCCAAATAATAGTTCCTGCTCCAGCTTTCTTGCCCTTATAATTTCCATCAAGCATTGGGCCACCTGATAAAACAATTGCTGGTATATTTACTGTTGCGGCTGCCATTAATGCTGCTGGAGTAGTTTTATCACATCCAGTTGTAAGTATTACTCCATCTATTGGATATCCATATAGAACTTCGACTAATGATAAATATGATAAATTTCTATCTAACATTGCAGTAGGTTTTTTTCCAGTTTCTTGAATTGGGTGAGTAGGAAATTCCATAGGAATGCCTCCTGCTCTTCTAATTCCATCTTTAATTCTTTTACTCAAGGATAGAAAATGTCTATTACATGGAGATAAATCACTACCTGATTGAGCAATACCTATTATTGGATTACCAGATTGAAGCTCTTCTCTTGTAAGTCCATAATTTAGATATCTTTCCAAATATATTGCTGTCATACCTGGATCTTTAGGATCATCAAACCACTGCTTGCTTCTTAAATTCTTTTTTTTCATCAAATTATAAATATATTATTTAAATTAAATTAATTTATAATATTTTATAAAACTTATATTAAAAAATGAATAGTTTAATTGTTCTCAATAAAAACGATAATGTTGGTGTAAGTCAATTCATAATACCAGAAAAAACAAAAATTGATGGTCAAGATATTAGCACTATTGATCCAATACCTTTTGGGCATAAAGTTTGTTTAAAACCTATAAATAAAGGTGATCCTATAATTAAATATGATCAAATAATAGGATTTGCTTCTAAAAATATAAATGCAGGTGAACATGTCCATTCTCATAATTTAGAATTCAAAGAATTTGAGAGAAACTTCAAAGTAAACAACAAAAAAACAATTGTAGATGAAAATGTAGATACCTTTTTCAATGGAATTTTGAGAGAAAATGGTCAAGTAGCTACGAGAAACTATATAGGGATTGTGAGTACAGTAAATTGTTCAGCTACTGTAACTAAAATGATTGTTGAAAAAATAAAATATTCAAACATCTTAAATGATTACCCTAATATAGATGGAATCGTGCCAATTACTCATTCAACCGGGTGCGGTATGAATACAGTTAGTGAGGGTATGCAAATGTTTCAAAGAACTATTGATGGTTTCAAAAATCATCCAAATTTTTCACACGTTTTTGTTATTGGTTTAGGTTGTGAATGTGCACAAGTAAGTTTATTTGATGAGTCTGTAAAAAAACATAATAGGATACATTTTCTAACTATTCAGGATGAAGGTGGTACAAAAAAAATTGTAGAGAAAGTTTTATCTCAAATTAAAAATCTGTTATCTGAGGCTAACGATATTAAAAGAACTCCAGTGCCAGTGAGCCACTTAACATTAGCTCTTCAATGCGGAGGATCAGATGGATATTCTGGTATAACCGCAAATCCAGCTTTAGGTGTAGCAGCTGATATGTTGGTAAAAAAGGGAGGGAGTTCGATATTATCAGAGACGCCAGAGATATATGGCGCTGAACATCTATTGATAAACAGAGCAAATAGTAAAGAAACAGCAGATAAATTAATGAAAAGGTTAGAATGGTGGAAACATTATACCTCAATAAACAACAGTACTATGGACAATAATCCTGCTCCAGGAAATAAAAGAGGTGGCTTAACCACAATTCTAGAAAAATCTCTTGGTGCAGTTGCAAAAGGTGGTAAGTCAATTTTAGAGGATGTACTGGAATATGCGGAACCATTAAAAAATAAAGGTTTTAATTTTATGGACTCGCCTGGGTATGATCCAGTTTCTGTTACAGGTCAAGTTGCTTCAGGAGCAAATGTTATTTGTTTTACTACCGGAAGAGGATCTTGTTTTGGATGCAAACCAGTACCAAGTTTAAAATTATCAACCAACACTGCAATGTATGAAAAAATGGAAGAAGATATGGATATTAATTGTGGGACTATCGCTGAAGGAAAAGAAGATATTGAAAAAGTTGGGGGTAAAATATTTGATCTTGTTGTAAATACTGCTTCAGGGAATAAATCAAAAAGTGAAATTAATGGCTACGGTGATGAGGAGTTTAATCCTTGGCAAGTAGGCGTTGTGATGTAACTTTTGATTAATTTATAAAAACTACCCATGCCTAAAAATCAAAAAGCTTCTTTGATAAAAGTAATATTTCTATCTGCATCTGGTTTTTTTTTATTTGTATGCATGGATTCCACAGCAAAATATTTAGGAAGTGTTATGCCTGTTACACAAGCTGTATGGGGTAGATTTTTTTTTCACTTTGTTGCGCTTTGTGTTTATTTTTTACTTTTTAAGCCAAAACTTAATTTAACAAGAAATTTTAAAATTCAAATTGTAAGGTCTTTATTAATGGTAACTGCAACTTTTTTTATGTTTAATTCATTACAAAGATTTGATTTAGTTGATCTTTATGTAGTTTTTTTTAGTGCACCACTAATTGTTTCGCTATTATCAGCATACTTCTTAAAAGATATTTTATCAGCAAAAGGTATAGTTTTAATGTTGTTAAGTTTTGGATCAATTGTTTATGCTTTAGGACCTAGTATGAAAATATTATCTCCAGAGCTTATATTTCCAATAGTGCCTCCATTATGCTGGGCACTTTATCAATTCTTTACAAAACTTATTTCTGGGAACAATGAACCTTTTTCAGCGGTTTTTTATACTGCAGTTACTGGTGCTTTAATATTTACTATTTATATTTCTTTTAATTGGGTGCCAATTGAGAACAATATTTATTGGATTGGTTTAGTAGCTATGGGAATTTTTGGCTTCGTAAGTCATTTTATAATTATTTATGCAATTCAGTTGTCAAATTTATCTTTTGTAACTAACTTTCAATATTCACAGTTATTATGGTCAACTATAATTAATTTTTTAATTTTTGGAGTACCTGCAGATATAAGCAAAATAATAGGTCTTATAGGTATTATAATTTTCGGAGTTTTGTTTATTAGAGTTGAAGGATCAAAAAAGGTTAAAAAAATTAGTAAATATTAATTTTTTTTCCTGATTTTGAGCTTTTATTTATCGCATCAAAAATAATAAGAGAATTTAATCCATCTTTACCGGTTACTTTAGGTTTTTCTTTTTTCAGTACTACTTTTGCGAAATGATCAATTTGATTAATTAACGTTTCATTACTCTTTTGAACATTGATTTTATTATTATGAATACTATTCCACCAACTTCTTTCTTTTTGATAGTACCAAAATTTTAAATTAGGGAATTGAACCGAGCCCTTTGTTCCTCCTATAAAATAAGATGATTGATCTGTTGCTGGATAAGCAGGATTTTCACCTGCCGTTAATTCATAACTCCAAGGAGAAACAATTGTATCTGATATATTTAAAGTACATAAAGCACCTGACTTAAAAAATAAATTTACTGAGGCTGTATCTTCAACTTTATATTTTCTTATACTATTTGATTTAAAAGCCTGAACATATTTTACTGGGCCAAGTAAATAACAAATCATATCAATATCATGGACTAAATTAATACCTAGTGGTCCTCCACCATCACTTATTCTCCATTTTTCATTAAAATATTTTTTATGTTTATATAACCAACATAAAATGTTTGCAGATACAATTTTGCCAAGTTTTTTATCATCTATTATTTTTTTTACTTTATTAACTATAGAATTGTGTCGTCTGTGATAGCCTATTAGCAATGATGTTTTGTTCTTTTTTGCACTGCTAATAATTTTATTTGCTGATTTAATATTATCTGAAATAGGTTTTTCTAACAAAACAGGTATTTTTGAATTTAGAAATTTTACAGTATCCTTCTCATGTAAAATATTTGGAGTTGCGACTACAACTGCATCAGGCTTATCAATTTCCAATAAAATTTTGGTCGATTTATAAAGTGGAACTTTAAATTTTTTGGCTAACTCAATGCCTGCTTTTTTAATTTCAACAATTGAGTGAAGAGAAGTATTTTTAGATCTTTGGATTGCTTTTATATGCTGCAATCCCATTAAACCAATTCCAATTACTGAAATTTTTACTTTCTTAGGCACAAATCTATATCTTAGGTGATACCAGCATCAATAATAAAGTTCTGTTTAGTACATCCTGAGGACACATCAGAAGAGAGATGAACAACTAAACTTGCTACATCAGCTGGTTTTAATTGTCTTTTCAAACATTGTTTATCAAGGATAAACTTTTTATATTTGGGCGTTAACCAGTGCTTTATTTGGCGTTCAGTAGCAATTGATCCTGGGGTTACAGAATTACATCTAATATTATATTTACCAAATTCTCTTGCAAAAGATCTAGTTAAACCAATAACAGCTGATTTTGCTGTTTCGTAAGCAACCTTGTCACCTTCCCCTAACATCCAAGAAACTGAACTCAAATTTACGATAGCTCCACCTTTTTTTTGAATCATTCCTTTTAAAACAGCTTTAATTGTAAAGAAAAAATGTTTTAAGTTAACATCCATTCTGTTGTTCCAATATTTTTCATTTACCTCTTTAGTGGAATGCCTATCATCATTAGCTGCATTATTTATCAAAATATCGATAGGTCCTTTAGATTTTATTATTTTTTTAATTATATTTTCTAATTTTTTAATTTTTAAAAGATTACATTCAATAAAGTGAGGAGCTTTAATCTTTTTTTTTTTTAAATGTGAAATTAATTTTTTGGACTCTTTTATATTTATATCCACAAAATAAACTTCGCATTCTTGCTCACAAAAATGCTCTACTATAGAAGCACCTATTCCAGATCCTCCTCCTGTAATAAAAACTCTTTTATTTTTAAGATCAAAATATTTTACTTTCATTCTATATCCTTTCCTCAGTTTTAGCATCAAATAAAGAAATTTGTGTTAAATCAAAAAATAATTTTGTATTTTTTGATAATTCAATCTTAATCGTAGATGGAAATTTAGCTAATACTTCTTGATTTTCATAATCAAATGTCATTATTTGTTCATGACCAATATACTCACTTAAATCAGCCCTTAGATTAATTTCAAAATTTCCCTCGTTTGATTTTTTAGAGAAAATATGCTCTGGTCTTATACCAAAAAAAACTTCTTTATTTTCTAAATTGGATTTTTCTATAAAATCATAACCATTTATTGGTATCTCAAAGTTTGAGCCATTTGCAACAAATGAAATTTGATTTGAACTTTGTTTCAGATTACCCTTAATCAAGTTCATTGAAGGTGAACCAATAAAGTCTGCTACAAATGTATTGCTAGGCTTGTTGTAAATATTTTCTGGTGTATCATTTTGCTGGATCACACCATGATTCATTATTGCAATATTTGTTCCCAAGCTCATTGCCTCAGTTTGGTCGTGTGTTACATAGACTACTGTGGTTTTAAGTTGTTGATGAAGTTTTTTAATCTCTCTTCTCATTTCAACTCTTAATTTTGCATCAAGATTGGATAAAGGTTCATCAAATAAAAATATCCTTGGTTCTCTCACTAACGCTCTTCCAATTGCCACACGTTGTCTTTGACCTCCTGATAGTTGTGAGGGTTTCCTCTCTAACAAAGCATCTACTTGTAAAAATTTTGAAACTTTTTGTAATTGTTCCTCTATTTTTTCTTTTGATACCTTTGCTTGTTTAAGGCCAAATATCATATTTTCACTTACATTCATGGATGGATACAAAGCATAAGACTGGAATACCATAGCAATATTACGGTCTTTTGGTTCAACTTTACTTACATTATAATCATCTATAAAGACATTCCCTTCATTTATTGTTTCTAAGCCTGCAATAATATTTAATAGTGTTGATTTTCCACAGCCAGAAGGGCCTAAAAGAACTAAAAAATTCCCTTCGTCTATTTCTAAATTGATTTTTCTTAAAACCTCTGTTGTTCCAAAATTTTTCGATAATTCTTGAATTTTTAAAGTTTTCATCTTTATCCTTTCACTGCTCCTGAAGTTAATCCTCTAATAAAGTATTTACCTGCTAACACATAAACAATAAGTGTAGGTACTCCAGCAATTATTGCAGAAGCCATATCTACATTATACTCTTTAACGCTTGTACTCGATAAAACCATATTGTTTAGCGCAACTTGAATTGGTGCTGCCTCTCCAAATGAAAAGGTTGATCCAAATAAAAAGTCATTCCATATTTGAGTAAATTGCCAAATAACTGTTACTACTATTATTGGCGCTGATATAGGAAGTAAAATTTTGAAAAATATTTTAAAAAAACCAGCCCCATCTATTCTAGCAGCTTTTACTAATTCTGTTGGAACAGAAACATAATAATTTCTAAAAAATAAAGTTGTAAATGGAATTCCATAAACTGTATGTACTAACACAAGACCAATTACTGAGTTTGATATTCCTAAAACTCCAAGAGTTCTAGCCATCGGCAATAAGATTGCTTGGAATGGAATGAAACAACCAAATAATAAAAAAAGAAATACCCATTGGTCTCCTTTAAATCTCCATTTTGTTAAAACATATCCTGTCATTGCTCCAATAAATGTAGAGAAAAATACAGCCGGCACGACCATCTTAATTGAATTCCAAAAGTATGGTTTTAAAAAAGTATCACCTGCACCATATCCTCTACCTCCCCAAGCAACAGCCCAAGAGTCAAAGTTTAATCCACTTGGCCAAGTTAATAATGTTCCTTGACGAATTTCCTCCATTGTTTTTAATGATGTTACGATCATTACATATAATGGGAATATAAAATATAACGCAAAAAGTATTAGTACAAAGTACAAAAACCATCTCAAGAACATGTTTGTATATTTAGATCTTTGTTCGAGCTGTTTATACGAAGTGTGTATCTTATCTTGCATTTTCTCTCCTCAACTCTGAATATAAGTACGGTATTATTACTGCTGCTACTGCCATGAACATCATCATTGCACTTGCAGCCGATAGACCAACTTGGCTTTTATGAAAAGCGGTTTGAGTCATATATAATGCGGGCATAGTTGTGGATATTCCTGGTCCACCCTGTGTTAAGGCAACTATAAGATCATAACTTTTAATTGATATGTGTACTAAAATTACAAAACTAGTAAAAAATACTGGTCTCATCATTGGAAGTAATATTTTCCAATAAACTGTAAACAAATTTGCACCATCTATTTTTGCTGCTTTAACAATTTCATCTTCAACTGATCTCAATCCAGCTAAAAATAATGCCATCACAAAACCAGCAGATTGCCAGACACCTGCGATAACAATGGTATAAATGGCCATTTCCCGGTTAACTAACCAATCAAATGTAAAGTTTTCAAATCCCCAATCAATAAACATTTTTTGAATACCAAGAGTTGGATTTAAAATCCATTTCCATGCAGTTCCTGTTACAATAAAAGATAAAGCCATAGGGTATAGGTAAATTGTCCTTAAAACGCCCTCTGCTCTAATTTTTTGATCCAAAAATATTGCGAGAATAATTCCAATTACCACACAGAATATTAAGAATAATGCAGTAAAAATAAGTAAATTATCTACAGCTATAAGCCACTTTCTTGACCCCCAAAGTTTAACATACTGACCAACACCCCATAATTCATATTTGGGTAAAATTTTTGAATTAGTAAAAGATATATATAAAGTCCAAAGCACAAAACCATAGACAAACCAACCAATTAGTCCAACAGCGGGAGCCATTACAATTTTTGGTAAGTTTTTTTCCAACCACTTGAACATTATAAATATTTTTTAGTTTTGATTAAAAAAAAAGGCCACCTAAAAATTAGGTGGCCTTAATTTTTATATTTTACATATTGTCTAATACAGAATCAGCTAAAGCATTTGCAGCATCAACAGATGACATATCAGAATTAAAGTGCTCTGTTATTACATCTTGAAGCGCAGCCTTCATAGTATTACCTTGAGCCATTCCATGAGCAAAACTTGGTACTAAACCACCGCTAGCACCTGCAGTTTTAATATCAGAATTTGAAGTTTTTGCACATTTATCAAATTCATCCATAGAAACATCTAATCTTGCTGGAATTGATCCTTTGTAAAGGTTAAAAACTTTTTGGAAGTTTTTACCCATCATTAACTTAGCTAATAATTTTTGACCTTCTTGTTTATCTGGATCACTAGTTTTATAGAATATAAAACTATCTACATTATACAAGTATCCATTATTAGAAGGTGTTGGAGCGCAGTAGTAATCTACACCTGGAACTTTTCCTGCAGCTGTAAATTCACCTTTTGCCCAATCTCCCATAATTTGAAAACCTGCTTTACCTTCGATAACCATTCCAGTAGCAACGTTCCAATCTCTTCCTGGGCTACCTTCATCTGTAAACCCTTGAAGTTTTCTCATTTGATCAAAAACTTTAACAGTTGTTTCACTTCTTAAACAAGTTTCTTTAAGATCAACATAGCAGTTTTTATAATAGTTGTTACCACCAATACCCATAGCTACTGCTTCAAATACTGTTGCATCTTGCCAAGCTTGACCACCATGTGCAAAAGGAATTACACCAGCTGCTTGTAGTTTTTCTGCTGCTGCATTTAATTCATCCCAAGATGTTGGAACCGAAATTCCATTAGCATCGAACACTGCTTTGTTTGCCCACATCCAATCAATTCTGTGAATGTTAACTGGAGCTGCACAATATGGACCACTATTATTTTGACATTTATGAACTGCTGCAATCATCGGATCTAATAAACTATCCCAGCCCTCTGATTGTGCAATTGGATCAATGTTATATGGAGCAACTACTCCTTCTTGATCATATTCTTGAATTGTTGGTCCTTTAATTTGAGAAGCTGACGGAGGATCTCCTGCAACTATTCTTGCTTTTAGAGCAACATTAGCAGCATCTCCACCACCACCTGTTACTGGCATATCTAGCCATTCACCACCATTTGCAGCGAAATCATCTTTTAATACTTTAAGAGCAGCAGCTTCACCACCTGATGTCCACCAGTGCAGTACCTCAATTTTAGGTCCAGCAAAAGAAGAAGTAGATGTGAATGCAAATGCTATTAAAGCGATTAACATTTTTTTCATATATTTCCCTCTTATTTGTTAAATTAAGTTAACTTAAAAAAATCAAGTATAGATTGTTTTGGGCTAAGTCTACAATAAAAAAAAATTCAACCTGAAATTGATTTAAAGAATAAATTATTATTTTTTATGCACTGTTATTTAAGGGAATTTTTTTTGAATTTTTTTTTAAATTCCAAATTGTATTTTAATAAATAGATTTTCTTCCTAATCTTGCCGCTCCTCTAACGCCGCTTGCGTCACCATATTTTGGTTTTAAAAATACACCTTCATATTCTCTTCCAGTTACAAATTTTCTTACGATAGTTTCAATTTCACTTAAAAAATCAATTTCATTTGAAACACCCCCTCCAAATACAAAACAATCGGGGTCAAGAATATTTATTATATTTGACAGTGACATAGCTAAATTTAATTTAAAATTATCAATTAAATCTTCTGCGTCTAGATCATGCTTTCTATATAATTCAAAAATTTTATTTGTTTTTAAATTCTTTTTAAACTTTTTATTAAATTTTTTGGCTAAACTTAAACCTGACATAAAACTCTCAATCTCACCTTCTCTTAGATTGGTAGACTCAAAGTTTTCCTTTTTTGCTATTAAATGGGTAATTTGGTTATGTCCCCACTCTCCAGCTACTCCATTAGGTCCAGAAACAATTTTTTTATCTATTACCAAACCACCACCAACACCAGATCCAATTATAATTCCATAAACAATTTTATAGTGTTTTCCTGAACCATCTAAAGCCTCTGATAAAGCAAAGCAATTTGCATCATTTTCGCAAAATACTTCTTTTCCTAATTCCTTTCTTAAATCATTTTGGAATGGTTTTTTTTCTAGCCAATAACAATTTGGTGCATTCTTAACCAATCCAGTTTGAGGAGAATGTACACCAGGATGACAAACACCAATTGGTAATTCTTTATTAAATTCTTTCTCTAGCTTCTTATCAATTTCTTTTATAGTTTTAATAATTTGAAAGTAATCTTTTGGACAATTTGTTCGTTCACGATTACTTTCGTTACCATTTTCATCTAATACTACACTTTCAATTTTTGTAGCACCTACATCAATTCCTATTTGCATAACTAATAAGTTGCTCTGCCACCACTCAAATCAAAAACTGCGGCTGTTGAAAAAGAATTTTCCTCGCTTGATAACCAAGTAACTAAAGATGCTAGTTCATTGACTTTAGCAAATTTATTTCTCGGAATTTTAGATAACATGTAATTTATATGTTCTTCCGTCATTTGATCAAATATTCTCGTTTTTGCTGCAGCTGGTGTCACACAATTTACTGCAATATTTTTTAATGCTAACTCTTTGCCTAACGACTTAGTAAGGCCTATTACCCCCGCTTTAGAGGTGCTATAAGCACTAGCATTAGGATTGCCTTCTTTTCCTGCAATTGATGCTATATTTACAATTCTTCCATAATTATTCTTAATCATGTATGGGGTAACTGCTTTACAGCAATAAAATACTGCATTTAAGTTCAAATCTATTACTTTTTTCCATTCGTCGAGTGGATATTCAACTACAGTAGTATTTTTTCCTGCAACTCCAGCATTATTGATGAAAATATCAATTTTTTTGTGAGTTTTTTCAACTTCAGCTAAGTTTTTTTCAATACTCTCATAATTTCCTACATCTACTATTTGATATGAGACCTTATCAGAATTAATTTTGCTAATAGCTGTTTTAATTGCCTCCTCATCTATATCCCAAATTACTACACTCGCTCCTGACTCAATAAATCTTTCAGTTATAGCTAATCCAAAACCTTGTGCTCCTCCTGTTACTATTGCAACTCTATTTTTTAAATCAAAATTGATCATATTAATCTTTTTGTTTTTTTGTTCTTAATAAAGGAAAAGCCAACGCAATTAAAGATAAAATAAAAAATGTTAAAGCTATTGGTCTAGTTAAGAACATGAGCCAATTTCCATCAAATATAACTAAAGACTGTCTTAAAGTTCCCTCAACTAGTTCTCCTAAAATTAATCCTATAATTACTGGAACAACAGAAAAACCAAATCTTCTCATAAAAAATCCAAGTACACCAAAGAATAACATAATCCAGACATCAATTATTGACTGGCTTAAAGAATAAGTTCCACAAACAGATACAGCAAATATCATAGGCCATAGAATTTTGTTAGGAACAAGAGTTATCCTCGCAAATAATTTAGCGCCAAAAAATCCAAATATAAAAAATAAAACATTTGCTATTAACATGGCTCCAAAAATTCCATATAAAAAGTCAGGCTGTTCTCTAAACAAGTCTGGGCCAGGTCTAACACCATGAATAATTAAACCAGTTAATATTACTGCTGTTGTAGCACTTCCAGGAATTCCAAGAGCTAATGTTGGAACCATTGCGCCCCCAGTAGCAGCATTATTGGCAGCTTCTGCTCCAGCAATTCCTTCTATTGATCCTTTACCAAATTCTTCTGGTTCTTTAGAAAATCTTTTTGCTTCTGAATAACCAATTAAAGATGCAACTGTTCCTCCCTCTGCTGGCAAAACTCCTATGAAAGATCCTATGCCACTTGATCTAAGAATTGTTTTCCATGTTTTTTTATAATCATCTAGAGATGGAAGTTTTACAGCTTTTAGTGCAACTCTTTTAAAAACTTGATCAAGAAGTGTAGACTGGGTTAACATTTCGCTTATAGCAAATAAGCCAACTACTACAGGAATAAATCCAATCCCAACCGAAAGTTCATTAATTCCATAAGTAAATCTATCAATTGAAGTCATAAAATCTTTTCCAATAGTTGAAATTAAAATTCCAAATGCGCCAGCGATTAAATTTTTAATTGGACTTCCCTCACCAATTGATGCAAGCATTGTTAATCCAAAAATAGCTAATGCAAAATATTCAGGTTGGCCAAATTCATAGGCAAGTTTAGCTAATACAGGTGCAAAAAATACCAAAACTATTACACTAAAAATTCCACCCACAGTACTTGAAACTGTTGCCATACCTAAAGCTCTTCCTGCTTCTCCCTTTTGAGCTAAAGGATAACCATCTAGACAAGTGGCTGCTGCTGCTGGAGTTCCAGGTGTATTAATTAAAACTGCAGTGATTGCACCACCATATGTTCCGGCACAATAAATTGAAGTTAATAGTACTATTGCTGAAAGAGGGTCTAAAGTCATAGTAAATGGTAAAATTAATGCTCCACCTGTTGTAGGACCTAATCCTGGCAGAACACCTAAAATTAGTCCAAATAAAGTTCCAAAAAGTAAAACGATTAACAACTTGGAACTAAACAAAGGCGCCATCATTAATAAAAGATTATCCATACTAGTAGTAATAAAGGTTTGTAATTATTCCTGGAGGAAATCTAAGACCCAGTATCATTTCGAAAAATATAAAAACAACTAGTGGAAATATAATTCCAACCAGCAGTAAATAAAAAACTCTCTTTTCACCCCAATTATAAGAAACAAATATAGAAAGTACTGAAATAGCTAAGAAAAAATCTAATGTTTTAGAAATTACTACAAATAAAATAAAACTTAAGATTGTTAAAAAAAATGGTTTTGGAAGTTTTTTTTCTTTTTTCCAGGGATTTTTGAATGACAGATAATAAATAATTGTTGTTAAAAACATTATCAAAACTAACAATCCTTTTGGGAAAGTTGCAGGCTGAATACCTCTGTTTAAAATTGGTGGGACCTTATCAAAAGTAAAAGTAGAAATTAATAATATTGTAGAAAAAAAAATTATTACAAAAAATACTTTAAATTCATCTTTAAAAAAAAAGGGCAAACTTTTGTTTGCCCTTTTTTTATTTTGTACATTATTCATAAAAAAAAATGTACTTTCTTATGACTAATTAATGTAACCCAAAGCTTTAAGTTGAGCAGTCATTTCTGCAAGCATCACTTCCATTTGCTTACCCCACTCATCAGCTCCAACAACACTAGTTGAATCAAGTCCAATGTCAGTTAAAAAGCTTTGAAAATATTTATGCTCCATAGCTTTTATCATAGCATCTTCCAATTGTTTCTTTCTGTCAGCTGGAACGCCTTTTCTTGTTACAAATCCTCTAACAGTTGATAACACAACTGGTATTCCAAGCTCTGTAGCAGTAGGAACATTACTTAATTTTTCCATTCTGTTACTTGCAAGAACAACTGAAACACATAATGTTCCATCTTCAATTTCAGTAACTGCTTCACCTAAGTTTAAAACACCTACATCAATATCTCCTTTGATAAGATTAGTTTTAATTGGACCAACACCTTTATAAGGAACAATTGTTGGATCTGTTAATTTTCCTTTTTTTGTAAAAGCAATCGCACTTACATCATCAATACCACCAACATGAGTAGTACCATATTTTAATGATTTTGATTTTTGAGCGCTAATAAATTTTTTAGCATCTTTAATATCATTTTTACAATTTACGACAAATAATTGAGGATCATCAGTTCCTCTAGCAAGTGGTTGCATATCACTTAGTTTAACTTTTGTTTTTCCTAATGCCATTGAAACAGCATGTCCTGTAGTCCAAGTTAAAGTATGTTGACCGTCTGCTGGTAAAGTCATCATGTAATCCATAGATGCAGCTCCACCACCACCTTTTTTGTTAACTAATTGCATATCTTGTTTTAGATACCTTCTAGTTCTTAACAACATCATTCTAGTAGTTACGTCAGTACCACCACCAAAACCAGCATGAGTAATTGCTTGGATTGGGTGACCATCTGCTTTTGCAGAAGTAATCATAAGTGGAAGTGCAACAACAAAAAATTCAGTTACCAAAAATGCGGCAGCTAAAAATAATTTAAAACTTTTTTTCATTATTTCCCTCTTTTTTAGTTAATTTATATTTAAATATATAAACATAATCTGATACATAGCGTAAAGTAAAAAATGGCTCAAAATAAAATTAACATAGCGGTTCTTCTAGGAGATCCTTCTGGTATAGGCCCCGAATTGGTTTCAAAACTATTATCTGAGGAAATCACAAACAAGGCTAATATAATTATCATAGGTGAAAAAAATATTTTAGAAAGTGGAAATAAAATTTCAGGTATAACTCATAATTTAAATTTTGTTGAAAATTTTGATAGTATTGATTTTAAAAAAGATAATAAATTTTTTCTAGATATCTCTGAAGGTAAAAATTATAATTATAAATTATCTGAGTGCTCTAAAGAGGCAGGAGAAAGTGTTTTAGCTTCTTTGAATTTAGCTTTAGATCTTGCTAAGGAAAATAAAATTCATGCAATAAACTTTGGACCATTTAACAAAACAAGCCTTAAACTTGGAGGAAATAAATATTCTGATGAATTACATTTAATGGCCGAAAAGTTAGATGTAAAAAATTTTTTTTGTGAATTTAATGTTATTGATAATTTTTGGACTGCAAGGGTATCATCACATATTCCAATAAAAGAAGTACCAGAACATGTTAAAAAGGAAAAAATTATAAAGCCAATTAAGCTTATAAATGAAGCTATGAAATTAAATGGTATTAAAAATCCAAGAGTAGCAGTTCAAGCATTAAATCCTCATGCTGAATTTGGAACAGAAGAAAAAGAAGAAATTATACCTGCAATAGAGGAGGCAAAAAAACTAGGTATTGATGCTGATGGACCTTTGCCATGTGATACTTCTTTTATTACTGCTTATAAAAATGGAAATCATGATTGTATTGTTGGTATGTATCATGATGCTTTGCAATCAGGTTTAAAAGCATTTGGATTTGATAGAGGAGTAACTGTACAAGGAGGTTTGCCAGTTCCTATAACCACTCCTGCACATGGTACAGCATTCGATATTGCAGGTAAAAATAAAGCAAATTTAGAACCAACTTTGAATTCGTTTAAAATTGCACTTACAATGGCTGAAAATAAAAATAGATTATGAAATTAAAAAATTTAAAAAAAAATGACAAAGATTAAAAGCATAAGAACAAAAGTTTATCAATGGAATGGCAAAACTGTTCCGCCACAAAATAATTTTTGTACAAATGCTTCTGACCTTTTATTTGAAAAATCGGATGCAATGGGATCTTTTAGATTTCATGAGTGGTTAATATGTGAAGTTGAAACAGACAATGGAATTATTGGAATTGGAAATGCAGCGCTTGCACCACAATTAGTAAAAAAAACTATTGATACTTATTTAACGCCTTTAGTTATTGGTGAAGATCCTTTTGATTATGCTTATATTTGGGAAAAAATGTACAGAAGAACTCATGCGTGGGGAAGAAGAGGGTTAGGAATGGTAGCAATTTCAGCAATTGATATTGCGCTCTGGGATATAATGGGAAAAATTACAAACAAACCTGTTTTCAAATTATTAGGCGGAAGAACTAAAGAGAAAATTCCAGTTTATGCCTCAAAACTTTATAGCCAACCAATTAAAGAACTGCAAAAAGAAGCTGAAAGTTACGTTAATCAAGGTTTTAAAATGTTTAAAATGAGATTTGGATGGGGACCAAAAGATGGACCTGATGGAATGAGGAAAAATTTAGAATTAGCAGAGGCTGTTAGAGAAGTAATTGGCTATGACACAGATCTTATGATGGAATGTTATATGGGATGGAATTTAGATTACACTAAAAGAATGATTCCTAAATTAGTAAAATTTAATCCTAGATGGCTAGAGGAACCTGTTATAGCAGACGATATTCATGGTTATGCTGAATTAAATAATATGAATGCTATTCCAATATCTGGTGGAGAGCATGAATTCAACTTATTTGGATTTAAACAATTATTGGATTTAAAAGCAGTTAGTTATATTCAATATGACAATAATAGAGTTGGTGGTTTCACCATTGCAAATAAAATAAATGCGTTAGCTGAAGCTTATCAAGTTCCAGTCATTCCACATGCTGGGCAAATGCATAATTATCATTTAACAATGTCTAATTTTAATTGTCCTATATCTGAATTTTTTCCTGTACACGATGTAGAAATTGGTAATGAGCTATTTTACTATATTTTTGAAGGTGACCCAGCTCCTGAAAACGGGTTTATAAACTTGGACGACAATAAACCTGGGCTAGGTTTAAATATTACTGATAAATTTAAATCAGATTTCAAAATAATCGAGTAACTAATAAGTTTCTACTTCATTAATTTTAGGCATTGAATTTGCTGCACCTGTTTTTGTTGTGGAAATTGCAGCTACTTTATTTGAAAATTCTAAAGCATCTTTGATTTTTAATTTATTGGATAAAGCATAAGCAAACGCTCCATTAAAAGCATCACCTGCTCCAGTTGTATCTATAACTTTATCCTTTAAACTATAAACATCTATAAAAAAACTTTCATCAGAATTAGCAAAGTAAAGACCTTTTGGGCCTAATGTTATAACTATATTTTTTACTCCTTTTGCAAGAAAAATTTTTGCAGCCTCTTCAATTTCTGTTTTACTTTCAACCTTTTTACCTAAATAAAAACTTGCTTCAGTTTCATTAGGAGTAAAATAATCAATACATTTAAAATCACTTTCTTTAATATCTGACGCAGGAGCAGGATTAAAAATTGTAAGAGATCCTGTCTCTTTTGCTTTATTAAGTGCATAACTAGTTACTTCATTAGGTGTTTCTAGCTGTGTTAAAAAAATTTCTGATTTTTTTATAACATCAATATTGTTATCAATATCTTTATTAGATATCGAGCCAGCTGCTCCTGGTACAATATTGATAGCATTATCCCCTGTTTTTTCATTTATCATTATTCCAGCAACACCTGTTGACTGATTTGGATCTTGGATTATTGAACCGGTATTAATTCCAGCCTCTTCATAAAGCTTTAGAGCCATTTTTGCATTTTGATCTTTTCCAATTTTAGTGATAAAATTTACTTTTCCACCAAGTCTTGCAGCAGCAATTGCTTGATTAGACCCTTTACCGCCTGGTCCAATTATATGATTTTTACCTAAAACTGTTTCTCCCTTAACAGGAATTTTTTCAGCAAAGAAACATAGGTCAGCTACGAATACTCCAAAAATGCATATAGAGTTCATTATTTATCAAGAACCCAAACGCTACCATCTGGTTTAATTACTCCTTTTGTTAGTATAAAACATCCATAAGGTCTTGTTTCAGAAGTAGATACAATTAATTGAGATTTCTTTGCTACTTTATAAAATTCTTGTCTCTCAATTGAGCCTACTTTCCAATTTTCTCCAGAAGTTTCTCTCACAGCTTTTATAAAATCTTTGTGACACTCTGTTAATTCATCTGGTTTATTATCAACTTGCATTCTCTCTGCAGCAGAGTCAATAAAACTATCTAATGGAAAAACTGAAAGAATAGCTTTTGCAGCTTCATAGATATTAACACCATCTAATCTAATTACTTTATGATTTAAAGAATGAGAATAAGCAGGAAAATTTGCATCTGTTAACACTAATTTATCACCATGTCCCATGGCTCTTAAATGATATAATAGTTCAGGATTTAAAATTGGATTAATATTAATTAGCATTAGAATACTATATTACATAAAAAAAAAGGGTGAAATAAAATTCCACCCTTTTAATTTTGTTTTTTCTAAAGATTATTTAAAATCGTTAGCGTTTTCTTTAGTTACTAATTGTGTTCCTGTATCAATATTAGGATCAATACTTCCACCATTAGCTAACTCAAGAGCATATTTAACTCCATATGCACCCATGTTGTATGAGAACTGAGCAATTGTTGCAGTCATCTCTCCTTTTAAGATACTTGTAGCAGCATCAGGAGTAGCATCAAAACCAACAACGATTACATCATTCATATCAGCATCCTTAAGAGCTTGCATTGCACCTAAACCCATATTGTCGTTAGAAGCAAATATTGCTTTGATGTTAGGATTTTTCAAAATGATTGACTCAGTAACAGATCTACCTTTTGCAGTATCCCATTCAGCAGTTTGAGTTGCAACAAGATTTAAACCACAATTTTTAAATCCTTTAATTGCACCATCTCTTCTTAATAATGCAGTTGATTGAGACTCAATTCCTGTAAGAATTGCAACATCTGAACCTTTTGGAGTTTTATCACAAATAAATTTTGCTGCTAATTCTGCACCATTCATATTATTTGTTCCAATAAAAGTGACACCTTCGTTTATTCCTTTTGTATCAACAAATACAACTGGAACTCCGCTCTTAATAGCATCGTCTACTATTGGTGCAAACGCATTTGGATCTCCTGGCGCAAGAGCTAGAGCATCAACACCTTTTGCAAGTTGGTCTTCAACTTGGTTAATCTGCGCTTGAACATCTCCCTCTTGTGGAGGTGCAATTAGAATTAGTTTAACTCCTAATTTTTTAGCCTCTTCTTCAGCACCTTTTGTAACAGAAGCCCAGAATGGATTTCCAGATCCAGGTCCTTTTATACTGAATAAGATTTTTTTACCATGACCATCAGCAAAAGAAGCTGAACCCATGCTAACTAATAAAAAAACTGCTGAAAAGAAAACAACAATTTTTCTTTTTATATCTCTCATATATTTACCCCTTTAATAATTATTAAAAAATTGATTTAATAAAATTTTTAAAAAAAATTCAACTGTTACAAAGGTAACTATTTTTTGATTCAACTTTTACGTGATTTATTTTCTAGTTCCAAAATCTCTTCTCAGAACGTCAACATATACTGCTAATACAATAATTGAGCCTATTAATACTTGCTGCCAAAATGAACTAACATCCATTAAATTAAGACCATTTCTTAAGATTCCCATTATCATCACTCCTGCAAAAACACCTAAAACGGTACCTCTTCCACCGAAAAAACTAGCACCTCCAATAATACATGCTGCAATAGCGTCCAATTCAGACTGTAATCCTGCATTTGGATAACCTGAGTCTGTTCGTCCAGCTAAAATTAAAGCTCCAATGCCAGATAAAAAACCACAAAGCGAATAAACTATTACAAGAATTTTATTTACATTAATACCTGAGGCTCTTGCTGCATTTGGATTACCGCCAATTGCATATATCCATTTACCTGTCCGAGTTTTGTTCATGAATATCCAAAATATTATATAGACAATTGCAATAAGAACTAAACTAACAGGAAGGTATTGCGACTTTTCTAAACCAAGCCAAGTTAAATCAATTCTTCCATGCCCAAGGTATCTCACTTCATCTGTGAAGCCGCTTATCGGAGTTCCACCAGAAATTAAATTACCTGTTCCTCTAAATATATATAATGTACCTAATGTCATTATAAACGGATGTGGCATCCTTAGTAAGGTAATCCCTAACCCATTAAATAACCCACACAGAAATCCAGCTATAAGAGGTGTGATAACAACAATATACCAAGGAGCACCAGCCTTAGCGACAATTGCAAGTATCATTAGTGACAACATCATTATAGATCCAACCGAAAGATCTATACCAGCGGTTACAATCACCATAAATACTCCTAGAGCTAGCATTGACTGCCAAGAAATTTGTTTAAAAACGTTTGTTACATTTCTCCAAGATAAAAAAACATCAGGTTGAAGAAAATGCATTACTACTATCATTATAACTAATAATAATAATATTCCGTATTTCTCAAAATAAGGAATGAGTTTTAGATATAAAGAGTCTTTTTCTTGGTCCTTTGAGTCCATAATTATTTTTTACCCATTATCCATCCAATTACTTCATCTCTAGAAGTGTTTGATAATTCAGATTCAGCAAAATTTGTTCCTTGAAACAAAGCCATTACTCGATCACAAACAGCAAAAATATCATCCATTCTGTGACTGATCACAATTACACCTACTCCAGTCTTTTTTAGACTATTTATTAAATCCAAAACTTTACCAACTTCTTTAATAGCTAAGGCTGCTGTTGGTTCGTCCATGATCACTACTTTTGCGTTGAATGCTGTTGATCTAGCAATTGCAACTGCTTGTCTTTGTCCGCCTGAAAGTTCCTCAACTTTTTGATCTGCACTCTTTACATTTATTTTAAGTTTACCAAGATGTGCCTCTGTAAGTTCTTTTATTTTTTTATAATCAAGAAACTTTAATAATCCTAAATTAGTCGTTGGTTCTCGGCCTAAAAAAATATTTTCGCCTATTGGAAGATTGCCTGCTAAAGCTAGATCTTGATATACCATTTCTAAACCTAGGTTTTGAGAGTCCCTAGGGCTTTCTAAAACCTTTTCTTTTCCCTCAAAATGTAAAGAGCCTGCACTAGGTTTATACAGACCTGATAAAACCTTCATTAATGTTGTTTTTCCTGCTCCATTGTCACCTACAACTCCTAAGCATTCACCTGCATGAATTTTAAGGTTTACATTTTCAAGAGCAGTAATTGTACCGAAGTATTTTGTAACGTTTTTAGCTTCTAATAATAATTGATTGGTAGATGACATAATTTAAGAAAATATAAAAAAATCAGTTAATTGCAACTGGTTTTGAGGCTAAAAGTTTTACAGTTTTTCTTTGAGCTCTTTTACAGAATTTAGGTGGCATATTTTTTAGAACAAGCTTCATATCTTTCAAAACTATTTCACCCATATTGTAAAAAGCTTCTTCTAAAGCACCTGCTCTATGAGCAGAAAATAGTGTATTTTTTAACTTTCTTATTGGATCATTTTTTTTTACTGGTTCATCTGGAAAGACATCAGTTGCGACATAAATATCTCCCTTTTTAATTCTATTAATCAAATCTTTAAAATTAACTATTGCTGCTCTACTCATTAAAATAAAAACAGTTCCAGATTTCATTTTATTTAATAATTTCTTATCAATTAAAAGTTTATTCTTTTTGGTAATAGTTGCTAATACGTAAATTACTTCACAACTACTAAACATTTTATTTAAATTAATTGGATTAAATCCAATTTTTTTTATTTTATTTTTAGGTATCCATGGGTCATATACATTTATATTTTTTGAGAATGGTAAAAGTAAGGGGTATAAAGATTTTGCTAAATCTCCAAACCCTAGTAAACCAATTTTTTTATTTGTCAGAAGTGAAGCTTGTAAATTACTTTCTAAACCGTATTTCTCTTTTGATTTAATAAAATCAAAGTGTGCATTGTGAATATTTCTTAAAAGAGACAATGTCATACCTAAAGCAATCTCAGCTACAGGTTTTGAAAATACTGGCGAGGTTGCAATAACATGAATATTTTTTTTGAAACAATAATTATAGTCTAAATTGTCCATAAAATTGCTTTCTACATTTATAATACATTTTAATTTTGAAGCTTTAGACAATAAATATTTATCTAAATTTGGTTGACCCATAATAAATGTTGCCTTGCCAATATTATTTTCATAAAAAATTTTTTTATTTTTTTTCGGAGCAACTATTATTTTATATTTGGTTTTTAGTTCTTTTAATTTTGTCTTTGTAAAAATTAAATCTAAGGTTCTTGGATAAGGATCAGAAATTACAATAGGTTTAATCACATTTTTGCTCTATTTAGTTATTTTTCTTATATCTATATTTGTAAATTTTTTTGGTTTAACACACTCGGTTTTAATTGGTTGATTAACACCAGATTTAGAAGCTTTCATGATTGAGGTTATTATATCAAGCACGTGCAATGAAATTTCACCATTACATAAATGTTTTCTTTTTTTTTCTATTGAATAAGCCATTTCCGAAAGTCCTGCGCCTCTATAGTTCGCATTTGTTGGAGCTTCATTTGCTCTTGAACTTTGTGTTTTTATATTAATTTTACCTAAATGCATTTTTGTTGTTTTATATTCTTTCCAATTATCTCCTAGTTTTTTACATGTGAAAACTGATCCTCCAAACATATTTGGGTCAGGGACAATCATTGAACCTTTTTCACCATATAACTCAATATGATTTCTTTGGTGAGCAATGACATCAAAAGATAATGTCAGTCTAATTACTGTGTTATTTTTAAAGGTGATTGTAGATAGATAAGTTGTTGGGCAATTAACTTTAAATTTTCTACCTTTTTTTGGTCCAATTCCAATTGTTCTGTATTTTGTACCATTTATTATTCTCCCACTAACTTTTTTTGCAGGTCCTAAAAGGTTTACCAAAGCTGTAATGTAATATGGCCCCATATCAATTACAGGACCTCCTTCAAGTTTTGCAAACCATGGTTCTGGATTGGGGTGATATGATTGAATTCCAGGAAAGGCAAAAACAGCATTACCTAATTTTATTTTTCCAATTATATTTTTTTCAACTAGCTCTTTTGATTTTTGTATTCCACCTCCTAAAAATGTATCTGGTGCATTACCAAGGTATAACTTTTTCCTTCTAGAAATTTTTAAAAGTTCTTTTCCATCCTTTAAATTAATTGCCAATGGTTTCTCTGAGTAAACATGTTTACCATTTAATAAAGCTTTTTTTGAAATTTCATAATGTGCTTTTGGGATAGTTAAATTTAAAATAATTTCTGCTTCTTGATCTTTTAGAATTTCATTTACACTTAAAAATTTGACTCCATACTCTTTAGAACATTTTTTTGCAGCTTTTAAATTAATATCTGCGCATTTAATTATTTTGATATTATTAAAATATTTCTCTGCTCTAAAATAAGTTTCTGCAATATGTCCACAACCAATAAGACCAACTTTGAAAACTTTATTCATATAAGGAAATCAGACACCTTGTCTTTGTTTTGCTTTACCTTCTTTATGAAGTTTTAAAGCTTCCTCATTTTCTTTCGTTGTTGGTATTTCAAGCGTAGGACTTTCCCAGTAAGCTGAACCTTCAAGCCATTCGTAACTATGAGTTTTTATTGATATTACATATGTTACATCTGATTTTTTAGCTCTTTTAAATGCTTCCTCTAATTCTGAAATAGTGGAAACATGTTCAGATTTTGCACCCATGCTAGCTGCATGTTGGGCAAAATTTACTTCCTTAAAATTTTGAATATTAGATGAATTAAATAAGCAATTAAATTCTTTTCCACCTTTAAACAATTGAAGTCTATTTATAACTGCATGACCACCATTATCACAAACAATTATTATTAATTTGTTATTTGTTAAAACTGAAGAATAGATGTCTGAATTATTTAATAAATATGAGCCATCTCCCACAAATGCTATTACGTCTTTGTCAGGATTTGCCATCTTAATTCCTAGGGCACCAGAAATTTCATAACTCATACAACTAAAACCCCATTCAGTTTCATGCGTATTTAGTTCTTTTGGTCTCCAGACTTGCACAACTTCACCAACCAATCCACCAGCAGCAGTAACTGCTATATCTGTTGGATCTGAATTTCGATAAATTGCTCCTACGGCGTGTGCATAGTTTGGTGTTTCTTGGTTAGTTGGTCCACTTTCTTTATCAACATACTCATTCCAAGACTTAAGTTCATCTTGTGATTTTTTGTACCAGCTGTCAGGAGATTTCCAATTTCCTAAAGAATTTGACAACTCTGATAAACAAACTTTAGCATCTCCAATAACTGCCTCGGCTAAATGTTTGTTTGCATCATGTCTTGCAATATTAATTGAAACCAATTTAAATTCAGGGTTTTCAAAATTAGCCCACGAACCTGTTGTAAAATCTGCCAATTTTGTACCAACACAAATAGCTAAATCGGTTTCTTTTGCTAAGTTATTTGCAGCTTTACCACCAAGGCCTCCTATTGGACCAAGAAAATGAGAATGATCTCTTTTCATAGTTGAGTATCCCATCACGGTTTGTGTGACTGGTATGTTATGTTTTATGGCAAAACTTCCTAATTCATCCATTGCATCTGAATAGAAAACTCCCCCTCCAGAAATAATAATTGGTTTTTTTGATTTTTTAATTTTTTCCATTGCTTGTTTTATTTGAAAATCATCTGGTTTAGGTCTTCTTATGTTATGTATTCTTTCTTTAAAAAATTCCTCTGGATAATCAAATGTTTCCCCTTGCACATCTTGACACAAAGATAAACACGCTGGGCCAGTATCAGCAGGATCAAGCATTGTTTGAATTGCTTGCGGAAGAGATTGTATTATTTGTTCAGGTCTTGTTATTCTATCAAAATATTTTGTAACTGGTTTAAAAGAGTCGTTCGCAGTCATTCCTGGATTTGAAAAATGCTCTACTTGCTGTAGCACAGGATCTGGCATTCTATTCGCATAAGTATCTCCAGGTAAAAATAAAATAGGTAATCTATTGCTCATTGCTACTGCAGACGCAGTTACTAAATTTGTAGATCCAGGCCCAACAGAACTTGTTGCAATAAAAATTTGTTTTCTTCTTTTTGCTCTTGAAAAAGCAATGCCAGTTAAAGCCATATTTTGTTCATGATGACCTCTATAAGTTGGGAGTTTATCCTTATTTTCCTCTAATGCTTGACCTATGCATGCAACATTCCCATGACCAAAAATACCAAATGCCCCTGGAAATAAAGGCTCAACTTTACCTTCTATGTAGATTTTTTGAGCAACAAGATGTTTAACCAAGGCATGTGCGCAAGTAAGCTTTATTTTTTTCATTTTTCTAGTTATATTCTCCTCAAAAATTCGACTAATTAACCATAAAATAAAAATTATGTATAGCAAATTTGGACAATTCATTGATGGCAAATGGCAACAATCACAAAATAATGAAACTTATGATGTATTGAATCCAGCTACTGAAGAAGTAATTGGTAAAGCATCCAAAGCTGGTGAAGAAGATGTAAATAAAGCTCTTAAGTCAGCTGAAAAAGGTCTTGAAGTTTGGAGAAATACTCCACCTTGGCAGAGATCAAAAATTATAAGAAAAATTGCAGATCTTATGCGAGAGAGAACTGATGTACTAGCAAAATGGCTTACATTGGAAGTTGGAAAACCTTTGTCAGAAGCTAAAGGGGAAGTCGGAGGCGCAGCAGACATTTTCGAATGGAACTCTGAAGAAACAAAAAGGATATATGGTCAGATAGTTGAAAGTAGATTTGAACACACAAGAATGTATGTAAAATATGAACCTGTTGGTGTTGTTGCAGGATTAATACCATGGAATTTTCCAATAGTTCTATCCTCTAGAAAAATTTCAACTGCCTTAGCAGCTGGGTGCTCAGTTATATGTAAGCCAGATGTTATTACTCCAGGTAGTGTAATGGAACTTATGAATATTATAAATGATGCAGGAGTTCCTCCAGGTGTTGTTAATTTATTATCGGGTGATCCAGCAAAAATTTCTTCACAACTTATATCTTCTGACATAGTTAAAAAAGTTTCTATTACTGGATCGACTAGAGTAGGTAAACTTATTTTAAAGCAAGCCGCTGAGAAAGTTCAAAGAGTAACAATGGAATTAAGTGGTCACTCACCTTTTATAGTTTTTGATGATGTGGATATAAATAAAGTTACAGATATGGCAATAACGGCAAAATTTAGAAATAACGGCCAAGTTTGTATCTCACCGGCAAGATTTTATATCCATGAAAAGAAAAAAGATGAGTTTGCAAAAACATTAGTTGAAAAAGTTTCTAAACTAAAAATTGGAAATGGAATGGATGACGACACAATATTAGGTCCATTAACAACAGAAAAGAGATTGAATGAAATAGAAGCATTAGTCGAGAAAACAAAAAAAGAAGGAGCAACTGTTTTATGCGGTGGAAAGAGACCATCAGGTTTTAATAAAGGATATTTTTATGAACCTACTGTTTTTGACAATGTTCAAGATAACTTTACGATTGCAAAAGAAGAACCATTTGGACCATTAGTTCCACTACTAACGTTTAAAGATACAGATGAAGTTGTTGAAAGAGCTAACGATAATGACTTAGGTTTGGCAAGCTATATTTATACAAATTCTTTAGAAAAAGCTCACAAAGTCTCAGAAAAAATGGAAACTGGAACATGTGCAGTAAATCATCCTACTATTGCGTTTGCAGAAGTTCCTTTTGGAGGTATCAAACAGACAGGTTATGGTAGAGAGGGTGGATCAATGGCCATTAAGGATTATTTAAATATTAAATATACTCATTTTGGTCTTAATTATTAATGAGAAAAAATAAAGTTAAACAAATGATGGCTGAAGGAAAACCAGTTGTTAATGGCTGGTTACAAATACCTAGTACAGTATCTGCAGAAGTTATGGCGCATCAAGGTTGGGACTCTCTTACTGTAGATATGCAACATGGACTTGTTGATTACACAAACGCGCTTCCAATGCTTCAAACAATTTCTTCAACTGATGTAACTCCTCTTGCCAGAGTAAATTGGAATGAACCAGGACAAATAATGAAAATTTTAGACGCTGGTTGTTATGGAATTATATGCCCTATGGTAAGCAATAAAGAAGAGGCAGAAAGATTTGTTCAAGCATGCATGTATCCTCCAAGAGGATATAGAAGTTTTGGCCCAGTTAGAGGATTAATTTATGGTGGAGCTGATTATGCTGATCATGCAAATGATGAGATTTTAAAATTAGCTATGATTGAAACAAAGGAGTCATTAGATAAATTAGATGAGATCATGTCTATTGAGGGTGTTGATGGGATATATATTGGTCCAGCTGACTTAAGTTTAGCAATTGGAGAAAAGCCAGGCTTTGACAGAGCAGAGGACACAAAAGCATATTCTGAAATATTAAGAATATTAGAGCATGCAAAAAAAAATAATATATTTGCTGGTATTCATAATGGAACTACAGAATATGCACAAAAAATGATTGATAAAGGATTTAACTTCGTAACAATTGGTGCAGATCAAAGAGCTATGAGCGCAGGCGCAAAGGCAATTGTAGAAAAAATGAAGGGCTCAATAAATAAAAAAGATTCTGACACTTATTAATCTAGTTTCTCAAGAAATAGCTCAAACTCTTTTTGATTTAAATTTATAGATTGTTTCTTTCCAGGAAATTTATTTGACATAGAATCTTTTTTAAATGCTTTGAGCGCTTTTACTCTCTCTTGATTAATTTGATTTTTTAATTTTATTAAGTTTCCATAAGCTTTTGAATGTCTTGGTGGATTCTCAGTATCCCCACAAATATCTTCCATAAACAAGTACATTACATCAGCAAACTTTCCTGAGCCGAGTGATACTGTAACTATATTTGTTCTTTTAGAAATCTCTCTCATTACATTTTCGGGAATTACTTCACATTCAGCTGAGAATGCTCCTGCATCCTCTAATCTTTTAAATTTTAAATACAAATCATGTGCTTCATTACTATTTTTTCCAACTGCTCTTAAACCTCCTATCCATGTAGATTTTCTTGGTACTAAACCTAAATGTCCCATAACTGGAACATCTTCGTTTGCAAGCATTTCAACAATTTTCATACTTCTAGGTGTCATTACTGCATCAGCTCCATTCTCTAATGCCTCAAAAGCACCTCTCAATATATCATCTGCTGTTACAAACTTATTAAGTACTAATGCTGCAGTTAAAAATAAATTTTTAGAACCCTCTCTGGCTTTTTTAACATTAAATGCATTAGATATAATCATATCAAATCCGGCCTGCTCGGCTGCATGTGCTTCTTCAATAGTATTCGCTGTAACTTGGGTAAATTTTTTTTTTCCTTTAAAATTTTTTAAATCGCCAACTGTTAAAGTTCTACTTGCAGGTTTTGCTGCCCATGTATAAATTTTTTTCATTTTATCCCTTTGTATAGCTGATCTCTTCTATCAATGAACTCCTCAAATGTTTTTATAGTAATAACTGAGGGAAGAATAAAAATTGACCTTTTATCTTTTATATTTCTAATAATTCTAAAATAACCTTTTTTAATAGCAGTATCGATATAAACATTTGAAGTTAGGTAAGATTTTTCAATCACTTTTAAAAGCTGGTTTTTTGTAATTGATTGGTTTTTAAAATAAGCCAACATTACTGCGTGCAACATTATCCAATGTTGAGGCGTTAATGAAAACCAGTTAAGTAAATCATTTTTTAACCTACCAGTGAAGTCTCCAAGAGAAACTTCGGCCATTTGAATTCTTTTTTTTGTAGATTTAGAAAGTTTTTTTTGTTCTTCAAAATGCTTTGGGTAACTAAATTGCCTCTTCATCTAATTAATTTTATATAATTGAAATTTCTATTCAATCTAATTTTTGTTAGCTAATTCTTTATATATATTATTTACTCTGTGAACTTCACTTGCAGTATTAAAATATCCTACATATTCTATTTCATCTGGGGTTACATCAAAATGGTAATGACCTGCATATTTTTTATTTTCATAAGAATGAAAATGGGTATGTTCTCCAGACTCTCTTAAATTAAGTTTTCCACCAGTTGGATCTCCGGTCCACAAAACAGAGTAACATTGCAATTCAGGACCAACTGGTTCATAAAATTGTAGGAAGTCTTTAGTACATTTCATTAATTTTGAATCATAATAATCGTGTTTGATATCTTCATAATCGGGTTGTACGTGTGATCGTATTTTTCCATTTAAAATTCTAAAAACACCAGCAAGAGCTATGTGATTGTTATTAGAAATATCTAAATTTTCTGACAATGCTTGTCTTATTGACTGAGGTAAAGATCCTTGTTTTCCAATTCTTTTTTTAGTATTAATTCTTATTACCCTTCCTTCTTTTCCATCGCTATAGTAGATGTTGCCAAGTCCCCCATGTTTTTTTGCTTTATAATCTTTAACTATACATTCTTTATTTTTTCCAACCATTGCAATGATAGATTTAGACTCTTCAGTAATTAAATTCTCATTTATAATTAATTCTCCACAATGCCCTTCCAAACACGACATAGCACCAGAGCCTGCTCCAAGAGCATAGGATTTTGAAGAATTTATTCTTTTTGAAATCTCTTGATAATCAAATTCAGTACCGATGTAATTTTTATCATGCATATAAGGCTCTCCTCCTACATCGATTATTTTTTGATTGCCGCTAATACCTTCAGAAGGGCAATCCCAATGTCTAAGATTTGGACACTCAACTACATCTACTTCAACATCTTTGTAATTATTAGCAAGTCCAATTCTTAATGCATTTGAAATATCTATTAAATCAAAAGTTTTAAAAATTCCTTTCTCTATATTTAATTTCATGATTTAATAATATTGCATTATATATTGCAAAATGTCTATAGATAATATATATAATATCTATACATAATATATTTAAAATAAAATGGTAAATAAAGATTTAAAAGTTGCTGTTCTTGGTGCAGGTGCAATGGGATGTTTGTTTGGAGGTTTGCTTGCAGAAAAAGGATTAGATGTAACTCTGATTGATGTTTGGAAAGAACATGTAGAAACCTTAAATAAAAAAGGCCTTAAGATGGATGGTCATGGTGGCGATAGATTTATAAAAGTAACAGCAACATCAGATCCATCTACAATTGGAAAAGTAGATGCTGTAATAGTAATGTGTAAAGCAACAGCTCTAGAACCTGCTTTAAAAAGTATTAAAAACATTATTGGAGATAAAACAGTTTTTATGTCTTTTCAAAATGGAATTGGGCATGAAGCAATAATTAAAAGTATTGTAGGCGATGAAAAAGTAATTGGGGGAACAACAACTCAAGCATCAAATATTTTAGGCCCTGGTCATATTATGAATCATGCAGCTCTACCTTCGTGGATTGGAGAATATGATGGTGGAATAACAGATAGAATAACAGAAATTGCAGATACATTTACTGCACATAATTTAGAAATGATTGCAGCTGAGGATGTAAAAAAAAGAAAATGGATGAAACTTTTTGCTTTAACCGCAATAGGGCCACTTTCAGCTATTTTTGATCTACATCATACTGATCTTTACATAAATAATAATGCCAACGACGTATCTAGAAATTTAGGTAAAGAAATTATTTTAGAAACAAGAGAAGTTGCTTTAGCAGATGGTGTTAATGTTTCTGAAGATGAGTGTTTATTTATGTTTAATAAAATTGTTGATTCAAAACAAACAAATAAGTCCTCAATGGCTTTTGATGTACTTTACAAAAGAAAAACTGAAATTGATTTCATAAGTGGAGCTGTATCTAAAATAGGAAAAAAACATGGAATAGCTACACCATTAAATGATCTTATGTACAAAATGATTAAAGTAAAAGAGGGTATGTACAGCTAAATGCTGAAAATTAATAAACTAAAGAAGGTTAAATCAAACTTTCCCATTATTGTAGGAGAAAAAATAATCAGTAAAAAAATATGTAATTATTTGATTAATGAGATTAGTAAATCAAAAAATTTTGACGATATGATTATGGGAGGCAGGAGTAGAATTAATAAAGGATCAAAAAATTTCAACAAATATATTTCAAGTTCTAAAATTTCAAAAAAACTTTTTTCAATTTTTAATTCACAATCATTTTATAATAAAATTGATAAAAAATTTAAAACTGAGTTTGAAAATAATACATGGCAAAGTTTATTCAAACCCAAAACATTCAATAAAAAAAAATATACCTTGAAAAGAAAAGTAAATTCAATTGAACTCAAAAAGTTATTGGGAAGTAATTATAAGAGTCCAATATTAAATTTAGATATAGATTTTTCAGTATCTAAAGGAGGGTATAGATTAAGACCACATAGAGATGATATAAATAGAATGTATAATTTTTTGATCTATTTAACTGATATACCAAAAAAAAATGGAGGTTCTCTTACACTTTATAAAAAAAAAGCAAACAAGAATTTAAGAAAAAAATTTAGAAGATTTCCAAAAATTAATGAACTTAGTAAAGTAAAGGAGTTTACCCCAAAAAAAGGAAGTGTTATTTTCTTTAAATCTACTCCTAATTCTTATCATGGAGTAACACGATTTAAGGAAAAAAACTGTCCAAAAAGATTTTTTATTTATGGAAGCTATGCATTTAATAAACCTGTTATATGGAAATATAAAAATTTTGAATATCACCCTTATATAGTTGCGACTAAAAAAAGAATGCTCACATCTTTTCATGATTCAAATTATCTGCTAAAATCTAGTACTCATGCAAACTAACAGCAAACTAAAGAAAATTTTAGATAGAGATGGATACCTTAGGGTAAAAAATATTCTTAATTTCAATAAAGATTTAAAACCTATTTTAAACGATATGGAATATGTAATGGACAATCTAATTAATAAGTTTGCACCCAGACATATGAGAGAAAAAGTTTTTAAATATGATTTTAAAAGAAAATATACCTATATATCAAAATTAAATATTTATGATCTTGACCAACATTTTAATACCAGACTACCAAGAGATAATGTGAAAAAAGATAGTGATTACTTTGCATCACAATCTTTATGGAACTTAATAAACCATAAAAAAATTTTAGATGTTGTAGAACAATTATTAGGATCTGAGATTCTTTCTAATCCTGTTCAGAATACAAGAATTAAACAACCGGAAAGTAAACTGCCTAGACACTCTGTTCATGATGGACTTTCAGGTAGAACTCCTTGGCACCAAGACGCAGCAGTATTATCATCTGTTGGACAAAGATTGACAGATATGGTGACCGTTTGGATACCATTTACAAAAACTACCAAAAATAACGGATGCATGATTACCGTTAAAGAAATAAATAAACTGGGTTTATTAAATCATGTGTCTGGATATAAAGGTCAGGTCGAGATAAAAGGTAGTAAATTACTTGATAAATTTAAGCCAATTTTTTTGGAAGCAAATGTGGGTGATATAATTATTTTACACAAACACTCAATACATTGTTCTTTACCTAATAGATCTAACGATTTTAGAATAAGTGCTGACTTAAGATATAACAGAGCTGGAACCCCATCTGGTAGAAAGCCTCTACCAAATTTTTACGTTAGAAGTAGAAATAAAAAAAATATTACTATTCATAATTATAAGCAATGGATCTCTTTATGGGAGAAAGCGAAAAATAAATGTATACCTAGAAAATACGCATTTAAATATCCTCTTCCAACATTTAAAAATAGTAAAAGAGATCTTGCTAGATTAATATAATTTCATTTTTAAATTATGAAAAAAATTCTCATAGTCCAACCTATTCATGAAAAAGGTATGGAATTATTAAAAAGTAATAGTAACTATGCTTATGAGGTAGTTGAGGATTTAAGCGTTGAAAACGTTAAACAAAAAATTATAAATGCTGATGCAGTGTCTTTAAGAACATCAATTTTGCCTGCAGAAGCAATTGAAAATGCAAAAAAACTTAAAATAATTTCTAGACATGGAGTTGGTTACGACAATATTGATTTAGATAGCTGTAAAAAAAGAAATATCGATGTGGCGATAACTGCAACAGCAAACGCTGTAGCAGTTGCAGAACATGTTCTTTTCATGCTTTTAAGTATATCAAAAAGAAAAAATATGTATGATCAATCAGTCAAAAGTGGAAAATTTACTGAGAGAAATAAACTGCCAAAAACAATAGAGATTTGGAACAAAAATATTCTTATAGCTGGTTTTGGAAGAATTGGAAAAGCATTGATTAAAAGATGTTTAGGATTTGAAATGAATGTTTTTGTTTATGATCCATTTGTAGATGCAGAAACAATAAGCAAAATGGGTGGAAAAAAAGTTGAAGATTTATCAGAAACTATAAAAGATATGGATGCTGTGTCACTCCATATACCTTTAACTGATCAAACTAAAAATATCATAAATTATGAACTTCTTAAGACTATGAAAAAAAATTGCATCATCATAAATGCTGCAAGAGGTGGAATTATAAATGAGAAAGACTTAGATAGAGCATTAAAGGAGAACCTAATTTTTGGAGCAGGTATCGATGTATTTGAAGTAGAGCCCCCGGAAGCTGACAATCCATTATTAAAAAATGAAAAAGTTTTCCTTAGCCCTCATGCAGCAGCATTTACTGAAGAGTGCATGACTAGAATGGCAATAGAAACTATACAAAATATTTTTGATTTTTTTGATGGTAAACTTGAAGATAGTAAAAAAGTAAAATTATAGTTTATCAATCTCTAAATTTGATTTCTTTAAAGTATCTGTAATGTATTTATAACCCATAATTGCATACTCAAGAGGATTTGCTTTTTTTGGATCTTGCTCAGCCTCCACTACCAGCCAACCCTGGTAATTATTTTTTTTCAAAATATCAAACAAAGGTTTATAGTCGATACAACCATCGCCAGGTACAGTAAAAGCACCCGCTAAAAAAGCATCCCTAAAACTTAAATCTTCAGAAAGGGCTTTATTCAACACTTCTTCTCTAATATCTTTGCAGTGAATATGGATTACTCTTTCTTTATATTTATTGATTATATTAATAGAGTTTCCTCTAGCAAATAACATATGACCGGTATCTAAAGTTAATTTTACACTGTCATTTGTATTTTCTAGCAATCTAATAGTTTCTTCTTCCGTTTCTATTACTGTACCCATATGATGGTGATATGCTAATGGCATGCCCTCGTCTTCGAGATATCTTGCAAGTTCAGATATTTTTATACAATAATCTTTCCATTCATCATTGGACATTTTTGGTCTACTTGAGAGTTTTTTTGTTGGATCGCCTTGTATTGATTCAAAAACTTCAGCAAATACAATACATGGAGCTTCGCAGTCTTTAAATAATTGAAGTTGGTTTTGAATTAATTTTTTTTCTTCTTCAACAGAATTTTTTCTAAGATTTCCGCTGTACCATCCAGAACATAATTTTAAATTATACTTATCTAGTTTTGGTAATAATTCCTTAGATGTTTTAGGAAATTTGCCACCTGACTCTATACCTATATATCCAGCCTGACTTGCTTCCGATAAACATTGTTCTAGAGGAGTATCTCCACCAAGTTCAGGCATGTCATCATTACTCCACGCTATTGGTGCTATCCCTAATTTTACTGACATATTTTTTTTATTTGCTAAGATATTTGATCATGAGATTAATTAAAGGCAAAAAAATCAAATTAGGCATTGTTGGTGGTGGCCCAAAATCATGGATAGGACATGTCCATAGAATTTCCTCAAGATTTGATGACGAATATGAAATTGTCTCAGGAGTTTTTTCAAGAAATTCAAATATTTCAAAGACTTTTGGAAAAAAAATAGGAATTGATAAAGATAGATGTTACTCAAATTATCAAGAAATGGCTTATAAAGAAGCTCTAAGACCTGATGGTATTGAGGTTGTAGCGATTATGACTCCACCTTCAAGTCACCAAATTATTGCAGAAAAATTTATAGACAAAAATATTCACATAATATCTGACAAGCCATTTGCAGGTGATCTATCACAAGCAAAAAAACTTTTTAAAAAAATTAAATCAAATAAAAATATAAAATATGCATTAACTCATAATTATTCAGCATATCCGATGGTTAGAGAAGCAAAAGTATTGGTCGAAAAAGGGAAAATAGGAAAAGTTGAATATGTAAATGTAGAGTATGTTCAAGATTGGACTGATGGAAAAACAGTTAATAAAAATAATGCAAAAAAAATATTAAAATGGAAAATAAATAAAAAAATAGTTGGAACCTCGGCGGTTTTAAATGAGATTGGATCTCACGGTTATCACATAGCATGCTATGTTTCTGGATTAAAAGGTAGAAATGTATTTGCTGATATCAAACAAGTTTCAAAAACTGTTAAAATGGATAACAATGCTCAAGTAATGATCAACTTTAATAAAAATGCAAAAGGCTTACTTTGGACAAGTGTTATGGCAAGAGGCGGTGTTTATGGTTTAAGATTTAGGATTTTTGGCACAAAAGGCAGCATAGAATGGGTTCAAAATGATCCAGGTTATCTTAAATTTAATCCATTAAAAGGCGCTGTAAAATTTTTAGAAAGAGGTTTTTTTAATGCAGAATTATCTAAAAAATTTTCAAGAATTAAATTTGGACATCCAGAGGGTTATCTAGATGCTTTTGCAAACATTTATAAAGAATTTGCAGAATCATTAAGAACAAAAGCTAAAAAAAGGTGGTTTTTTCCAAATGAATATGAAGGGTTGGAAACCGCAAAGTTTATTGAAGCGTGTAAAATTTCAAATAAAAGAAAAGCGTGGACAAAAATAAAATAAAAATTGCTTTGCTTGGTCTCGGCAGAATTGGCCAAATGCATGCAAAAAATTTAATCGAAAATAGAGAATTTAAATTAAAATATATCTTTGACCTAAACAAAGATTTATTAAAAAAAATATCTAATAAATATAATGTCACTTTAATAAATAAGCCTGATCTAGCTTTCAATGATAAAGACATTGACTGTATATTTATTGCGTCAAGCACACCTACGCATTTAAAATTTATTGAGCAAGGTGTAAAACTAAATAAAATTATTTTTTGTGAAAAACCATTAGATCTGAATATAAAAAAAATTAATTCTTGTCTAAAAAGAATAAAAAAATTTAAACCAAGAGTGCAAATAGGCTTCAATAGGAGATATGACGTTGGACACCATTCATTAAAAAAACACCTAAAACAAAAAATTGGACGATTAGAAAAAATTATAATTACTAGTCGGGATCCTTCTCCTCCTTCGTTTAAATATCTAAAAACTTCAGGTGGGATATTTAAAGATATGATGATTCACGATTTTGATCTTGCAAGATATTATTTAGGAAAAGACGAATTCCAATCAATTTTTGCTATGGGCAGTAACTTATCGGATAAACGTTTTAATAAAATTAATGATTATGAATTGGCAACTACAATACTCAAATCCAAAAAAGGGGTTCAATGTATTATAACAAATTCAAGACATTGTAGCTTTGGATATGATCAAAGAGTAGAATTATTTGGAAATAAAGGAATGCTAGTTTCAGACAATAAAAGAAACGATGAAATAAATTATTTTTCAAAAAGCTCAACAAACAGTAAATCACCTCTTCTTCACTTCTTTATTGAGAGATATTCTGAGGCTTTTAAACTTCAATTATTCGATCTAGCAAAATTTTGTAGAAAAAATATAAAACCTAGAGCAGTTTTTGAAGATGGAAGAAAATCAATTATATTGGCAGAGGGAGCAATGAACTCTATAAAGTCGAAAAAGTTTGAAAAACTAATTTATTGAAATTTAAATTCCTTCTATTTTTTTGTCTCCTGATTTTTTGACAAAATATATTCCAAGAATAACAATAAATAATGAAATTAATATTTTTGAAGTAACTAATTCATTAAGAAATAAGTATCCAAGAATTACTCCAAATATTGGTATTAAATAAGCGACCTGGCTTTGAAAAACTAAACCGTTTCTTTTCAATATCATAAATCTCAATAACCAAGCTATACCAGTAGGAAATACTCCAAGATATATTAAAGACAAAGTTGACTCTAATGATGGATTTAAATTCCAAGGTTGCTCTATAATTAAAGAAATTGGGCAAACAAATATTGTTCCCCAAATTAATATTGATGCAGTAACATTTTCATTTTTTTTATGACTTATTTTTAAAGTTAATATTCCACCAATTACATAAAATGTTGAACCAACTAATATCATTAATGCAGAAAATAAATTTTCATCATTAATTAGTAGATTTTCAGAAAAAAGGTAAACTATTCCTAAAAATCCTAAAATTATTCCTAATATTTTAACTAAATTTATTTTTTCTTTATCTATAAATAAATGAGCTAAAATAGTTGCACTGATAGGAGTGGTGGACATTAATATTGCTGCTAAATTACTTTGAACTTTTTGTACTCCATAAGCAATTAAAAAAAATGGAATAACTAAGTTAATAATACCAATTGCAGCAAACCATTTCCAATCTTTTGAAAAGACTTCAATTTTAATTTTTTTATAAAAACATAACAATAATACTGGGATCATTCCAAAAAAAATCCTTAAAAATGCAATTGTTATTGGACCATAAGAGTAAGTAGCAATTTTAATATTGAAAAAGGCTGAAGCCCATATCAGTGACAGCAAAACTAATATGAAATAATCAGATGTTTTGGGTGAAGTCATTCTACAATATCTTTTACTGTTCCATTGGTTAAATTAAGCAGTTCATCAAAATTTATTTTGAAAATACAGTTTGGATGTCCTGCTGCGGCATATAAATTTTTAAATCTATTTAAAGACTCATCAACAAGAATTTCTAATTTATTTTTATGGCCTACTGGTGATACTCCTCCGATAGTATATCCTGTTTGATCTTTAACCTCATCTGGAGAGGCCATGCTCAAATCTTTACTATTAAAAATTTTTTTTAATTTATTTAATGAACATCTTTTATCGCCAGATACTAAGCAGAGTAAAAAATTTCCCTCATTCCTAAATAATAAACTTTTTACAATTGAACCAACTTCAGTATTTAATGAATTTGCAGCATCATTTGCTGTTCTTGCGGTTTGCTCTAATTCAATTACCTTTATTTCACTATTAAACTTTTTTAATGCTTCTTTTGCTCTTTTAACTGGTTCTTTATTAAGTGCCGACATTAGTACAACTCTTGATTGATTGAAAAATTGCGATTTTTAAGGTTAATATACATGTAATTAAAGCATAACTGATATCTATTTTATAGACATTATTTATCTTTTCTTAACTGATAAGAGAACAAGAAAATTTATAGGAGATAATATGAGCGCTAGGGACGTATTAAAACAAATTAAATCTAAGAATGTTGAGTATGTTGATCTTAGATTCACTGATCCAAGAGGAAAACTGCAACACCTTACTATGGATAAAACAATAGTTGATGAAGGTATGCTGAACGATGGAGTATTTTTTGATGGCTCATCGATTGCTGGTTGGAAAGCGATAAATGAGTCTGATATGATATTAAAACCAGATTTAAGCAGAACAGTAATGGATCCATATACATCACATAATACTATGATTTTATTTTGCGATATTTTGGATGCTGTTAAAAAAGACCCATACGAAAGAGATCCAAGGGGAATAGCTAAAAAAGCAGAGGCATATTTAAAAAAAACTGGAATCGGAGATAAAGCTTACTTTGGTCCAGAGCCAGAATTTTTTGTTTTTGATGATGTAAAAATTAAAAATGATATGAATGAAACTGGATTTTCAATTGACAGTTCAGAAGGACCTTATAATTCAGGAAAATCATATGACAATGGAAATATGGGACACAGACCTGGAGTTAAGGGAGGATATTTTCCTGTACCACCAGTAGATAGTGCTCAAGATATGAGGGGTGAATACCTAAAAGGTTTAAGAGATGTAGGTATCACTGTTGAAAAACATCACCACGAAGTTGCACCTAGTCAACATGAACTAGGAATGTTGTTTGGAACACTAGTTGATCAAGCTGATAATGTTCAGCTTTACAAATATGTAGTACAGATGGTCTCACATTCATTTGGAAAGACTGCTACTTTTATGCCAAAACCAGTTAAAGGTGATAATGGCTCTGGAATGCATACTCACCAATCAATTTGGAAAGGTAAAACTCCAGTATTTTCTGGTAACAAGTATGCTGGTCTATCTCAAACAGCTCTTTATTATATTGGTGGTATTTTAAAACATGCTAAGGCAATAAATGCATTTTCAAATGCTACTACTAATAGTTATAAAAGACTAATCCCAGGATTTGAGGCACCAGTTTTACTTGCATACTCTGCAAGAAACAGATCTGCATCATGCAGAATTCCAATAACTTTAAGTAAAAAAGGTGCAAGATGCGAAATTAGATTCCCTGATGCTTCAGGTAACCCATATCTAACATTTGCATCAATGTTAATGGCTGGTTTAGATGGTATTAAAAATAAAATAGATCCTGGTAAATCTTTTGACCAAGATCTTTATGCATTAACTGAAAAACAAGTTAAAAAAGTTCCTACAGTCTGTGGATCTTTGAGAGAGGCTATGGAAGCTCTTGATAAAGATAGAAACTTTTTAAAGCAAGGGAATGTATTTACTGACGATCAGATAGATGCGTACATTGAATTAAAGTATGAGGAAATTCATAACTTTGAACATACGCCGCACCCTATCGAATTCGATATGTATTATAGCTGTTAATAAGCTTTATTTTTGGTAATACCTGCTGTAATAGCAGGTATTCCCTATAAGAAATTCTCATTTCATTTAATTTTGTTATTAAAATGTATGATAAAATTTATGTCTTCTTTAAAAAACATTATTGGTTTCAAGAGGCCGAACTATAGAAAAACTAAGAAGAAGAATAATAAAATTTATACAATGAATAAAAGAGGACAATATTGGTTTATTTCATATTACCAATAAATATTATTAAATTTTAAAGGACTCTCCACATCCACATCTTTCAGTTTCGTTTGGATTGTTAAAAACAAACTGAGAAGAAAATTCTTCTTGTTTATAATCCATTTCTGTTCCAAATAAATACATCACAGCCGCAGAGTCTATAAATACCTTTACTCCTTTATCCTCTATTACTTCGTCATTAGGGTTAATTTTGTTGGTATATTCCATTACGTATGACATGCCTGCGCAGCCTCCAGATTTAACTCCAACTCTTACTCCAATAGATTCATTGCTCGCAGATGACATGATTTCTTTAATCCTTGTAGCCGCTTGATCGCTTAATGAGATTATTTGTTTTGTCATAAATTTAATTCTAATTTAGCCGCTTCTGACATCATTGATTTATCCCAAGGCGGATCCCACACTAAATCTAAATCAACTTTATCAACTTCGTCTAATTGCATAATACTATCTTTAACCTCTTTAGGCAAACTCTCTGCAACTGGGCAATTAGGAGTGGTTAAAGTCATTTTAACGCTAACATTTTTTTGATTTACATTTATATCATATATTAATCCTAATTCATAAATGTTCACTGGTATCTCAGGATCATAAATTTTTTTTATTTCATTTATTACTTTTTCTTTTAATTCCATAATCAATCTTCTGTACTTGTTATTTCTTGAGAATTATTCATTGCAGAAGTTAGTGTATGCCAAGATAAAGTTGCACATTTTACTCTCATTGGATATTGTTTTACTCCAGATAAACACATCAATTTTGTTTTTTCATCTTCGTTTAAAAGCTCTGTACTTAATTCATCTTTCTCTTTTATCATGTCCAAAAAATCTGTAACAATCTCCTTTACTTCCTTTTCTTCTTTTCCTCTAACTAGATCAGTCATAATTGATGCTGAAGCCATTGAAATTGCACAACCGTTTCCCTCAAATGAAATATCTTCAACTTTATTATTATCATTTAGTTTTAAATATATATGAACATTATCTCCGCATAATGGATTGTTTCCTTTTGCATCCCTAGTGAAATTATCTGTTTTTCTTAAATTTCTTGGATTCTTTCCGTGTTCTAAAATAATTTCTTGATATAATTCTTTTAAGTTCATTTTAAATTAAATATCTTTTTGCAATTATTTATCGATTTATTAAGTTGATCAATATCATCTTTGGTATTGTAAACTCCAAAAGATGCTCTAGCAGTTGCAGGTAAACCCAACTTCTCATGAAGTATTTGACAACAATGATGGCCAGCTCTAATTGCTACTCCATCCTCATCTAAAATTGTAGCTATATCGTGAGGATGAATTCCTTCTATCGTAAATGATATAACTCCACCTTTGTTTTTAGGATTACCGATAATATTTACAGAATTATTCTTACCTAAAAGATCAACAGCATAATCAAGCAATTCTTTCTCGTGTTTCTCAATGTTTTCAATTCCAATTTTTTCAAGAAATTTAATAGACTCGTTAAAAGCTATTACTTGAGCTGTTGCCATCGTTCCTGCTTCATATTTATTTGGCAATTCTCCATAAGAAATACCCTTTTTCTTTACCTCTCTTATCATTCCTCCGCCACCTTGGTATGGAGGAAGATCTTCTAACCATTTTTTTTTAGCATAAAGCACTCCAATTCCAGTAGGGCCATACATTTTATGGCCTGATATTGCATAAAAATCACAATCTAGATCTTGCATATCTAATTTTAAATGAGGCGCTCCTTGGCAACCATCAACTAATACTGGAATACCTTTAGAATGAGCAAAGCTTACAATTTCTTTGATTGGAAGTATTGCTCCAGTCACATTCGATAAATGTGTTACACATATAATTTTAGTTCTATCAGTTATTTTTTTTTTAATTTCTTCCAATGTTACTTCACCTTGTTCATTTACTTCAGCAAATTCAATATTTATTTTTTTTGATTTTCTTAAAAAATGCCATGGAACATAATTAGAGTGGTGTTCTAATTCTGTAATTAATACTTCATCACCTTCATCAAGATATTTTTGGCCAAATGTATTTGCTACAAGATTTATTGCCTCTGTTGCACCTTTTGTAAAAACAATTTCATTTTTATCAGATGCATTTATATATTTTTGCACAGAGTTTCTTGTTTGCTCATATAAATTTGTTGCTGCCACTGCTAAATAATGAACGCTCCTACCAACATTTGAAAATTCCTTAGAATAAAAATCATATATTCTATCAATTACTATTCTTGGTTTTTGAGAGGAATTTGCGCTATCTAGGTAAACAAGATCATTATTTTGTACTTTATTATCAAAAATAGGAAATTCTTTTTTAATTTGGTCAATATTCATTCTTTTAATCCCATAATATTTTTAATTAAGTTTTTAATTTCATTATCAGTAATTTTTTCAACAACATCCAATAAGAAACCATTTATTAAAAGTTCTTTTGCTTCTTTATAATTAAGACCTCTAGACATTAGATAAAAAATAGAGTCCTGATTTAAACTTCCTGAAGCAGATCCATGTGAACATTTTACATCATCTGCATAGATTTCTAATTCTGGCTTTGCATTAAACTCAGCATTATCACTTAATAAGATTGCTTTACTTAATTGATATCCATCAGTTTTTTGTGCATTAGATTTTACAAATATTTTCCCTTGATAAGCTGATTTTGTATTTTCTCCTAAAACGCTTTTAATTAATTGATAACTTTTAGTATTTTCATTTAAATGATTGATAGATGTTCTGATTTCATGATTTTTATTATTATCTAAATTGAATATACCATTTACAAATGCTGAAGAGTATTTGCCATTTAAATTACAATTAATTTCATTTTTGATAAAACTAGAACCTAATGATAAGACAAAATTTTCTGCAACACTGTTAGTATCTAGATTGATATTATTATATGAGTATTTGATATTATTATTTTCTTCTTTATCTAATTTGTAATTCTTAAGAATTGCATCTTTTTCTAAATTAAAATTATAAACAATGTTGACAAAATTATTCTCAGATTTATCGATTGAATAATCTATTATTTTAAGAGACGAGTTAGATTCTAAATCAAAGTCTAATCTGATATTAATATTTTTTGAACTAATTTTACTTGTTGTTAAACTATATATAATTACTGGTTTTTTTAAAGTATAATGCTTTTTTACCTGAAATTTATAATATTTATTTGTTAATGCTGAGTTTAAATCAACAAGCGAATTTACATCATTAAGTAAATTCTTGCTATCAAATTGATCTTTAATTTCAAATTTATCACTTTCTTCATATTTGAAATCTATTTTCTCTATTCTTCCATTAATAAAAACAATTTTATTATGCTCTAGACCATCTACATATATTTTAGGATCTACCTCATTTGGTAAATTTTCATTAAAATAATCTAAATTCTTAATATTTGATTTTATAACTTGATTTAGGTCTAAAAACTTCCAGTCTTCATTTTTTTTTCCTGGAAAACCGTTTTGAATAAATTTATTCAAATACTTTTCTTTTGTAATAATTTCTTTTTCTGAAAAATTAGAGCTATCGACTATTTTTTTAAAATCTGTTCTTAGTTGTTTTTCCATTTAACTAAAACTTTTGTAACCTTTCTTTTCTAACTCAACGGCTAACTCTGCGCCTCCAGATTTAACAATTCTTCCATTCATAAGGACATGTACAAAATCTGGTTTTATGTAATCGAGTAATCTTTGGTAATGTGTTATTATAAGAAAAGAATTATTTTCTTTTCTCAAAGAATTTACACCATCAGCAACAATACGAAGTGCATCAATATCTAAACCTGAATCAGTCTCATCAAGAATTGAAAGTTTCGGGTTTAATATAGTCATCTGCAAAATTTCATTCTTTTTCTTTTCTCCTCCAGAAAAATCAACATTTAATTGTCTATTTAGTTTTTCTTCATCGAATTTTAAATCTTTTGCTTTTTCTTTTACTAATTTAAGAAACTCAATAGCATCGAGTTCCCTTTCCCCTCTTGCTTTCCTTACAGAATTTAATGAAGTTTTTAAAAATATGTTTGTATTCACTCCAGGGATTTCTAAAGGATATTGAAATGCTAAAAATATTCCTTTATGTGCCCTTTCTTCAGTTTCAAGTTCAAATAAATTATTATCTTCAAATAATATTTCTCCAGAAACATCGTAACCTTTCTTTCCTGATAAGATATTTGATAATGTGCTTTTACCAGAGCCATTTGGACCCATGATTGCATGAACTTCACCTGGATTTATATTAAGAGAAAATCCATTCAAAATAGATTTGTCTTCAACCTTAGCATTTAAATTATTTATCTTTAGCATTTAACCAACGCTTCCTTCTAAACTAATTCCAACCAATTTTTGTGCCTCAACAGCAAATTCCATGGGTAATTGTTGTAAAACCTCTTTGCAAAAACCATTCACAATTAAACCAACTGCATCCTCAGTATTTAAACCTCTTTGTTGACAATAATGTAGCTGATCTTCACTAATTTTAGATGTTGTCGCTTCATGAGCAATGTTTGAGTCTGAATTCTTATTCTTTATGTAAGGAACTGTATGAGCTCCACATTTGTTACCCATTAAAAGAGAGTCACACTGAGTATAATTGTTTGAATTTTTAGCATTTTTTGAAATATCAACTAAACCTCTATAGGTCATATCAGAATATCCAGCGCTTATTCCCTTCGAAATGATCTTACTTTTTGTATTTTTTCCAATGTGGATCATTTTAGTTCCTGTATCTGCTTTTTGGTGATTATTGGTTATCGCTATTGAATAAAACTCACCAATAGAATTATCTCCTTTTAAAATACAGCTTGGATATTTCCAGGTTATTGCTGATCCAGTTTCAACTTGAGTCCAAGAAATTTTAGAATTTTTCCCTTGGCAAAGACCTCTCTTTGTAACGAAATTATAAATTCCACCTTTGCCATCTTTATCTCCTGGATACCAGTTTTGAACTGTTGAATATTTTATTTCTGCATCATCTAAAGCAACTAATTCGACGTTTGCAGCATGTAGCTGATTCTCGTCTCTCATTGGTGCAGTGCAACCTTCTAAATAACTTACATAACTACCTTTATCTGCTATAATTAGAGTTCTTTCAAATTGTCCTGTATCAGAAGCATTTATTCTAAAGTATGTGGAAAGTTCCATTGGGCACTTTACACCTGGAGGAACATATACAAATGACCCATCTGTAAATACAGCAGAATTTAAAGTAGCAAAATAGTGATCAGTAATAGGAATTACTGATCCAAGATATTTTTTTACTAATTCAGGGTGTTTTTGAATTGCTTCAGAAATCGAACAGAAAATTATACCTTGTTTTGTTAAAGTATCTTTAAATGTTGTTGCAACTGAAACAGAGTCAAAAACAGCATCAACTGCTATTCCATTTAATCTCTTTTGTTCTTGTAAAGGTATTCCTAATTTTTTATAAGTTTCTAGTAATTTAGGGTCTAATTCGTCTAAATTTTTTGGTTTTTCCTTAAAACTTTTTGGAGCTGAATAATAATACAAATCTTGGTAATCAATCTTTGGATATTTTGGTTTTTGCCAATTTGGCTCTTTCAAAACTTTTAATCTATTGTAAGCTTTTAATCTCCACTCAAGCAACCATTTAGGTTCTTTTTTTATATTTGATATAAATTTTATTACATCCTCACTAAGTCCTTTGGGTGCTTTTATAGTGTCGATATCGGTTGAAAAACCATATTTATATTCTTTTAAATCTTGTACTTGCTTATCTCTCATAATCTATTTGATATTTTTTTATTGATTAAATCATTCAATGTTTTTTTCTGAAAAAAGTTGTTTATATAATCCTCTAATTCATCCCAAAGATCGTGTGTAATACACTTTGATGATTTTCCATTGCATCCACTCTCAGAATGTTTTTCACATCCAATAGTTTTTACTTTTTCATCAACCGCAACAAATACATCAGAAATTTTTATCTCTGATGCTTGCTTAGATAAAATATATCCACCTTTGTTACCTCTTACGCTCGTTACTATTCTATTTTTTTTTAATTTTGAAAATAGTTGTTCGAGATAGACAAGCGAGATTCCTTGTCTAAGAGATATGTCTCTTAATGAAACTGGCTCATTTAAATTAAATTTAGCTAGATCCGCTAGAGCCATTACTGCGTATCTGCCCTTACTTGATAATTTCATATTTTCCGCAATTCACGGGACTTATATATACCCGACTATTTTAGTCAAGATTAATTAACGTTTTAAAACTTGCATTTTGTCACTCATTTTTGATAGAAAAAACCTTATTTTTTTTTGAGATTAATAATCAATGGCATCAGTTGATAATAAAATTGTAGAAATTTTTATACCTGGTCCAGCTGGAAGGTTGGAGGCAAAATATTTTAAAAGTAAAAAAAACACTTCTCCAATTGCTTTAGTTTTACACCCACATCCACAGTATGGTGGAACGATGAACAATAAAGTCGTTGTAGATATTTTTCAAACTTTTGTTGATAATGACTTTTCAGTTTGTAGAGTAAATTTCAGGGGAGTTGGAAAAAGTGATGGAGAATTTGATAATGGACAAGGAGAACTTGCTGATGCAGCGGCAGCACTTGATTGGCTTGAAAGAGAAAACTTTGATAACTCTCAATGTTGGATCTCAGGTTTTTCCTTTGGATCTTTAATAGCAATGCAATTATTAATGCGAAGACCTGAAATTAATAGATTTATTGTAGTATCACCTCAACCAAATGTATACGATTTTTCTTTTTTATCACCATGTCCCACATCTGGTGCAATGATATGTGGAAAAAAAGATGAACTTGTTCCATTAGAGCATATAAATGATTTAAATAAAAGACTTAGTGAACAAAAAGGTATTAAAGTTGAGTTTGATTTTATACAAGATGCAAATCATTTTTTTTCTAAAAACGATGATGGTTTAATAAAATCCTTAAATAAATATATTAAAAAAGAAACTGCATTATATTAGTTAAAAATTTTTTGTAATAACCCCACCAAGAGAAGGTTTTTTACAGTTAGTAGTAGATGGGAAGGAAATAGGCAATCTTAGGTATGATCTGATTGAAAGAAATGCAAAAGCTTGTGACTCCACAAAATCACCATCAATATTTAAATCATCTATCAAGAATAATTTATTTTTAATTTTATTTTTTAATTGATTCATTAACGATTTATTTTTTCTTCCTCCACCACATACAACAATATCATTATTTCCGATTTTTTTTGATAATAATTCAGATGTTAAATCGGTCATCGTTGTAGTTCCATTTTCTAACGAAAGACCTTTAGCAAAAGATACATCAAAATCATTAGTATCAAGTGATCTTTTAGAACTAATCTTACTATAGTAATAATTATCTAAATATTGATCGAAAATAAATTTATCTGTTGTTCCTTTTTCTGCTATATTACCGTTTTCATCGTAAAGTTTATGTGAATTTTTCCTTATCCACATGTCAATTAAACAATTTCCAGGACCTATGTCCCTGCTAAAAATTTTAAAGTCTTTATCGATTTCAGTAATGTTTGCTATTCCTCCAATATTTAATATTGAGATTGGCATTTTTACTCTGTTTTTATTAAATAAAGATTTAATTAATGCTAGATGGAAAATTGGTGACAAAGGTGCACCTTCTCCCCCATTTTTTAAATCATTTTGTCTAAAATCATAAACGACGGTCTTTTTGGTTTTTTTTGACAAATGATCGCCAAGTCCAATTTGTTTAGAAATTTTTTCATCTGAATTATGATAAATAGTGTGGCCGTGAAAGCCTATCAGATCGTAATCAATTTCTTTATTTATTTTTGTTGCTACATCTAAATGAAAATCAGTAATTTCTCTCTCTAGTTCCTCAACTTTCAAGGAATATTTAAGCAAATCTTGTATTTTTGAAATTCTTTCTTTCAAATCGTGAATTTTTTTTGAAAGGCTAATGGGATAAGGATCAAATCTATTATATTTTATATCAATAATGTCTTCACCATTAGAATCTATAACTGAAGAATCTACACCATCGCCAGATGTTCCACTCATAAACCCCAGTGCAGATAAATTTTTTGGCATTCTTATTTTTTTTTACTGAAATATGTATATTGTATAATTACAACCTTATGAATAATTTTTTAAAAGAATTTAAAGACAGAGGATACTTTTATCAATGTACTAATGAATTGGAACTATCAGCTTTATTAAATAAAGAGAGCATTCATGCATATATTGGATTTGATAGTACAGCTCCTAGTCTCCATGTTGGAAGTTTATTACAAATAATGTGTCTTAGACTTTTACAAAAACATGGACACAGACCAATTGTACTACTGGGTGGAGGAACAACCAGAATTGGAGATCCCTCTGGAAAAGAAGAAACTAGAAAAATTCTATCTGAGAAACAAATAGAGAATAACATCAATAACATAAAAAAAGTTTTTAAAATTTTTCTTAAAACCAATAACGAGAAATTAAAGCCTATTTTTGTAAATAATTATACATGGTTAAGTAAACTTAATTATATAAATTTTTTAAGAGATATTGGTAAACATTTTACGATTAATAAAATGTTAACATTTGATAGTGTAAAGTTGAGATTGGAGAGAGAGCAATCATTAAGTTATATGGAATTTAATTATATGATTTTACAAGCATATGATTTTTATGAGCTAAATAAATCAAATAAATGTAAATTACAAATTGGTGGATCAGACCAATGGGGCAATATAGTAAATGGTGTTGAACTTATTAAAAGAGAAGCTGGAAATCAAGTATTTGGATTAACCACTCCACTTATAACTTTAGCATCTGGTGCTAAAATGGGAAAAACTGAAAAAGGTGCAATATGGCTTAATAAAGATTTGTTGTCTCCATATGATTATTGGCAATTCTGGAGAAATACTGATGATAGAGATGTATTAAAATTTTTAAAAATTTTCACTGATTTATCTTTAGAAGAAATAAATCAAGTGAAAGATAAAAGTATAAATGAATTAAAAATTTTACTGGCAAATAAAACGACAGAAATGCTTCATGGCAAAAAAGAAGCTGAAAAATCTGATAAACTTGCAAAAAATATTTTTAAAGAAAATTCATCAGGTGAAAGTCTCCCTGGGATAAAAGTAAACAATGATATATTAACAAAAAATATAGTTGAAGTGATATCTCATGTGAATAAAGATATATCAAAATCAGAGATAAGAAGATTAATTAAATCAAACGCTGTAAAAATAGATAATCAAAGTATAAAGGACGAAAAATATATTATTAACCAAAGTCTATTCCTAGAAAGAGGTTTTATAAAATTATCAATAGGTAAGAAAAAACATTTTAAAATTACAAATTAACTCCCTTTAATTTTTTCTAGGGTTCTTGTAATAAATCTTGGAGTTAAAGTTTTTATTGGATTAACTGTACTTTTTAAGTTGTTAGGTGGCCCCTTAATCTTAAAGCTTACTCCAAATACACCTTCACCACTCTTTCTTCCTACTAATATATCGCCGAGTAAAGGAATTTTTGCAATTGTTTTATTTATTGTTGTTGCTGGAACTAATGTTCCTCTTAAACTTGTCATCCTATCTTTCTCGATATAACCTTCCATCATCATTGAAATTGCAGGTCCAATTGCATACATTTCCTCTATTTCTGTTAGATTATTTTTTGTTTTAAAATTCATTTCAAATTCATCAAATCTTATTCCCTCGCCAGTCAATAGATCGGCAATTCCCTGCAAAGAAGCAAGAGTAAGTATTTTAGCTAAAACTGGCACTTTTTTAACTTTAAAATTAGTAATTTTAAGGTTAGACCTTGAGCTATTGTCAATTTTGATTGAGTTTAGTTTTAACTCACCTTCCTCAAAACCTTTTATAAATTTATAATTATTTATAAATGGTCTCGGTTTTTCAATGAAAATATTTGTGATTTTTTCATTCTTCATTGTTGTTCTTAGCGAATAAGAGAATTTACTTTCATTTTCTAAAACAGCATTTATTTTTGCTAAAAATAATTTGTTATTTTTAATATCTAATTCACCTTCAAAATTTTTAAGATATTCATTTTTTTCAAGATATATTTTGTCTAAATTCAATATCAATGAAGTATTAATATTATTAAATAAACTTGAGAGAATATTTTGATTTTTTCTATCTAAAAGTCTTTCAATTATTTTTTCTCCATCTATGTGGTTTCCAGCTAAATTATATTTATTTGAATTTCTGATGATGCTAAAATTATTTTTTATATCATTATCATTTACAAAATTTACATCAACATTATCTACACTCAATATTTTAAAATCATCAGACAATAAAAGATTTTTAAATGATATATTATTTTTAGTTTCTGTTAGATCTATTTTTTCTAACAATAAACCATTATTAAAATTATTTGCTAGAATTTCTAATTTTGCAGGAATGTTTTTATTCTTAAAATATTGTATTTCGTCAATTTTTAAAATACTATTATCTAAATCTAGTAATGAATAAAACTCAAAATTATTTTTATTACCCTTAAACTTAATAAATAAATTATCTTCTTTATTATTAAATAAATATTTGCCATCTAATTGAAAATTAATAAAATCATTATAGTATTCAAATGTGATTTCTGGTTTTTTAATAATAAATTTATTTTCATAGTTTTTTAAATATTTTCTAAGAATATTTGATTTATAATTAATATTTAAGTTGTCAAAATTTATATTTGATTTTATAGCAAATTTTTTAATGTTAAACTCTTCATCAATTGATGCATTTATTTTAAAATCTGAGTTTAAATTTATTATTTGATCTTCAATCAAACTATATTGATTTTGGAAATCAAAATATTTTTTAAATTCTTTAATGTTTATCAAGTTGTTATCTGACTGAACAAATATTTCTAAATCTGAAATTTCAGAACCATTATTATTTATTTTAAAATTTATAATATTTCTTTCGGACTCATTATTTAAATTTTTATCAAAAAATGAGTAATTACTATTTAAGACCAAATTTAATAATTTCTCCCCAAAAGTTAGGTTAATTTTAACGTTTTTTAAATATAAAATTTCCTGAATTTTTTTATTGATCACTAATTTATCCAAATTTATTTCAGAATTTAAAAAGTAATTTTCTATTTTGTTATTATTGATTTCAAATTTAAAATTATTATCAGTCTGAAGATTTATTTTTTGATCAGATAGGATTTCAGAGTCCACATTGTGAAGATTTAAAAAAACTTTAGGATCTATAAGTGTTTGCCCATTACTTATATTTCCATTTATTTCAATTTTTTTATTTTTTTTAGTTTTTAATGATAATTTTAAATTATTGGTTTGATAATTATTATTTAATTTAAAGCCATCAGATAAAACAAAATTTGATACGAGTTCTGCTGTTAATTGTTCTTTTTCAAATTTTGAATTAATTTTTCCTTTTTTTAAATAAATTACATCCTTGTATTTATTATTAAAATAAATTTCATCAAAATCTATGATTGAGTCAATTTTTAAATTTTTTATTTTTTTATCTTTATTGAATTTAAATGAAAAAGAATTTTTACTAGTAAATAAAATATCATTATTAGATAAATAATTTTGTTTTATATTTAAAAGTTTTAATATTAAATTTGGATTTATAGCTGCTTTGGTATTTTCAATATCTCCATTTATATAATATGTATCTGATTTTTCTTGTCTCACTTGCAAAATTTGAGATGCAAAACCTATATCTTCATATATAAATTTTAAATTTGTAATTTTCGTAATCTTATCCTTTGTTTGAAAGTTAAAATTTATATCATCAAGATTTTCATACCCTGGTATATTCAATTTTGCATTATTTACTGAACCTGAAATAACGTAAGATTTTATATTCTGACTTAAATCGTCAAACTTAGCATCCAATTTAAAATTTAATAATCCTTTATTAATCTGACTATAAAACACATACCTGGCTAAATTAAAATCAATCTCATTTAAAAAGGACGTCACGTCTTTAATAAAATTGTTTGAGGATATAACTCTTACACTTTTTATTGAATTTTCTTTTTTTAACAATTTAATTAAATCTAAATTAATATCAATTTTAGAAACTTTAATTGGAAAGGTTTCAGCAATTAAATTTGCTGAATTTGTGTTTATATTGAGCGCTAATTCACTTATATTTAATTTGATAAAAACTTCATCAACTTTAAGTATTAATTTTGAGTTATACTGTTTAAGCTTATTGTTAATAAAATTGTTAAATTTTTCTGTTTTTATTCCATAAATATTTAAATACGTTATACATGTGATCAGAATAAATAGTATTGATGCAGTAATAAAAAATATTTTCCTACGCATTCAATTTATATAAAGAGTTTTCTAAAAATTCATCAATTTCCCCATCTAATACTTTGTCTGGATTTGAATTTTCATAATTTGTTCTATTATCTTTAACCATTCTGTATGGGTGCAAAACATATGATCTTATTTGATGTCCCCAGCCTATTTCTGACTTTGAACTTTCTATATTGTCACTTTCTTTTTTTCTTTTTTGTATCTCATGCTCATAAAGCCTCGCTTTAAGCATGTTCATACAAGTTTCTTTATTTTTGTGTTGTGATCTTTCATTTTGACATTGGACAACAATTTTACTTGGTGAATGTGTAATTCTTACAGCACTATCAGTTGTATTAACGTGTTGTCCACCTGCACCACTTGATCTGTAAGTGTCAATTCTTAGATCTTTTTCTGATATCTCAATATCTATATCCTCATTGATAACTGGATACACCCAAACACTTGCAAAGCTTGTATGTCTTCTAGCACCTGAATCGAATGGTGAAATTCTAACTAAACGATGTATTCCTGACTCAGTTTTTAAAAAACCGTAAATATATTCGCCAGATATTTTTATAACAGAAGATTTTATACCTGCCTCATCACCTTTGTGTTCACTAATTAATTCTACATTATGACCCCGATCATAAGCCCACTTCATATACATTCGCCTAAGCATTTGAGCCCAATCTTGACTTTCAGTGCCACCAGCACCTGCATGAAATTCTAGATAACTATCCAATGTATCGTTTTCGTTTGAGAGAAAACATTTAACTTCTAATTTTTTAAATTTTTTTTTTAAATAAATGAATTTTTCTAAGATTTCATGAATTAATTGTTTGTCGTTCTCTTCATTAGCTAGTTGAAAAATATCATATAATTCATTTGCCTCAATCTCTGCTTGTTTGTGAGCGTCCAATAAATTATCGTAACCCTTTTTTTCCTTTAATATTTTTTCAGCATTTTTACGATCATCCCAAAATTTTGGGTCTTCTATAAGATTATTAAGTTGATTTCTTTTTGATAAAATATTTTGTGTTTCAAAGAAACTCCTTGATTCTTTGGCTAATTTTAATTACCTCAGATTTAAATTTTTCTACTTCTTGTTCCATTAATAAAATTTTAAAATATTTTTTTTTAATTTATTATAATTAAGATTATCATTACTAATAAATTTTTGATTTTCAAATTTTTGTTTCTTATAAGACTCAATAATAGTCCTTTTAGAACCAAAATCTGCTTTTTTTCCAGTTTCTGCATCAATTACCATCATTTTTATTCCTTTTGCAATTTTAAAGGGTCTTGCCTCATAATTATTTGCTGATTTTTTTATGAATTCCTTAAATATTGGTAGTGCTGTTTTCGAGCCTGTTTCATATTTTCCTAGTCTTTTTGGGTTGTCATATCCTACATATACTCCAACTACTAAATTGGATGTAAATCCTATAAACCAGGTATCGGTATTGTTGTTTGTCGTACCGGTTTTGCCAGCAAGTTGTAAATTTAAATCTCTTAGACGTTTTCCAGTACCTCTTTGAATAACACCCTCTAGAATTGAAGTCATTTGATATGCAGTTTGTGGAGAGAAGATTTGTTTAAAATTACTTTTTATTTTTGGTACATTATTTCCTTCAAATGAAATTTTATCACAATTTTCACAAAATCTTTTTTCATTGTTAAAAATCGTATTTCCTTCGCTATCCTGAATTCTATCAATGATAATTGGAGTCACTAATTTACCTCCATTTACAAATGAACAGTATGCACTGGTTATATTTAGCAATGTTGTCTCTGCAGAACCTAAAGATACAGACAATAGTTCATCAGGATTTTCATAAATGTTTAATTTTTTTGAAAAGTTTATAATCTTATCTATGCCCAATTCTTGTGAAATCCTTACAGTCATTAAGTTTCTAGACTTTTCGATACCGGTTCGCAAAGTAGAAAGGCCATAAAATTTTTTACCATAATTCTCTGGCTTCCACATTTTTAAATCTTCTCCTTGATTTAAAACAAGGGGCGCATCTAGAATTAAAGAAGATGGTGTATAATTATTTTCTAATGCTAAAGCGTATATAAAAGGTTTAAATGCAGATCCTGGTTGTCTTTTTGCTTGAGATACTCTATTGAATTCGCTCTTTTTAAAACTAAAACCTCCAGACATTGCCAAAACTCTACCACTGTAAGGATCCATGACAACTATTCCACCATTAACATTTGGTAATTGCCTTAAGCTGAATATGCCATCAGATATTTTTTTAACATAAATTAAATCATTAATTTTAAAAATTTGATTAAAATCTTTTCTGGTCCAATTGATATCTTCAAAACTTATAATCCCATTTTCTTTATTTGAAGTTTGAATTACAGTTTCAAATTTATCAATTCTTTTAATTATTGCTATTTCCCAATCAATGGTTTTTTCTAATCGAAATTTTTCTAGGTCATTGTACCAATCTTTATTTTTTCGGTTATCTATTGGTCCGCGCCATCCCTTTCTTTTATCATAGTCTAATAAACCTTTTCTTAATGATGACGCTGCTAAATTTTGAAGTTCTAAATTTATTGGAGTTTTAATATTAAATCCTTCTTTGTATATTTTATCATATCCATACTCTTCAATTACTTTTTTTCTTATATCTTCTACAAAATATCTTGTGTCCTCTAAAAATATTCTTTTTCTTTTTTTTAGGTTAATTTGAGTATTAATTAATTCATCAAACTTTTCTTTAGAAATATATGAATTTTCGTACAGATTTTTTATTACCAAATTTCTTCTATAAGTTGCCAATTCTTTATTTTTGTAAGGGTTATACTTACTTGGTGCTTTAGGCAATGCAGCTAACAAGGCAGACTCTGCATAATTTAATTCACTAATTGATTTATCAAAATATCTGAGACTCGCTGATGCTATCCCATAAGATCCTTCACCTAAATAAATTTGATTCAAATAAAGTTCTAATATTCTCTCCTTAGATAAGGCCCTCTCAATCCGAAATGCAAGAATAGCCTCTTTGATTTTTCTGTCTAAACTTACCTCATTGGATAAAAGAAAATTTTTTGCTACTTGCTGGGTAATTGTAGATGCTCCTTCTAGTCTATTTGATCTTAATAAATTATAAATATTATTTTTAAATGCTCTTAAAATACCTTTAGCATCTACACCCGGATGTTTAAAAAAATTCTTATCTTCAGAGGATAAAAACGAATTTATTATTTTTTTTGGGATTGCATTATATGGAACAAATATTCTTTTTTCGGATGAAAAATCGCTAATTAAAATACCTTCTCCTGAGTAAACTTTACTTGAAACTGGTGGTTTATAATTTTTCAAAAATTTATAATCTGGTAATTTGTTTGAATATGACCAAAGTATTGAAAAGATTGCTATAAATCCTACAAAAAATAATAGGGCTGAAAATATTAAAAGTTTTTTTATGAATTCGTTCATTTTAGTTTAAATTATTGATTGAATTTGTTAATGTTGTGGCACCGAATTAAAAAATTAACAAATGAAAAATAACCAAAATTTATGTCAAAAAACTTATATATTGATGCATCGCATCCAAATGAAACACGAGTTGTTCTTAAAAAAGATAACCACATTGAAGACTACGAATATGAAAGTGTAAATAATACCTTAATTAAAAATAATATTTATTTAGGAAAAGTAAGTAGGATAGAACCGTCACTTCAAGCAGCTTTTGTTGATTTTGGTAGAGAAAGACATGGATTTTTATCTTTTAATGATATTCAATCTGATTATTACCAACTACCTCAGAGTGATTTAGAAAAAATAAAAGAAGAGGAAGAAAAAGTAAGAGAGGAATTATCTAAAGAAAGTGAAAACAATGAAAATCAAATTTTGGAGGGAAACGAGGAAATAAAAATAAATGATCCAGTGGAAAAATTAGAGGATGATGTCAAAGAAAAAATAAATACAGAAAAAAAATTTCCATCTAAAAGATATAAAATACAAGAAGTAATTAAGCCTAATCAAGTTATATTAGTTCAAGTTTTAAAAGATGAGAGAGGTTTTAAAGGAGCTGCACTAAGCACATTTATAAGTATAGCAGGGAAATACATTGTTCTAATGCCCAATACAGCAAAAGGTGGTGGTATATCAAGAAAAATATTTAATCCGGGAGATAGAAAGAAGATAAGAAAAATATTAAACGAAATAGAAATTCCAAAAGAAATGGGAATAATTGTTAGAACAGCAGGGTCTAATAAAACTAAAAATGAAATTGATGGCGATCTAAAAAATTTAATTAATGTTTGGAATTCTATTAAAAATAATGCATTAAACTCTATTGCACCATCTTTGATACATCAGGAAAGTGATATTATTAAAAGAAGTATAAGAGATATGTATGACGACGAAACACAAAATATAATAGTCGAGGGTAATGAAGGGTATCAAAAAGCTAAAAATTACATGAAGCTTATGATGCCAAAACAAACAAAAAAGGTAAAAAAATTTAGAGAAAAAGTACCATTGTTTTTCAAAGAAAACATAGAAAAAAAACTTTTTGAAATTTTTAAAACTGAAGTAAAACTAAGTTCTGGAGGTTATATAGTGATAAATCCGACAGAAGCTTTAGTTTCAATAGATATTAACTCTGGTAAATCAATAAAACAAAAAAATGTAGAAAGTACTGCATTAGATACTAATTTAGAAGCCGCTGAGGAGATAGCTAGACAACTTAAAATAAGAGACTTGTCGGGATTAATAATCATCGACTTTATTGATATGCTAAGTTTTAATAACCGTAAACAAGTTGAAAGAAGGCTTAAAGAAAGATGCCGTAATGATAGAGCAAGAATTCAAGTTGGAAGAATAAGTAATTTTGGATTGCTTGAAATGTCAAGACAAAGACTTAGGGAAAGTAATATTAAGTGGTCAATAAAGTTAACTAATGAGACGTTAGCATTGAAAGTAATCAAATTAATCGAAATTAAAATATTTGAAACAAACGCTAAAACAGTTGATGTTAGTATCAATGAAAAAATATTGAATTATATTGAAAATTATTTCTCTGAAGATCTAAGCTATTTTAAGAAGAAAAATAAAATTAAGATAAATTTAAATAATGGTGAAAAATTAGGTTTACAAGAATATTCAATAGAATTTAAATCAAAATCTGGAAAAATATTAGAAAAAATTGAAAAAATTGAAAATTTATTAAAAATTTCAGATGAAAAAATTGACAAAAATTTAGATTTAAAAATTAACAAAAAATCTAATTTTAAAAAAAAAGTATTCAAAACAAGAAAAAAATTTAAGAAAAAAAATTAAATTATCCCTTTTTTAGTTGTAGAGGGAGAGCCTTGAAGATTTGGAGTTATCCTACCTGAAAGAAAAGACTTTCTTCCTGATATTACTGCATATTTCATTGACTCTGCCATTTGGAATGGATTTTTTGCCTTTGCAATTGCAGTATTGATTAAAACTGCGTCACAACCTAGCTCCATTGCCTGAACTGCGTCCGACGCCTGACCTATTCCAGCATCAATAATTAAAGGTACTTTTGTTTGTTTTCTTAAAATTTTTATATTTGTTACATTTTGTATCCCTAAACCTGATCCAATTGGCGCCGCTAAAGGCATGATTGCAGATGCACCAGAGTTTTCAAGTCTCTTACACATAAGTGGGTCATCATTACAATAAACCATTACTTGAAATCCTTCTTTTGTCAAAACCTCTGTTGATTTTAAAGTTTCTATCATGTCTGGAAATAAATTTTTTTTATCTCCTAACACTTCAAGTTTAACTATTTTCCATCCTCCTATTTCTCTCGCAAGTCTTAAAGTCCTTAATGCTTCTTTTGAGGTAAAACATCCTGCTGTATTAGGTAAATACATTGTTTTTTTTGGGTCAATATAATCCATCAATACAGGTTTTGAACGATCAGAAATATTTACTCTTCTTACAGCAACGGTAACAATCTCGGCACCAGAAATTTGAATTGCTTTTGAACATTCAAGCATACTTTTATATTTACCCGTTCCAACAATAAGTCTTGATTTAAATTTTTTATTTGCAATTTTTAAAAGATCTAATCTCACTAACCACCACCTATAAAATGAACTATTTCTATTTTATCTTTATTTTTTAAGAATATTTTATTTAATTTTTTCTTATCAACTATTTCCTCATTTAATTCTATTGCAATCTTGTTAGTTGGGGCTTTTAACTTTTCAATAAGATTTTTCAAAGAAAATTTTAAATTTACTATTAAAACTTTACCATTAACTACTATTTTTATTTTATTTTTTTTATTCATATAATATAAAGTTTTAATGAGTAAAATTATAATTATTAATGGTCCCAATCTTAATCTATTAGGAGAAAGAGAACAAACTCAATATGGTAGCAATAACTATAAATATCTTGAAGAAATATGTCAATCTAGAGCAAAAGAATTAAATATTGATTTAGATATTTATCAATCAAATATAGAGGGAGATATTGTAAATATTATTCAAGATACTCGTAAAACTCATAAAGGGATTATAATAAATGCAGCTGGATATAGTCACACTTCAGTAGCAATTAGAGATGCTTTAAATATTTTTAAAAAGCCTATAATTGAAGTTCATATATCAAACATTTATAACAGAGAGGATTTTAGACATAAATCACTAATTAGTGGAGTTGTTACAGGTATAATTTGTGGATTGGGGATTAACGGCTATATTTTAGCCATAAATTCTATGCATGAGATATTAAAAAATGAAAATTAATAAAAATATTATTAAAGAACTAAACGATTATTTAGACGAATTTAATCTAACTGAAATTGAATATTCTGAAAAAGATCTTAAAGTTAAAGTTTCAAAGTCAAGAATTTCTCAAAATATAGAGCCTTCATTATCTATTGAAAAAAATAAAGTCATTAAAGAGGAAGCCGTAATTGATAATTCTAAAAAAATAATATCACCAATAATCGGTACAGCTTATCTGGCTCCAGAACCAGGAGGTAAAAAATTTATTGAAATTGGAAAAAAGATAAAAAAAGGAGATACTGTAATGATTGTTGAGGCAATGAAGACTATGAACCATGTTCCAAGTCCTACCGATGGGATTGTTAAAGAAATTACAGTCGAAGATGGACAGCCAGTAGAGTTTGGCCAGACTATTGCAATTCTTAGTTAAAATTAATGTTTAAAAAAATACTTATAGCCAACAGAGGTGAGATAGCAGTAAGAATAATTAGAGCTTGTAAGGAATGGGGTATTGATACAGTAGCAATACATTCTGATGTAGATAGAGATAGCATGCATGTAAGACTGGCTGATGAAAGTATTTGTGTTGGGCCTCACCAACCAGCACAAAGCTATTTAAACATACCTGCAATTATGTCTGCGATAGAATTAACCGGATCGGAGGCGGTTCACCCTGGATATGGTTTTTTATCAGAAAATTCTGAATTTGCTAAAATCTTAGAAGAAAACAATATAAAATTTATAGGTCCATCATCAAATCTGATTAAAATGATGGGTGATAAAATAGAGGCTAAAAAAGTTGCAAAACAATATGGACTACCTGTAATTGAGGGTTCTGAGGGAGGCATAAAAGATTTAAATGAAGCAAAAAAAATATGTGAAAAAGTTGGTTTTCCTATCCTAATAAAAGCAGCAGGTGGAGGAGGAGGAAAAGGAATGAAAATTGTGAACAAAATTGAGGATTTTGAAAACCTTTTTTTAACAGCCAAGCAAGAAGCAAAAAAGTTTTTTGGAAATGATGAAGTTTACATTGAAAAATTTTTTCAAAATCCCAGACATATTGAAGTTCAAGTTCTCTCGGGTAAGAATAGAACTGTGCATTTGCATGAGAGAGATTGTTCAGTTCAAAGAAGACACCAAAAACTTATAGAGGAAACTCCAAGCCCTGTCTTAAATGATAGCTTAAGAAAAGATTTATTTGAAAAAACTGTTACTATGGTAAGTAAAATTGGTTATGAGGGTGCTGGGACAGTAGAATTTATATATGAAGATGGGAAATTTTATTTTCTTGAAATGAATACTAGGGTTCAAGTAGAACATCCCGTTACTGAAATGGTAACGGGTATTGATATAATAAAAGAGCAAATATGGATTGCATTCTCAGGCGATACTGCTTTAACACAAGCAGATGTAAATCCAAGAGGTCATGCAATTGAATGTAGAATTAATGCTGAAGATCCAAGTAATAATTTTCAACCATCTCCTGGCAAAATAGGCATGTGTCATCAACCGTCAGGTTTTAGAACTAGAGTAGATGGTTCTATATATCAGGGTTATAAAATTACTCCATATTACGATAGTATGGTGTGTAAAGTCATAACACATGGAAGAAATAGAGAAGAAGCTATCCAAAGAATGCTGAGGTCTCTGGATGAGTTTGTGATCGAAGGAATAACAACTACTATAGACCTTCATAAGGTGTTACTAAACAACAAAAAATTTATAAGCTCAAATTTTAATGTTAGTTGGCTTGATAAAGAAAAAGTTATTTAGCTATAACATTTTTTTAGCCAAACATCATAGACAGGATGATCAAATGGCCTTATTGATGGGCTTGAGGCAAATGTCCAGTCATTAAAAATAAATACCTTATTCTTATTAATTATTGTTTTATCTGTAACTTGTAAAAAAGCAGTTACCTCTGGATCATCGTCAAATTTGGAATTGTAACATTTTAAAACTTTAATATCTAAGTTTTGGAAAGGGTACTCTTCACCTATTTTAATAATTACATTTGTATGTTTTGAACTAACTTTATCAAGAATACTTAATTCTACAATTTTTTCACTTTTTTGTAAATCTTCTGCAAATAGATTCTTGGCTACAAGAATAAAAAAAGTTGTTAAAATTAAATATTTAATTCTTCCAACTTTTATATTTTTTTTTGATACCATTATTATATTTTTTGGGATGGTAAGAATTATTTGATCCCGATTGATTTGGTAGATGTTCCTTTTGCCAATCATATTTTTTTAAATTATGATTATTTTGAATTTTATTATTTATATGATGCATCCAAGAGTACCATTCATTAGGTATTTTAGATGCTTCGACTTCCCCCTTATATATGACCCATCGCTTTCCTGATTTACTCTCATAATATTTATTTCCATATTTATCCTCACCAACTAAATTTCCAGAAAAAAATATTTGTAATCTGGTGCCCAAAGTTTGTTGATTCCACCATGTGAAAATTTGTTTAAATATTGTCAACATAAAAAAAATTTTTTTTTTCAATTTTAAATTGTAAAAATTAAATTAGACACAATTTTTATATTTCTATATACTCTAAATCTTTAAGATTCAATTTTATAAATAAATTAAAGAATATAAATGGCAAAATTTTTAGTTGAGACATATTACACATGTAGTTTTAAGGTAAGTCATTATCTCGACGATATTGATGATAAAAATTTACAAAATATAGAGAAAAGAGACGACGGAAAATTTGAAATATTAGATGTTAAACTAGATAACAGAAAAACTAAAAATTTAGAAAAGATTGAAAAAAACAACATAAATGTTGTTGAAAAAGAACTTCCTCAGACTGAGAAAAAGAATAACCTTAAGATTAACCAAGAAATATTAACTAAAAATATCAAAGATACTAATGGCAGAAGATTTAGTATGCCTGACAGAAGAAAAGGATATATCCAAAAGGCATCGATTGGAGATCATAAAGTATACCTACATACTGGTGAGTATGAAGATGGTAAAATAGGAGAAATATTTATTGATACAAGTAAAGAAGGTGAGCTAGTAAAAGCAACAATGAACAACTTTGCTATAGCTGTGTCACTTGGGTTGCAATATGGAGTTCCATTAGATGAATTTGTAAATGCTTTTGTTGATACAAAATTTGAACCATCAGGAAAAGTGTTTGGAAATGATAGAATATTAAGTGCAACATCAATTCTTGACTATATATTCCGAGAATTAGCAATATCATATCTGAACAGAGAAGATCTTGCCCATACTCCTTCTATAGGAGGATCTGAAAACTTGGACGAAGCTGTAACAGATGAAAATAGTGAGGACAAAACTCAATTCTTAAAATTAGTAAAAGACATTACAAGTAAAGGTTTTGTTAGAAGTAATTACAAAAAGAAATTAGTAGATCTTTCAGATATAAAAATAAATCTTAAAGGAAAGAAATAATTAAATTTTCTTTTTAATATTTAAATTTAACTCTTTTAGTTGATCATCAGAAACTTCAGATGGAGCATTCATCATCAGATCTTGTGCATTTTGGTTCATTGGGAACATAGTAACTTCTCTTATATTTTTTTCATTTGCCAGGAGCATAACAATTCTATCGATTCCTGGAGCTATTCCTCCATGGGGTGGTGCTCCATAACTTAAGGCATTTATCATTCCGCTAAATTCTTTATTTACGTCGTTTGTTGAATAGCCAGCAACATCAAATAGTTTATACATTAATTCAGGAATATGATTTCTAATAGCACCTGATGATAACTCTATTCCGTTACATACAATATCATATTGGTATGCTTTAAGATTTAAAGGGTTAGATAAATCTAATTTTTTTAAATCACCTTGAGGCATTGAAAAGGGGTTATGACTAAATTTGATTTTTTTAGTTATTTCATCAACCTCATACATTGGGTAATCAACTACCCAACAAAAAGAAAAACAATCATTATCAATTAAATTTAATTCCTGAGCTATTTTGTTTCTTGCAATACTTAATATTTTTTCGACATCATTTTTTTTTCCACAAGAAAGAAATACCGTATCACCTATATTCGCATTTGTTAGTTTCATGATTTCTAATAATGCATTCTCTGAAAAAAATTTTCCAATTGGTCCTTTGGCGTTAATTTTTTCATCTTTTTCTAATGTAAAATAAGCTAAACCAGAGGAACCTTGCTCTTTTGCCCATCTATCAATACCATCAAAGAAACTTCTTGGTTTATCTTTTGTATTTTTGGTGACTAGCGCTCTGACTAGTGAACCACTTTTCACTAATTTTTTAAAAATATCAAATTTCACATCTTCTCTATCAAAAATAATTGTTAAATCTGTAATTTCTAAAGGATTTCTTAAATCTGGTTTATCTGAACCATATTTAAGCATTGCATCTTCATAAGTGATCCTTGGAAATTTTTCATGAAGAATTTTTTTACTACTAAATGTATTAAATAATTTTAAAAATAAAGTTTCAATTACTCCAAAGACATCTTCTTGTTCAACAAAAGACATTTCAACATCTAATTGATAAAATTCCCCAGGACTTCTATCTGCTCTGGCATCCTCGTCCCTAAAACAAGGTGCTATTTGAAAATATTTATCAAACCCAGAAACCATTATTAGTTGCTTAAATTGTTGAGGAGCTTGTGGTAAGGCATAAAATTTTCCTGGATTTAATCTGCTAGGTACAAGAAAATCTCTGGCTCCTTCTGGGCTAGATGAAGTTAATATAGGAGTTTGAAATTCTAAAAAACCAAGTTTTTGCATCTCGTTTCTGATAAATGAGATTACTTTTGATCTTAAGATAATATTTTGATGTATTTTTTTTCTTCTTAAATCTAAAAATCTATACTTAAGTCTTATTTCCTCAGCATATTCTTGATCTGAAAAAACTGGCAGTGGTAATTCTTTAGTTTCCCCAAGAATATCGATATTATTAATTTTGACTTCTATTTCACCAGTTGAAATATTTTTATTAATTGTTTCATTTGATCTCTCAATAACCATTCCCGTAATTTTAATTACTGTTTCCAAAGAAAGTTTTTCGAGTTTCTTAAAAATTTCATTACTTTTGTCTATAACGCACTGTGTAATTCCAAAATTATCTCTTAGATCTATAAATAAAAGATTTCCATGATCTCTTTTTTTGTTAATCCAGCCAGATAAAGAAATTTCCTTTTCTTTATCTAACTTGGTTAATTCCCCGCAGGTATGAGTTCTAAATTTATTCAATTTATAAAATCTCTTTTATGGTTTTAAAATTAATTGGTTTTTTTTTTTTTAAACTTAACTCGTCAATCTTATATATAAATTCATCAATTTTTCTATAAGATCTATCAATTCTACTAATTATGAAATTTATTATTTTTTTTTCAATTTTAATCTGGCGATCAGAAAAATTCTTTAAAATTATAGCAAAAAGCAATTCATCATCTGGATTTTCAATTTCAGCGTAAAGACAATTTTTTGATCTTGAGGTTAAATCAGGCAGTCTGTATTTAATTTCATTTATTGGTTTTAATGAATTTATTAACAAATACTTACTATCTTGATCTATTAGATTAAAAATTGAATAAAGTATTTCCTCCTCGTTACACTCTTCAAAATCATCAATAATTATACTTTCATGTAATTTAATGCTTTTAAAAATTGAGTTATCAATCTCATTTCCCTTAATTAAAAATGCTTTAGATTTTAATCTAAAGATGTTTGCTAGATGACTTTTTCCAGAGAATTTCTCACCTGATATATTTAATATTTTTTTATCCCAGTCAGGCCATCTATAAATCAAATTAAATGCGTTCGAATTACTTTTCGATAAATAAAAATCATGTTCATTAAAATTAGTTTTATAATCAAAGTCTAGAAGTAGTTGATTTAATTCACTCATTTTATTTTCCAGTTGCTTGAGGATGTGTCAATACTTATATCGTAAGATAAAATATCTTTTAAAAATCTTTTTGGGCTACTGCTGTAATAAACTTTATATACAATCATTTTACTACCAAACTTTTCAATATTATAACTATTTACAAAATCTAAATTATCCAAAGCATTTTCTAATTTTAATGATTTTTCTGTATTGTTTGACTCTAATGACAATCGTATTGGAACAGATGTAGATGGACTCATTTTATTAATAGATTTCCATTTATCTTCATATTCATTTTTGATATTAATTATCATTGAATTTAGGTCTGTTTGATTATTTATATTTTTATCTTTAAAATTTTTACTTAATATTTCAAACTTATCATCAAAATTTATTTTTGAATAAAATTTAATATTATTTTTACTTTTAAAAATTATCATTATTATAAAGTTTTCAGAATAATATTTATTCAATATTTTTTGGAAATTATAATTTTCAATATCTTTTAAGTTATTCTTTATACTTAAATAATCCTCTGCATCCTCATTTGGTATAATATAAGAAATTTGAAAATAATTTTTTTCAATACTTTCCCAATTTTCCACAAAAATATTTTCATTTAAATAGTAAAAATTATTTGTTTCTAAATCAATTATAACTGGTATGAACAAAATATTAATTTTTTTTGGTAATGAAATAGTTATATTTTTAGTATCTAAGAATTTAATTAATTTTTTTCTATTAAATTCTACCTCCATAACACTTTTATATTTTTGGTTTATGAATTTTTCATCCAAAATTGAAAAGTTTTCGATTAATTTTTTTATATCATTTATTTTTGTATTTTTAATTTTATCAAGGTCTTTTCTCTCTAGTACCATTTGAGAGATATCTTGAAATGCTTTTTTAAAGCCTCTATCCATAACTTTTAGTTTATCAAAACTAAGATTATATTTTTCCTCAACTTCAATTTTTGAAACAACAAAAGTTTTAGCAAGCACTTCCTTTGTGGAAAACTCTATAAAATTAAAGGTTAAAAATATGAAAAATATATATAAACAATTTGATATATTTATTTTTAAAAAATACATAAATTTGTTATATGGCATCAAATAAATTAACATACAGTAAGAGCGGAGTTAATATTCCAAAAGCAGATAGTTTTGTTAAATTCATAAGTTCACTAGCAAGAAAATCAAGCAAAAGTGGTGATTTTAAGAATATAGGAGGTTTTGGAGCAATCTCTCCAATACCTAGACAACTAAAAGACCCTCACATTGTTACTAGCACTGATGGAGTTGGAACAAAAATTGAGATAGCAAATGATCTAAATAAATTTGATACAATTGGAATAGATCTTGTTGCGATGTGTGTAAATGATTTGGTCGTTCAAGGAGCGAAGCCTTATTTATTCTTAGACTACATTTCTATTAGCAAAATTAATTTGAAAAAATTAAAACATATAGTTAGAGGAATTGTTAAGGGATGTGATATTGCTGGTTGCAAATTAGTTGGTGGAGAAACTGCTGAAATGCCGGGAACGTATACTAAAGGGAAATTTGATATAGCAGGTTTTGCTGTTGGTCTTGTTGAAAAGAAAAAAATACTTAATAAAAAAATCAGAAATAATGATCTTATTTTATCTGTACCTTCTAATGGACTTCATTCTAATGGTTATTCCTTAGTGAGGTATTTATTAAAAAAGAAAAAAATAAATTTAAAAACAAGTAAATTTCTCAAAGATGAATTAATTAGACCTACCAAAATTTATGTAAAAGAATTATCTGTTATTCATGAAAAGAATTTAATAAATGGATGTGCAAACATAACTGGTGGAGGTCTAGTGGATAATATTCAAAGAATAATACCAAAAAATTTATGTGCTGAAATAGATCTAAATAAAGTCAAAACATTAAAAATTTTTAGATGGTTACGTAAAATGGGTGTAAGTGAGAAAGAAATGTTAAAGACCTTTAATTGTGGTGTAGGTTTTTGTTTAGTTACAAATCCTAAAAATTATAATTCAGTAAGTAAATATTTTGGTAAAAAATTTAAACCCTATATCATTGGAAAAATAGTTAAAAATTCAAAAAAAGTAAAATTAAGTGGAAAAATATCCTGGTAAAAAAAAAACCGCTGTCTTTATTAGTGGAAGAGGTAGTAACTTAAAATCTTTACTAAAACACTCAAAAAAAAAGAATTCTTTAATTAAAATTATATTAGTTATTTCAAACAATCCAGATGCTGAGGGACTAAAATATGCATCTAGATCTAAAATTAAAATTTATGGAAATAAAAATAAATCAAATTTTGAAAATAAATCACTTAAGTTACTAGAGAAATATAATGTTGATTTAATTTGTCTTGCTGGATTTATGAGAATCTTATCAGGTAATTTTATAAAAAAATTTTCTAAACCAATATTAAATATTCATCCATCGCTTTTACCAAAATATAAAGGATTAAATACACATGAGAGAGCAATTAAAAATAAAGATCGTTTCGCAGGAGCGTCAATTCATAAAGTAACAGAAAAATTAGATTCAGGTAAAGTTATTTTGCAAAAGAAGGTGAAAATCCTAAAATCAGATAATGTAAGAAGTTTAGAAAAAAAGGTGCTTAAAATTGAACATGAAATTTATCCAAAGGCTATTGATAAGTTTTTAACTAATCTTTAAAAAAAAAATCTAACTCGATTTTAGCATTTTCAACACTATCTGATCCATGAACAGAATTTTTATCAATTGAAATACCATATTTTTTTCGAAGCGTTCCTTCTTCTGCATCTTTAGGGTTAGTTGCTCCCATCAATTTTCTATTTTCTATAACAGCATTCTCTTTTTGAAGATTCATTACAACAATTGGTCCAGAAGACAAGTAAGCACACAAATCATTATAAAAAGGTTTAGACTCATGAACTTTATAAAACTTTTCAGCTTCTTCTTTAGTAATATGAATTTTTTTTTCCTTTAAAATTTCAAATCCATTTTTTTTAAACTCATTTTTAATCTGATCTTGCAAATTTCTTTCAACAGCATCTGGCTTTATTATTGACAATGTTTGTTCAATATTACTCATAATTCTCCTCTATAAATTTGTTTAATAATCTAACACCATATCCAGTTGCGCCACCAGAATTCAATGCTCCAGCATATTTAGAAAAAGCCATTCCAGCAATATCTAAGTGCGCCCAAGGTGTTTTATTAATTATAAATCTTTGTAAAAATTGAGCTGCAGTTGTTGATCCTGCTCCTCCAACATAATTAATATTTTGCATATCAGCATTATTTGAATTCATTAATTTGTTATAATTCTCATGAAGTGGCATTTCCCACACTTTTTCTTCTACATTCTCTCCAGCATCAAAAAGTTGTTTAGACAATTTTTTATTATTTGACCAAAGCCCAGCATATTCAGATCCAAGCGCAACAATTATTGCTCCAGTTAATGTTGCTAAATCAATTATTAGACTTGGCTTAAATTTCTCTTCGGTATATGTAAGTACATCTGCTAAAACTAGTCTTCCCTCAGCGTCTGTATTTAAAACTTCGATTGTCTGTCCGCTGTAAGATTTGACAATATCTCCAGGTCTTTGTGCATTGGCACCTGGCATATTTTCAACTAGTCCAACAACTCCAACTGCATTAATTTTAGATTTCCTTAAAGCTAGAGTTTTCATAAGACCAACTACAGTTGCTGAACCCGCCATATCATATGTCATATCTTCCATAAATTTTGCAGGTTTGAGTGAAATTCCACCAGTATCAAAACATACACCTTTTCCAACGAAGGCTAAGGGTTTTGATTTATTTTTATTTCCATTCCACTCTATTGTTACCATATAAGAACCTCTGATACTTCCTTGTCCGACACCAAGCAAGGCGTTAAAACCTAATTTTTTTAATCTCTTTTGGTCATAAACTGTTACTTTTAATCCAAACTTTCTTAATTTAACAATCCTCTTTGCGTATTCATCTGGGTGTAAAATATTACCAGGTTCAGAAACCAAATCTCTAGTTAGAAAAACTCCTTCCAAAAGAGCATTTAATTTATTTCTTAATAAATTTTTTTGTTTATTTTTACTGCCAACAACACTTAAATTTATATTAACATTTTTTTTCTTATCAGTTTTATAAAGATTAAAATTATATGACTTAAGTTGTGCTCCATGAAGAAATTTTTCTAATTGTACATTAGTAAAAGAATTATTTTCTACATTTATAAATGAATTCTCTTTTTTATTTTCCTTTAAAAAAACAAATAATTTTGAACCAAGTTTTTCAAAATCTATGGAAGCTTTTGATTTTGTACAATTTACGAATACATAGCTTTTGTTGTTGTAATCTTTTGAAAGAAAATTCCCCTCAGAAAAAAGTTTATTATTGAAAATTGATTTTGCTAACTCTTTAATGTCTTTACTTTTTATAACTTTTTGAGTTAGGAGGATAATCTCGTTATCCTTTGCGATTTTTGGGACTTTATTTACAAAATTTAAATTTAGCTTCATTTTTTTTGAAATTTTAATTAGATAATGTTGTATATTTATAAAAAGATAAATTTCAATGAATAAATTAATTTTCCGTAAATTTTCCAAGGATATCATCAATTTTTTTTTGATTGCGTCGTTTAGTATTACTTTTATTGTATGGATAATTCAGGCTGTCAATTTTTTAGACCTTATATCTAATGATGGGCATAGTTTAGATGTATATTTTTATTTTGTTTCTCTTAACCTACCTAAAATTTTTAGCAAAACAATAATTTTTGTTTTTTTTATATCAATTTTTTATGTAATTAATAAATATAAAAATTCTAATGAGCTAATTGTTTTTTGGAGTAATGGTATACAAAAAATTAAATTTATAAATTTTATACTAAAGTTATCATTATTATTTTTAATTTTACAATTGGTTTTAAATTTATTTGTAATTCCCAAATCTCAAAGTCTTGGAAGGTTATATATTAAACAATCTAATATTGACTTTTTGCCAAAATTAATATCTGAAAAAAAATTTATAAATGTTGTTAAAAACCTCACTATATTTGTTGAGGAATATAAAAAAGATGGAAAACTTAATAAAATTTACATTAATGAAAAGTTGGGCTCAAGTGAGTCAAAAATTATTGTTTCTGAGAGTGGAAAAATTATAAAAAAAAATAAAAATTATATATTAAGATTAAATAATGGAGGTATAACAAATATAAGCGAGGACAATACTTATACTTTAAACTTTTCAGAGACAGATTATGATTTGTCAGATTTTTCAACCAAGACAACAACGGCCTCTAAAGTTCAAGAATTAGATTCGATAAAATTATTAATGTGTATTAAAGAAGTTTTAATGAAAGACAAATTAAATGCAGAACAAATTATAATTAAGCCAGAGAATACCGCTTGTCATTCTAGAAAAGTAAAATCTATTGGTGAAGAACTCTATAAGAGATTAATACTCCCATTCTATACACTGATTATTTCTCTTGTAGCAGCAAGTTTAGTTATTGAACCAAAGTCTAGGTATTTATTAAAATTTCATAAATTGAATATATTCCTTACAGGTATTGCAGTTATAATTTTGTCTCAACTCGCTTTAAAATTTATTTTGAACTCAATTAATCTTATGATTGTAATATTATTTTTACCAATATTTTTAATTATAATTTATTATTTAATGATATTGATATTTACTAAATTTAAATTGAGTTATCTATGATTTTAAAACAGTATGAAAATTATTTAACAAAACTTTTTCTTAAAAATATTTGTATCATACTGATGGTGTTTATTTTTTTAAGTTTTTTTTTAAATATTTTTGAAGAAATAAAGTATTTTGAAGATAAAGAAAATGAACTTTATTACCCTATTATATTAACAATTTTAAATATTCCTTCTGTTATTTTTGAGATACTTCCGTTTATATATTTGTTAGGAGTAATGTTTTTTTTTATAAATCTTTATGAAAATGAAGAAATAGAGCTGCTTAGAAGTAATGGAGTTGGTAATATTAGAATAACTTTGATAATTTCTGTAGTCTCAATTTTAACAGGGATAATGATTATAATTGCCTACTATTCATTTTCAGCAAATTTAAAAAGTTTATATTTGAATATGAAATATAAATATTCAGATGCTGGGGACCATTTAGCAGTAGTTAATCAAGATGGCTTATGGATTAAAGAAAAAAGTGATGATGGAAAAAAAATTTATTTTGTAAATGCTAAAAAATATAAAATAAGCAATTTAGAAAACTTAGAAATAATAGAGTTAGATGAAAATTATAAATTAATAAATACAATTATTTCCAAGAGAGCGAATATTCATAATAAAAATTGGATCTTAAATGATGTAAAAATTTATTCAGAAAAAAAAATGACAGAAAGTTATAAAAAATTTCAATACAATTCATCATTTAATAGTGAAATTATCTCAAACTTATACTCTAATCTAAATTCATTAAATATTTTTCAATTGATTGAACTAAAAGAAAATTATAAATCAATTGGCTATTCGGCGACGGAAGTCAAACTTCACCTTAATAAAATATACAGCACACCATTTTATTTAACACTTACAACTATTATTGGAGCGTTGTTAATGTTTAAGTTAAACTTTATTAAATCGAGATTTTTCCTTGTAGTTATAGGTGTAATTGTTTCAGTAATATTTTATTATATTAATTATTTTTCTATCTTATTTGGTAAAAATGAAACTTTACCTGTAGAATTATCTGTATGGTTTCCACAGGTTCTTATATTTCTAATATGTTCTCTAGGATTAATTAAATTAAATGAAAATTAAGTCTTTATTATATTATATTTTATTTTTCTTAGTTTTAATCAATTCATATTTGAAAGCGGATACTATTTTTTTTGATTCAAAAAATATTAAAATAGAAAATGAAGGCAATATGATTTTTGCAACTAAGGGAAAAGCAAATATTCCTTCTCAAAATATAATAATAGAAGGTGATAAATTTATTTATAATAAAGAGCTATCCGAATTGATTGTAATTGATGATGTAAAATATTTTGATAATGAAAATAAAATTTTTATTGAAAGTCAAAAAATAATTTACAATGACATTAAGAATACATTACTTTCAAAAAGCCAAACATATATTGTAAGTGATGATACATATAAAATTAATTCATCTGATATTTTATATGATAGAAATATCAATAAAATATCGAGCAATGAATTAACAACAATATTAGATGAAAATAAAAATAAATTTATTTTTAATAAAGGTTTAAATTTTGAAACACACAAAGAGATAATTTCTTCCAAAGAAATCATTATTACTGACAAAAATTTAAATAATTATTTTTTTGAAAATTCAAAAATTAATTTAAAAATTAATGAAATAATTGGGAAAGAAATATTTGTAGAATTTGAAGACTCATTCTTTGGAAATAAAAAAAATGATCCTTTATTAAAAGGAAGAGGTGTTACTTCTAATGACAGTAAAACAAAAATTTTTAAAACTGTATTCAGTACTTGTAGTAAAGAGAATAAAAACTGCAGAGGTTGGGAAATGCAAAGCGAAATTTTTACTCATGATAAATTAAGGAAGTTATTCATTTATGAAAATTCATGGTTTAAAGTTTTTGATAAAAAAGTAGCTTTTATTCCTTATTTTAATCACCCTGATCCATCAGTAAAAAGGAAATCAGGGTTTTTAACACCTTTTTACAAAGGTTCAGGTAATTTGGGATCATCTTTTAGTATTCCTTATTTTTATAATTTGTCGAATTCAAAAGATCTCACTTTTAAACCAAGAATTTATATTGAAAATGATTTAATTTTTCACACAGAATACAGAGAGGCTTTTAAAAATTCAAATTTGATAACAGACTTTAGTTTTAATAGGAAAGACAGTAACAGCAGTTCTCATATATTTGCAAACTTAAGTGGTAAATTTAGTGAAGATACAAATTTTGATTTAAAATTGCAAAATGTAAATAATGATAATTATCTTAAAATTCATGACATTAAAAGTTATACACCAATTATTGATAGCGACAGTGTATTAAATTCTCATTTTGAAATTGATAAAGATATTGACAAAAATACAAATCTAAGAACAAAAGTAAGACTTTATGAAGATTTATCAAAAAATAGTAGCGATAAATATCAGTATATTTTTCCTGATTTTGATTTTAATAAGGAAATAGAATTAGATAACAGCTATAACGGTCAATTTAAATTTTCTTCCTCTGGTTTTCAAAAAGTTTATAACACAAATATTTATGAAACTTTAATCAATAATGATTTTAATTTTGAGTCTTATGATTTTATTTCATCAAAAGGAATAGTAACAGATTACGGTTTTTTTTTAAAAAATTTTAATACATACTCAGAAAATTCTACTGTGTATGAAGAAAAAAATGATCATGAAATTTTTGGTACTTTTTTGCTTAAATCAGAACTTCCACTAAAGAAAAATTTAAATGATAAAAATAATTTTTTAAAACCTATAGCTCAATTAAGATTCAGCCCAACAAATGGAAAAAATATTTCTTCTTCAGATACAAGATTAGACTACGGAAGTATTTTTTCACCAAATCGAATTGGTAGATCGGATATGGTTGAAAAGGGAAAATCTTTAACATTGGGATTAGAATTTGAAAAACAAAATTTGACGAATGAAAAGATACTTGGATTTAATATCGGTAATGTATTTAAAGATAAGAAGAATGAAACATTGCCCAGCAAATCAAAATTGGACCAAACTAGATCAGATATAGTTGGAGATTTTTTTTATAAAATAGATGAAAACTTTGAAGTAAATTACAATTTTTCATATGACAGAGATTTAAAATTTTCCAATTATGATGCTATTACAGCTAAATTAGGTTCAAATAAAATAGTGACCACTTTCGATTACATTACAGAAAACCATGAACTAGGTAATTCAGAATTATTAAAAAATAATACAGAAGTTAAATTTTCAAATGAGCACTCGTTAAAATTTGACACAACTAAAGATCTTAAGGATGATTTTACACAATTCTACAAATTGGCTTACAAATATGAAACAGATTGTTTGTCTGCCTCTTTTGAATATGAAAAAAAATTCTTTAGAGATGGAAGTCTAGTACCAGATGAAAGCTTATATTTTTTAATAAAATTTATTCCATTTGCAGAATTACGCGGCTCAGCAAATACAATTTTTGAGTAATAATGAAAATAGTCAAGTTATTTTTTGTAATTATATTTTTTTTTAATTTCAATAATCAAGTTTTTGGAGACTTAATAGAAATAAAAGTCAATATTGGTGATGAAATAATCACTAGTTTAGATATTGAGAATGAAAAAAGGTATTTATTTTTTTTAAATCCAAAATTACAAGAGCTTCAAGAGTCCAAAATACAAAACATTGCGGAAGAGTCCCTCATTACAGAGATAATAAAAAAAAAAGAATTAGAAAAGTATTTTGATTTTTCTAAAAATAGAAAAATAATTGAAATAGTAGAAAAAAATTTATTGCGAAAAAAAAATATAAAAAATAAACAGGATTTTATTCAAATATTAAAAAATCTTGATTTAGATTATGAAATAGTGAAGCAAAAATTTTTTATTGAAGCATTATGGAATCAGTTGGTTTATGAAAAATATTCATCAAATGTTGTTATTAACAAAAACGAATTAAAAATTAAGATACAAGAACAAATTAGAAAAGAAAAGAAAAAGTTTTCCTACAATTTGTCAGAAATATTTTTTGAAAATAGCTTAGAAGAAAATTTAGATAAAAAAATTTTAAAAATTAATGAAAGCATTAAAAATATTGGATTTGAAAATACAGCAAGTATTTATAGTACTTCCAATACATCAAATAGAGGTGGTTTGATTGGTTGGATTAATGAATTACAAATATCGAGTAAAATCATAAATGAAATTAGTAAATTAGATATTAATGGAATTACTAAACCCTTAAAACTTCAGAAGGGTTACATTTTGATTAAATTAAATGACAAAAAAGAAATTAAACAAAAAATAAGCTTAGAAGAACAATTAAAAAAACTTATTAATAGTGAAACAAATAGACAATTGAATAGTTTTTCAAATATATTTTATAAAAGATTAAAAAAAAATATAGAAATAAATGAATTCTAAAATTATTCTTATAGTGCTTGGAGAACCCAATTCGACTTTCTCTGAAATTTTATTGAAATATTTTAAAAATAAAAAATTTAGAGAAATAAAAAAAAAAATTGTTTTAATTGGAAGTTACGAATTATTTAAGAAACAGATGAAATATCTAAATTATAAGATGCGAATAAATAAAATAACAAATATAAATGACTCATTAAGAGGAAGAATTAATATTTTAAATATAAATTATAAATTTAAAAAACCTTTTTCTAATATTTCAAATTTTTCAAATAGATATATAGAGGATTGCTTTAGCCGTAGTTTAAAATTAATTAAGAATAATAGAATACATGCACTAATTAATGGTCCAATTTCAAAGAAGCATTTCCTAAAAAAAAAGTTTCCAGGTATAACAGAATATATTGCTTTCAAGACAGGTTCAAAAAAACCTGTAATGTTAATATTTAATAAAAATTTATCTGTTAATCCTCTTACAACACACATACCAATAAAAAAGGTCAGTAATTTAATAAAAAAAAACAAAATAATAAACAATGTTACACAAATAAATGAATTTTATAAAAAAAGATTAAAAAAAACACCAAAGTTTGCAGTTCTTGGCTTAAACCCACATTGTGAAAGCACAGATGCTATTAGTGAAGAAAAAAAAGAAATTATTCCAGCAGTTAAATATTTAAAAAAAAAGAGAGTTAATGTTGAAGGTCCAATATCAGCAGATACTTTTTTCTTAGAAAAAAATATTAAAAAATTTGATGTTGTAGTTGGAATGTATCATGACCAAGTCCTAACTCCTGCAAAAACGTTATTCAAATTTAATGCAATAAATGTGACAATTGGATTACCTTTTGTAAAAATAACGCCTGATCACGGACCTAATTTTGAAATGATAGGTAAAAATAAGTCTGATCCAGCATCAATTTTTTATGCTTTTGATTTTTTAAACAAAATTAGATGAGTTTTTTTGCTAAAAGAAGCTTAGGTCAGAACTTTCTGAATGACGAAAACATTATAAATTTAATTTCTGAAACAGGTGACGTTAACAATAAGGATGTTGTAATTGAGGTTGGTCCGGGTACTGGAAAACTAACTGAAAAAATTTTAGAGAAGAACCCAAAAGATTTAATAGTAATTGAAAAAGACAAGAGACTTGTAGAATACTTAAATAAAAAATTTGGAAATAAAATAAAAATTGTTAATGATGATATGATGGAATTTTCATATGAAGATTTTTATAATAAAAAATTGATAATTTTTGGAAATTTACCTTACAATATATCAACTCAAATATTAACAAAATGGATCAAAATTGAAAATCTAGATAGTTTTTGTAAAAAATTTGTACTTATGTTTCAAAAAGAAGTTGCAGATAGAATAATTGCTAAAACAAATACTAAAAACTATGGAAGACTCTCAATAATATCTAATTGGAAAATGGAAATAGAAAAAATTGCAGATATAGAACCGTCATGTTTTAAACCAGCACCGAAAGTGAAAAGCACATTGCTGGTTTTTACACCAAAAAAAAAAATTTATAATTTAAAAGATCCAAAAAATTTAGAGCATATTACAAATATTTTTTTTAGCCAAAAACGTAAGATGATTAAAAAACCCTTAAAGTTTTTATTTAAAGATTTTCAAAATATCTCAAAAAAATTAAGTTTAGATCTAAATCTTAGACCTCAAAATTTAAATAATTTCACCTATTATAAAATTTGTGAAATATACGAAAATCTATTGGATTAATCTTTTAATATGGTTTCTTATATTTTTTTTATTGTAGTCTAGATTAACACTAGATTTTTTTCTTTTATTAATAAAATTAATTATTTCCTTATAACAGAGTTCAACTTTATCATTAATAACTGTAAAATCATAATCTTTCCAATGCATCACATCTGCTTTAAATTGTTTCATTCTTTCAGATGCAATTTTTTTATCTTTTTGATCTCTTTTTAGCAATCTATTAAATAACTCTTTTTTTGATGGTGGAAGAATAAATATAGTTATTATCTTGTATTTAAGTTTCTTACTTATTATTTGACGAGTTCCTTGCCAATCTATATCAAAAATTACGTTTTCACCCTTATTTAACTTTTCTATAACAGTTTCTCTTAAAGAACCGTAATAATTTTTAAAGACTTTGGCATGTTCTAAAAACTTTTTCTTTTTAATTAAAAGCTTAAATTTTTTATTATCTATAAAATAATAGTCTCTACCGTTTTTTTCGTTTAACCTTGGTTTGCGTGTAGTGTGTGAAATTGAAATTTTAAAATTTTTTCTTAATGAAATCTTTTTTACTAAAGTTGTTTTTCCAGCGCCAGAAGGTGAGGATAGAATTACTATCACCCCATCTTTTTTATCGGCCATTTAAGTAAAAAATTAGTTAGCTTTGTTCTCAATAAATTTAACTGCGTCTCCAACAGTCAAAATTTTTTCAGCATCACTATCAGATATTTCAGATCCAAATTCTTCTTCAAAAGCCATAACTAGCTCGACTGTATCTAAACTATCTGCTCCAAGATCGTCTATAAAGCTTGATTCTTCGTTTACTTTTGCTTCGTCAATTCCTAAGTGATCTGCAACAATTTTTTTTACTTTACTTGAAATATCATCTGACATTTTGTTCCTTATAATTATTTTGTTAATAAATATTTTATCTATTTTGTCAACTAAAATACATGCCTCCATTAACATGTAAAGTTTCTCCCGTTATATAATCCGATAAATTTGAACTCAAAAAAACGACTGAATTAGCTACATCCTCTGGAGTGCCAAATTTATTAAGCGATATTCTTGATTTCATCATATCTGTGTGCTCTTGACTAATTTTAGCCGTCATATCTGAGATTATAAAACCAGGTGATATACTGTTTATTGTAATATTTTTTTTTCCATATTCGAGAGCAAGACTTTTAGACATTGCAATTATTCCAGCTTTTGATGCGGCATAATTAGCTTGACCAATATTGCCTGTATGCCCAACTACAGAGGTAATATTTATAACTTTTCCACTTTTTGATTTTAACATTTTTTTAATAACATTTTTTGTAATCAGAAATGTTGAGGTAAGATTTAAATCAATTACTTTTTTCCATTCTTCCTCTCTCATCCTTATAGATAAATTGTCTTGAGTAACTCCAGCATTGTTGATCAATACATCAATTTTATTTGACAAAATTTTATTACATTCTTCAACAAATTGCTCAATTTTTGGATGATCATTTATATCAAATTTTAAAATATTTAGGTCATGATATTTATCTTTAAGTGTTTTAAGTTTTTGCTCATTTGTACCTGTTGCTAGAATTTTCGCACCTGCAGAAATTAATTTATCAACTATAGAATTACCTATTATACCTGTGGCTCCAGTTAAGATTATATTCAAATTTTTTAGGTCAATCATTTATTTGTAAGATTATCAAGATCATTCATATTGTTTACTTGAAATAATTCAACATTTTTATCGATTCTTTTTACAAGTCCAGATAATACTTTGCCTGGACCTATTTCAATAAATTTTTTATTTCCTAATTTAATCATATTTATTATACTTTCTCTCCATCTTACCGGTTTTTCTATCTGATTTATCAAAAGTTTCCTAATATTATCAGGATCATTTGAAGGTTCTGCTGTTACATTTGAAACTATCATATTATTTGGAATATAAAATTTAGTTTGATTTAATTCATTACTCATAATGTCAGTTGCAGGTTTCATTAAAGGACAATGAAATGGTGCAGAGACAGGTAATTTAATATTTTTGATATTTAATTTTTTTAAATCAATTATAAATTGATCAATATCTTTTATTTTACCACTGACAACTACTTGGCCATTGGAGTTATCATTGGCCAAAAAACAATTATATTTATCACTATTATTTTTAATTATTTCTTCAATTTTTTTTATTTCTTCGCCCAAAACTGCAACCATGCCACCTTCATTTTTAGGAACTGCATTTTGCATTGCATTTCCTCTGATTTTAAGAAGGTTTACCGTTTCTTTAAAATTGATTACACCTGCACATGATAACGCTGAATATTCTCCCAAAGAATGTCCAGCAAAAAAATTTGCTTTGTCTATATCAAATTTGGTTTCTTTTTTTATTACATTAAATATTGAATAACTTACCAGGAATATTGCTGGTTGTGTATTTTCAGTTTGATCTAAAGTTTCTTTTGGACCTTCAAAAATTATATTACTTATAGACAAATTTAATATGTCGTTAGCTTCATTAAAAATATCTTTAACGTAATCAAAATTATCATATAATTCTTTTGCCATACCAACCGATTGAGAACCTTGTCCTGGAAATAAAACAGAAAACATAGAAAAAATTAAGCAAAAATCCTATTTTTTATATTGTAATTAAAAAATTATAATAGTATATCCTCTGTTTTTTGAAAGATTTATTATGAACTTATACGAGCATACTATTATAGCAAGACAAGATGTTAGTCCTACACAATTAAAGCAGATACAAGATAAATACTCTAATATTGTCGAGAAGTTTGAAGGCAATGTAGTAAAACTAGAAAATTGGGGATTAATGAATTTATCATACTTGATCAAAAAGAATAAGAAGGGCAATTATATTCATTTCAAAATAAAAGCTAATGGAAAAACAATATCTGAATTAGAAAAAAATGAAAAAATAGATAAAAATTTGTTAAGATATTTGACTGTTAAAGTAAAAAAATTTGATTTAGATACAGATTACTTTAAAAAAAATGAAGATAAAGATCCTTCCTCAAGCTAAATAATTTATGAAAAAAAGAAATAATAAAAAAAAAACTAAACAAAGTAACTTTGCAAAACTTAGTATTTTTCAAAATCAAAAATATAAATTTAAAAAAAAATGTCCTTTGTCTGGAAAAGGAGCTCCTGCAGTTGACTATAAAAACATAAAGCTTTTAAAAAGATATATATCTGAAAATGGTAAAATTTTACCTTCAAGGATAACCTCTGTAAGTCAGAAAAAGCAAAGAGAATTATCTTTATCGATTAAAAGAGCTCGAAACTTGGCATTGTTATAATATGAAAGTTATATTATTAGAAAACGTTAGAAAAGTAGGATCAATTGGAGAAATAATTGATGTAAAAAGAGGTTTTGCTAGAAACTTCCTTATATCGAAGAATAAAGCTCTATTCGCATCTAAAGAAAATATAAAAGAAGTAGAAAAAATTAAACAAGAATTGGGAAAAAAAGACCAAGATAGAAAAAAAGAAGCAAAAATAATTTTCGATAAAATAAAAGATAAGACTTACACAATTAAAAAATTAAGCACTGAAAACAATGAATTATACGGATCCGTTAAACCTACTGAAATTTCAAAAGTTTTACAAGAAACAGAGCAAGTTAAAATAAATCCTTCTTTAATACAACCTTCGAAGGAAATTAAATCAATAGGCGATTTTAATGTTACAATTAATTTACATTCTGAGGTTCAAACACAGATTGTAATTAAAACAGTGGCACAAGAAGAAATAAAATAATTATACATTTTTTTCCCCAAATAGATTAAACAATTGTATTTTCTTATCTAATGTATAAATTTGATAAGTGTCTCAATCATTAAACTTAATTAAAAATAAAATTGAAGAATTACCAAACAATATAGAAGCAGAACAGTCAGTTATAGGCTCTATACTACTCTCAAATGAGATATTTGATGAAATTAGCTTATTAATTAGTAGTAAAAATTTTTACGATCCAATGCACCAAAAAATTTTTAATGCTATTGAAAGTTTAATTTATAAAGGAATGTTAGCAAATCCGATCACATTGAAAAATCATTTCGAAAATGAAAAAGATGAATTAGATATTCCAGAATATCTTGTTAAAATCACTAAATTTTCAACATCTATGAGGCAAAGCATTGAATACTCAAAGTTAATTTATGATTTGTATGTAAAAAGGGAATTAATAAAAATTTCAGATAACATAATTGATACAGCAAAATTAAATGATTTAGATAATGACGGTCAACAAATTATTCAAAATTTTGAAAAATCACTATTTGATTTAGCTGAAAAAGGATCATTTAATTCATCTATTATAAAATTTGATGATGCGATGCGTCAAACTATAGAGATGGCATCAAATGCTTATAAAAATGAAGAGGGAATTGTTGGAGTTCCCACAGGGTTAAAAGATTTAGACGATAGATTAGGTGGAATGCATAAGTCAGATTTAATAATTATTGCTGGAAGACCCTCAATGGGAAAAACTGCTTTAGCAACTAATATAGCATTTTATGCTGCAAAAAATATTCAAGATAAAGGAGAAAAATCTTGTATAGCTTTTTTTTCATTAGAAATGTCTTCAGAGCAGTTATCAACAAGAATTCTCGCAGAGCAATCAAGAATAAAATCGAATGATATAAGAAGAGGTAAAATTTCGGAGGAACAATTTGATAAATTTATAGAGACCTCAAAAAATATTGCGGATCTTCCATTATATATTGATGAAACGCCAGCAATTTCAATCGCAGCTCTAAGCAATAGAGCAAGAAGAATTAAAAGAATACATGGTTTAGACATGATTGTTATTGACTATATTCAATTAATGAAGGGAACTAGTTTTAAAGATGGACGTGTGCAAGAAATCTCTGAAATAACTCAAGGACTTAAAGCTCTGGCCAAAGAACTATCAGTTCCAGTATTGGCTCTCTCACAGCTCTCAAGAGCAGTTGAACAAAGAGATGATAAAAAACCATTACTTTCTGATTTACGTGAATCTGGCTCGATTGAGCAAGATGCAGATGTAGTAATGTTTGTATTTAGAGAGTCTTATTACTTGAAAAATAAAGAGCCAAGACCTGCAACCGTTGAACACGCAGAGTGGCAAGCAAAAATGAATGAAATTTCTCATTTGGCAGAACTTCTTATACTTAAGCAAAGACACGGCCCTACAGGTACAATAATGCTTGAATTTGAAGAAATGTTTACAAAATTTAAGGATATTCAAAATAATTAATATAAATTATAAAAGCTAATATCAAATGTTAGCTAACTTTTATCAAAAAAATATTATTGAAAAACCGAAGTTTGTTTTTTTAATACTCATAATAATATTAATTTCAGCATTTTACTTCTCAAAAAACTTTCGGTTGGATGCAAGCTCGGAAACCTTATTATTAGAAAATGATCCAGATCTTAAATATTTAAATGAAATTAATAATAGATATGGTGCTAAAGAGTTTTTAGTACTCACCTATTCGCCAAAAGGTGAAATGATTTCAGAGGAATCAATTAAAAATCTTTCTGAGCTTAAAAATGAGTTACAAAACTTAAACTGGGTATACAACGTTATTACGTTATTGGACATTCCTTTGTTAGATGTAACTGATGAAAAATTAGTTGATCGTATTCAAAATTTTAAAACGTTAAAAAGTGAGAATGTTGATAAAAAAAGAGCTTTTGATGAAATACTTAATAGTCCTGTGTTTAGAAACTTTGTTATTAGTGAAGATGCAAAAACGAGTGGAATAATTGTTTATATAAAGCCATTTACTGAGGAAAAAGAGAACAAATCAAAGAAAGAATTAGAATTTTTAAAAGATAAAATTAAAAAAGAGAGACACCAAAATATTTTAGAAATAAGAGAAGTAATAAAAAAATACAATCAAAATACACAAATTTTTCTTGGCGGTATTCCTATGATCGCTGACGATATGATGACTTTTATAAAAAAAGATATTATTACTTTTGGTCTAGGCGTACTTGCTTTTATTATTATAACTCTTTGGTATGTGTTTAGAAAATTAATATGGATAATAATACCAATCAGTAGCTGTTTCTTTTCTGTAGTCTTAATGATTGGGTTTCTTGGATTAGTTGGGTGGAAAGTTACTGTCATTTCATCAAACTTTATTGCTTTGATGTTAATTCTAACAATGGCGATGAATATTCATATGAGCACTAGATATTTACAATTGAGTAAGCAATTTTCAAATAAAAATAAATCTGAAATTATAATCTTAACAACAAGAAAAATGATATGGCCAATTTTTTACACTGTCATAACAACTATTTGTGCTTTTTTGTCATTAATATTTAGTGAAATAAAACCTATAATAGATTTTGGCTGGATGATGACTTTTGGGTTGATTACATCTCTATTGATCACATTTACACTTCTTCCAACACTGCTAAGTTTCATACAAAACTCAGATTTTTCTATGACTAATGAGAAAGATTCAAAAATTACAAATTTTTTAGGCAATCTATCTCTTAATAATAAAAATTATATTTTTGGATTAACTAGTTTAATCATATTTTTAAGTATTTTTGGTATTTCTAAGTTGGAAGTAGAAAATAGTTTCATTAATTATTTTAATAAAAAAACTGAAATATATCAGGGGATGAAGTTGATAGATGAAAAACTTGGTGGAACAACACCATTAGAAGTAATTTTAAAATTTCCAATTACAAAAGATGAGGAAAAAGATAATGAAAATGACTGGGGTGATGAAGAAGAAAATGATGATAAATATTGGTTTACAAAAGATAAAATAGATAAAATAAATAGAGTTCATAATTATCTTGATAATATTGAGGCTATCGGCAAAGTTTTATCTTTTGCTTCAATAGTCGAAGTTGCAACTAAATTAAATAATAACAAACCACTTGGAACATTAGAAATGGGTGTTCTTTATACAAAAATTCCTGATTCAATAAAAAAAGAAATAATAGATCCATACATCTCAATTGATGCTTCTGAAGCAAGAATAAGTATGAGAATAAAAGACTCTTTAGATGGATTAAGAAGAAATGAACTTATTAGTAAAATTAATTTTGATTTAGAAAATAAATTAGGTTTTAAAAAAGATGAATTCAAACTTGGAGGGGTGCTCATACTATTCAACAATTTACTTCAAAGTTTGTTTAAATCTCAAATATTAACTCTTGGATTTGTTATGATTGGAATTTTAATAATGTTTTTAATTCTTTTTAGAAATATCAAAATTTCACTTATAGGTGTAGTACCGAACCTTATTGCAGCTTTTTTTATACTTGGGATAATTGGTTTAGTAGGAATACCTCTGGATATGATGACTATAACAATTGCAGCTATTACAATTGGAATAGCAGTAGATAATAGTATTCATTATATTTATAGATTTAAAGAAGAATTGAGTTATTTAAAAGATTACAATAAAACTATCAAATATTGTCATTCAACAGTCGGTGTGGCAATACTAAATACATCTATTACTATTGTTTTTGGTTTTTCTATTCTGATTTTATCTAATTTTATCCCGACAATTTATTTTGGGATCTTTACGGGAATTGCAATGCTGTTAGCTATGGTATCCGTTTTAACTTTATTACCATCTCTTCTTTTAGTATTTAAACCTTTTAAAATAAAATAAGTGGTTGAAATTTTTAAAAACACACTAAGTAATTTATATACATTTGATATTATCTACTTAGTTTTCACGTTACTCTCATTAATTAAATGTACAAAAAATGGTTTTGTTTTGAGTATTTTGTCAGCCTCTAAATGGCTTCTAGCTTATGTAATAACGCTTTTCTTATTTCCAAAAGCAAAACCGTATTTAAAAGATATTATTGATAGTGAATACGTTCTAGATCTAGTTGTTGGCTTAGGTTTATATGTAATAGTAATTTTCTTAATTTTATTAATAAACAAAGGAATAAATAGAGCTATCACATATTCTGTGCTAGGAAATTTAGATAGAATCTTTGGTTTCTTTTTTGGCTTTATAAGAGCTTACGTTATAATAGTGTGTATCTATACAACTATAAATATAGTCTATAATCATAATAAATGGCCAATTAACTTAAATGATGCTTTTACGTATGCATGGGTTGAAAAAGGTAGTAACTATCTTATAAAAGAATTCCCAGATAAAAAAGATTATGAGAAAACTAAGGAAAAAGTTCAAGATATATAATCCAAAAATTAAGGAGGAATGTGCTGTTTTTGGTATAAGTAATTCTAATGATGCCTCTACACTAACTGCTTTAGGTCTTCATGCTCTTCAACATAGAGGGCAAGAGGGTTGTGGTATTGTATCATATGATGGCCAAAAATATCATTCAGAAAAAAGATTTGGTTTGGTTGGAGACAACTTTAATGATGAAAAAGTTATAAAAAAACTTCCTGGAAAACATGCAATAGGTCATAATCGTTACTCAACAACTGGAGGAACGGCTTTAAGGAATGTTCAGCCATTTTTTGCTGATACAAACGCAGGCGGTATCGGTGTTGCACATAATGGTAATCTTACAAATGCCATAACTTTAAGAAATAAGCTAGTTCAAGATGGTGCCATTTTTTACACAACCTCTGATACTGAGACTATCGTTCAATTAATAGCTAAATCTAAAAGAGTTAAAACTATTGATAAGATTATAGATGCAATTTTTCAAATTCAGGGTGGTTATGCACTTGTAATGATGACACAAAATACACTTATTGGTGTTAGAGATCCATATGGGATAAGACCATTGGTGATTGGGAAGTTAAAAAATTCCTATGTTCTTGCATCTGAAACATGTGCCTTTGATATTATTGGGGCTAAATTTGTTAGAGAAGTAGAAAATGGAGAAATTGTTTATATTGAAAATGACGAATTGAAAAGTGTAAAACCTTTTCCTCCAAAAAAAATAAGGCCTTGCGTATTTGAGTATATTTATTTTTCAAGACCAGATAGTATTTTAAATGGCAAAACAGCCTATGAGTATAGAAAAAATTTTGGCGCTCAACTTGCAAAAGAGGACAAAATTAATGCAGATTTAGTTGTGCCAGTGCCAGATTCCGGAAATGCAGCAGCATTGGGATATGCCGAAGAAAAAAAAATGAAATTTGACTTAGGTTTAATTAGGAATCATTATGTGGGCAGAACTTTTATTGAACCCTCACAGCAAATTAGAAGTCTTGGAGTAAAATTAAAATTAAATCCAAATCTATCTGTCATTAAAAATAAAAAAATAATTTTAGTAGATGACTCTTTAGTAAGAGGAACTACATCGTCTAAAATAGTCAAAATGCTTTACGATTCTGGCGCTAAGGAAGTTCATGTTAGGATAGCAAGTCCAGAAATAAAGTTTCCTGACTTTTATGGAGTTGATACACCTACTAAAAAAGAACTCATGGCTGCGAATAAATCTACAGATGAAATTTGTGAATTTATTAAAGCAAAATCTCTTAAATTTTTAAGCTTAAACGGCTTATATTTAGGAATGGGTTTTGATAAAAGAAACAATAATTACCCACAATTGACAGATCACCATTTTACAGGTGAATATCCTGTAAAAATAATTGATGAACTTGGTGAAGATAAAGTAACACAACTTTCATTATTAAGTACAGCATCAAATAATTAATATGAAAAAAGTAAGTTTTACTGAAATGAAAAATGGTACAAAAGATGATTATCAACTTTTAGAAAAGTTAGAAAGTCAATATGAAAGAAAAACAGCAGATAGAATTCTAAAATATTTAGCATCACAAACTACTACTCTTGAAGGATATCAAATAACTAGACTGGAACATGCTTTACAAGCAGCAACAAGAGCATTTAAAAATGGTGAAAGCGAAGAAATGGTAGTAGCCACGTTACTACACGATCTTGGGGACGAGCTAGCTCCAATGAATCATTCACAATACGCAGCTTCAGTAATTAAACCATACGTATCGGAAAAAACTTACTGGATTATTTTGCATCATGGTTTATTTCAAACTTATTATTCTGCTGAACATTTAGGCGGAGATAAAAATGCTAGAGAAAAATATAAAGATGCAGAACATTATCAAGCAACAGTAGATTTTTGTGAAAATTATGACCAAGCTTCATTTGATCCAAATTATAAATCAATGACTTTGAAAGATTTTGAGCCTATGGTTAGAAATATTTTTGCAAGAAAACCTTTCTATCATCACTAAATTGTCTAATATTTTAAAAAAAGAGAAAAGCCCTTACCTTCAACAACATAAGGATAATCCTGTTGATTGGTTTCCATGGAATAAAGAAACTTTAGAAAAAGCCAAAAAAGAAAAAAAACCAATATTTTTAAGTGTTGGATACGCTAGCTGTCATTGGTGCCATGTAATGGCACATGAAAGCTTTGAAAATGAGGAAACTGCCAAACTTATGAATGAAAAATTTATAAATATTAAAGTTGATAGAGAAGAAAGGCCAGATTTAGATTATGTTTTTCAAAAAAGTTTATCAATATTAACTGGTGCTCAGGGAGGATGGCCATTATCAATGTTTTTAGATGAAAATGGTGTGCCATTTACAGGTGGAACATATTTCCCACCAAAAGAAATTCAAGGAAGACCGGACTTTAAAAAAGTCTTAAATAATGTTCACAATGTTTACAAAGAGAATAGAGAAAAAATCTTAGCTCAAGCCCCTCAAGTAAAAGATATTTTTTCAAAAATAAATCAAAGATCTGCAGTTTTAAACCAACCTTTAGAGCCATTTGTTGAAAAAATTATCAATTATCTAGATGAAAGTAACGGCAGCTTTAAAGGAGCTCCAAAGTTTCCACAATTTTATTTATTTGATGCAATGTTTTATTTTTACTTAAAAACCAAAAATATTAATTATTTTAAACCTGTTGAAACTTTGCTTACCAACCTTTGCTCAAAAGGAATTTATGATCATCTTGATGGGGGAATTTCAAGGTACGCTGTAGATGAAAA
>CACKHK010000003.1:0-80000 GCA_902599955.1 uncultured Pelagibacteraceae bacterium
AGATGGATTTTATTATGATTTTGCTAGAAAGGAACCTTTTACCTCTGAAGATTTAGAAAAAATAGAGAATAAAATGAGAGAAATCGTAGATAGAGACGAAAAAACTTACAGAGAAGTTTGGAAAAGAAATGATGCAATTGAACATTTTAAAAAAAAGGGAGAAATATATAAAGCGGAAATTATAGAGAGTATTCCAGAGGGTGAGGAAGTATCTTTATATTTTCATGGTGATTGGCATGATTTATGCAGAGGTCCCCACTTAACTTCAACTGGTAAAATTGGAAAATATTTTAAATTAACAAAAGTCTCTGGTGCTTATTGGAGAGGCGACTCAAATAATGAAATGTTACAAAGAGTTTATGGTACCAGCTGGTCCACTCAAAAAGAGTTAGACGATTATTTAACAAGAATCGAAGAAGCAGAAAAGAGAGACCATAGAAAAATTGGTAAAGAAATGGATCTTTTTCATTTCCGAGAAGAGAGTCCTGGATCAGTGTTTTGGCATCAAAAAGGATGGAACTTATTTCAGAAACTTATTTCATATATGAGAATGAAACAAGAAACTGCAGGATATCAGGAAATAAACACTCCAGAAATATTAGATCGATCACTTTGGGAAAAATCTGGCCATTGGGAAAAGTTTGGCGCAAATATGTACACTTCTACTACACCTGATGAAAAAGTTTTTGCTATAAAACCAATGAATTGTCCTGGTTGTGTTCAGGTTTTCAATCAAGGTTTAAAAAGTTATAGGGATTTACCATTAAAAATGTCAGAATTTGGAAAAGTTCATAGGTATGAACCTTCTGGAGCTCTTCATGGATTATTACGTGTAAGAGCATTTACTCAAGATGATGCACATATTTTTTGCACAGAAGAACAAATTACACAGGAATGTTTAAGCGTAACAAATTTGATTTTGGAAATATATAAAGATTTAGGATTTGAAGATGTAATTTTAAAATACTCTGATAGACCAGAGTTAAGAGTTGGGGACGATAAAGTTTGGGATAAATCAGAGGCAGCATTATTGGAGGCTATAAAAGTAACAAAGTTAGAATACTCTATAAATAAAGGTGAAGGTGCTTTTTATGGGCCTAAAATTGAATTTGTTTTAAGAGATGCAATCGGAAGAGATTGGCAATGTGGAACTTTACAAGTTGATCTTAATTTACCAGAAAGATTAGGTGCTTCGTATGTAGATAGTGATGGAAACAAAAAGGTACCAGTTATGTTACACAGAGCTTTATTTGGGTCATTAGAAAGATTTATAGGAATTTTAATTGAAAATTATTCTGGAAAATTACCATTTTGGCTTTGCCCAGTCCAAACTATAGTTATCCCAATCTCAAATGATTTTGATGAATATGCAAAACTAGTAAATAATGAATTAAAAAAAGTAGGTTTAAGTTCTGAAGTTGATTTAAAAAATCATAATTTGAATTACAAAATTAGGGAACATTCATTAACTAAAGTCCCAATGTTACTTATATGTGGAAAAAAAGAAGTTGACAGCAACACAGTAACTATTAGAAAATTGGATTCTAAAAAACAAGAAACTATGGAATTAAAAGAATTCTTAAAAAAATATTCTGCTTTAAATAAAGCACCTTCAATTTAAGTGGCAGATTTTAAACAAAACTACTTTCAGAAAAGAACTAAGCCAAAAGGTCCTAGAACTAACCAAAGGATAACTTCTCAAGATGTTCAAGTCATCGCAAGTAACGGAGATAACTTAGGTATTCTTAATTTACAAGATGCAATTAATAGAGCGAAAGAGGAAGGTTTAGATTTAATTGAAATTGCTCCAAATGCAAAACCTCCAGTTTGTAAAATAATGGATATGGGAAAATATAAATACGATGCTCAAAAAAAAGCAAATAAAGCAAAGAAAAAGCAAAAAAAGATTGAATTAAAAGAAATTAAATTAAGACCTGTTACAGAAGTACATGATTATACTTTTAAAATAAAAAATGCACAAAAATTTATTGCTAAAGGAGACAAGGTAAAATTTACAATAAGATTTAAAGGAAGAGAATTACAGCATTCAAGCTTGGGTAATGAGTTGATGGATAAGATCAAACAGGATATGGAGCCAGTTGGACGAGTTGAGCTTCAGCCTAAGTTTGATGGTAAACAAATGATTATGGTTATCCAGCCTTTATAAGCCTTATTTCTGGTTGTAAATTAATATTAATATTTGTATAACCCCACAAAAATTATGCCTAAATTAAAAACAAAAAGTTCAGCAAAAAAAAGATTTAAAATATCAGCTAGAGGCAAAGTTATAACTGCTCAAGCTGGAAAAAGACATGGTATGATTAAAAGAACAAATTCACAGATTAGGAAGCAAAGAGGAACTACGGTAATGTCTAAACAAGATGGTAAAATTGTAAAATCTTACATGCCGTATAATCTAAGAGGATAATATGGCTAGAGTAAAACGAGGTGTAACAAGTAGAGCTAAACATAAAAAAGTATTAAAAGCTGTAAAGGGACAGTGGGGTAGACGAAAAAATACCATAAGAGTTGCCAGGCAGGCAATGGAAAAAGCTATGCAGTATGCCTATAGAGATAGAAGAAACAAAAAAAGAGATTTTAAGTCACTTTGGATTCAAAGAATTAACGCTGGAGTTAGATCTGAAGGTTTAACTTATTCTAAATTTATTAACGGCCTAAATAAGACAGGTATTAAAATAGATAGAAAAATACTTGCTGAAATAGCTTATGACAATCCAGAAGCATTCAAAACTATAGTTAAAAAAGCTCAAGCAGCATTAAACTAATTTTCATTGTTGTTTTTCTAGAGTTAACAAATATTCTACGAATATGTCCGATATAAAAAAAATTAAAGATGAATATTTAAAAAAATTAAACAACAATCTAGACATAGAAAATGTAAATCAAATAAAAACTGAATTGTTTGGTAAAAATGGACAAATTTCAAATTTTTTTAAAACTTTAGGCTCATTACCCAATGATGAAAGAAAAAAATTTGCTTCAGATTTAAATTCAATAAAAGAGGAACTTCAAGAAAAAATAAATTCCAAACTTCAAGAAATTGAAATTAAAGAAATTAACTCTAAACTTGAGAATGAAAAATTAGATGTAACTTTACCTGAGAGAGAAATAAAACAAGGAAAAATTCATCCTGTCTCGCAAGTTATTGATGAGATATCTTCAATATTTTCTGAAATAGGCTTCAGTGTAGAAGAAGGGCCAGATGTAGAGAATGAGCATTATAATTTTACTGCATTAAATACTCCTGATAATCATCCAGCAAGAGATATGCATGACACTTTTTATTTAGATAAAAATAAAGAAATATTATTAAGAACTCATACGTCTCCTGTACAAGTTAGAACGATGTTGAATGGAAAACCTCCATTTAAAATTATCGCTCCTGGAAGAACATATAGATCTGATAGTGACCAAACCCATTCCCCAATGTTTCATCAAGTCGAAGGACTTCATATTGATAAAGATATAAATATGGGTCATTTAAAAGGCTGTTTAAATTACTTCATAAAATCTTTTTTTGAAGTCGATAAAATTAAAATGAGATTTAGACCTAGTCATTTTCCTTTTACTGAACCATCCGCAGAAGTTGATATTGGTTACGAGTTAAAGGACGGAAAAATAGTTATTGGTGAGGGAGATAAATGGTTAGAAATTCTTGGATGTGGAATGGTACATCCAAATGTCTTGAAAAATGTGAATGTAAATCCAGATAAATACCAAGGTTATGCTTTTGGTATTGGAATTGATAGACTTGGAATGTTGAAATACGGCATAAATGATTTAAGAGCTTTTTTTGAGACTGACTATAGATGGCTTAATCATTTTGGGTTTGATCCATTAGACGTTCCATCAAATTATAGAGGTCTAAGCAGATGAAATTTACAATGAGTTGGTTAAAGGAACACCTTGAAACCAAGCATAAAGATACTCAGATTATTGATAAATTGACAGATATTGGACTTGAAGTTGAGAGCTTTGAAAATATAGGCTTTGATTTGGATAATTTTAAAGTGGCAAAAATTATAAATGCTGAGCAACATCCAAACGCGGACAGACTTAGGGTATGTGATGTTGATATAGGGCAACAAAAAATTGTTAAAGTCGTTTGTGGAGCACCAAATGCTAAAAAAGATCTTTTGACTGTTTATGCTGGTCCTGGATCAGTAATTCCAAAAAATAATATGAAACTTACAGTCAGCAAGATTAGAGGAGTAACTTCATATGGGATGCTATGTTCGGAGTCAGAATTAAAATTATCAGATGAAAGTGAGGGTATAACAGAATTAAAACAAAGCAAATATTCTGACAAAATAGGTAAAAATTTTTTTAAAAATAATACTGAAAAGGTTGTTGATCTATCAATAACTCCAAATCGACCTGACTGTTTAGGAGTTAGAGGTATAGCCAGGGATTTAGCTGCAGCAGGAGCAGGTAAATTAAAGAGTATTTCACATAAAAACACCAAGAAAGATGGATCACAAAATATTAAAGTTTCAATTACAAAAGATAAAAATCAAGGTTGTACAATCTTTGCGAGTTGTCTCATAAAAGGAGTAACCAATAAAGAAAGCCCAAAATGGTTAAAAGAAAAAATTGAAACTCTTGGTCAAAAAACCAATTTCAGCAATTGTAGATATTACCAATTATGTCATGTTAGATTTAAATAGACCTCTACATGCATATGATGCAGATAAAATTGACAAAGAAATTATAGTAAGAAACTCAAAAAAAGGTGAAACTTTTGAGGCTCTAGATAACAAGGAATATAAATTAGATGATGGAATGTGTGTTATATCTGACCAATCTGGTGTGTTAGGCTTAGGAGGGGTAATTGGAGGAACACGTTCTGGTACTGAGTTAGAAACTAAAAATATTTTATTGGAGTCTGCATACTTTATACCAAGATCAATTAGAAAAACTTCAAAATTACTGAACATTGATACCGATGCTAAATTTAGATTTGAAAGAGGAATTGACCCTCAATCAGTAGAACTTGGCTTGCAAAAAGCCTCTCAACTAATATCTGAAATTTGTGGAGGAAAGATCAGTAAATTTGATATTCAAAAAATTAAAAAATATAAAAACTTAGAAATAAAATTTAATACATCTTTATTCGAAAAGATTACAGGTTTTAAAGTAAAAGAAAATGAGATCATTAAAATTTTGAAAGATCTAGGTTTCGAGGTTTCAAAAAAGAAATCAGAATTAAACCTAAGGGTTCCTTCTTGGAGACCTGACATAAGTCAACCGATAGATATAGTTGAAGAAGTTGTTAGAATCAAAGGATATGAAAATATTGAAACTATAGAGCCAAAGAAAAATAGATTAAAAGACACATTAAATAAACAGCAAAAACTTTTTCATTTTTTACAACGTTCTGTAGCATCAAAAGGTTATTTAGAGACTGTTACTTGGTCATTCACAGATTCAAGAATAAATAATTTTTTTAAAGAAAATTTAAAAGAAATTAAAATAGTAAACCCCATAAGCTCAGATTTAGATGTTTTAAGAAATTCAATTTTTTCAAATTTAGCTTTTTATTTAAAGAAAAATTTAGATAGAGGATTTAAAGATATTTCGCTTTTTGAAATTGGACCAATTTTCAAAAATAAACAGCCTGGAGAACAGTTGACAGTAATAGGTGCAATAAAATCGGGAAAAATTTCAAGATTAAATTGGAATGAAAAAGATAGATCGGTTGATATTTTTGATGTGAAAAAAGATTTAATTCAAACATTAATGGAGGCTGGATATGATAAACAAAGTTTTTTTATCAGGGATAAATCTCCTTCTTACTATCACCCAGGAAAATCTGGTTCAGTTTATCTAGATAAGGATGATATTGATCCTGTTGCATATTTTGGAGAACTTCATCCAAATATTGTTAAGAAGCTAGATATAAAAACTGAAGGAGTAGTTGGTTTTGAAATTTGTCTCGATTATTTAAAAGATACGAAAATAAAGCTAAAGGATCAAAAACTAAACTTTGAATACTCAGATTATCAAAAATCAGAGAGAGATTATGCTTTTGTTGTAGATAAAAATTACAAAGCACAGGATTTAATAGAAATCATATCATCAATCGATAAAAATCTAATAAGATCAATTAAAATTTTTGATATTTATGAAGGTGAAAATATTCCAGATGGAAAAAAATCGATAGCTCTCAATGTTACAATTCAATCATCTGAAAAAACATTAGAAGAAAATGATCTTGAAAAAATTAATAAATTAATTATTTCAACTGTTGAGTCTAAGTCAGGCGCTAAAATTAGATCCTAAATGTCCACTGAAATTGATAACATAAGAAACTTTGCAATTATTGCTCATATTGATCATGGCAAATCTACAATAGCAGATAGAATAATACATAGATGTGGTGGATTAACAGATAGAGAAATGAAGGCTCAAGTCCTTGACTCAATGGATATTGAAAGAGAGAGAGGTATAACAATTAAAGCTCAAACAGTTAAATTAAATTATAAATCCAAAGATGGAAAAAATTATATTCTTAATATTATAGATACCCCAGGACATGTTGACTTCAGTTATGAGGTTAGCAGGTCTTTGTATGCCTGCGAAGGATCAATATTAATTGTAGATAGCACACAAGGTGTAGAGGCTCAAACTTTAGCAAATGTCTATCAAGCATTAGATACTAACCATGAAATTATTCCGGTTTTAAATAAAATTGATTTACCTGCATCTGACATAGATAGAACAAATAAACAAATTGAAGACGTTATTGGAATAGATACTTCAAATGCTGTGCCATGTTCAGGTAAAACAGGTGAGGGTATTGATGACATTTTGGAGCAAATTATTCAAACACTACCTGGACCCAAAGGTGAAAAAGATGAAAAATTAAAGTGTTTATTAGTCGATAGTTGGTATGACACTTATCTTGGGGTAGTAATTTTAGTAAGAGTAATTGATGGGAAAATAAAAAATAATATGAAAATTAAAATGATGTCTTCTAACAAAGAGTATTTTGTTGAAAAAGTTGGTGTTTTTACGCCAAAACCAAAGGATATTGACGAACTTAATTCAGGAGAAATTGGATTTATAACAACTGGAATAAAAGTTTTATCTGAAACAAAGGTTGGAGATACAATTTGTGATGCTTCAAAACCATTAACAGAGATACTTCCAGGCTTTAAACCAAGTAAGCCAGTGGTTTTTTGTGGATTATTTCCTGTAGATAGTTCTGAATATCAAAAGTTAAAAGATGGTTTGGCTAAACTTAAATTAAATGACTCTAGCTTTTCTTTTGAGGCCGAGTCTTCCTCTGCATTAGGTTTGGGTTTTAGATGTGGTTTTCTGGGTTTGTTACATTTAGAAATTGTTACGGAGAGACTTGAAAGAGAATTTGATATTAACTTACTTACTACAACTCCAGGCGTAGTTTATAAAATCCATTTGAACAGTGGTGAAGTAAAAGACTTGCAAAATCCATCGAGTTTACCAGATCCAACTTTGATAAAATTTATTGAAGAGCCATGGATTAAAGCCACAATTATTACTCCAGATCAGTTTCTTGGACCAATAATAAAAATATGCCAAGATAAAAGAGGAATTCAAACAAATCTTAGTTATTCCGGTAATAGAGCCGTTTTAAATTATGAAATACCATTAAATGAAGTAGTATTTGATTTTAATGATAGATTAAAGTCTATGACAAGTGGCTATGCTAGTTTTGACTATGAAATTATAGGACATAGAGAAGGTGATCTTGTTAAAATGAATATTCTTGTAAATGGAGAACCAGTAGATGCTTTAGCAATGATGATACACAAAGACTTTGCACAAAAAACTGGGAGAGAAGTGTGTGAAAAATTAAAAGACTTAATTCCTAGGCATAATTTTATGATACCAGTTCAAGCTGCCATAGGGGGAAAGATTATTGCAAGAGAGACAATTAAAGGTTTTAAAAAGGATGTCTTAACAAAAATTCATGGTGGAGGCGCTGTTGATAGAAAAAGAAAGCTACTTGAAAAACAGAAAAAAGGTAAGGCCAGAGCAAAACAATTTGGAAAAGTAGAGATTCCACAAGAAGCATTTATAGGTGTTCTTAAAATATCTAAGGAAAAATAATGGAGAGGTGGCCGAGTGGTTGAAGGCGCACGCTTGGAAAGCGTGTATAGGGGAAACTCTATCATGGGTTCGAATCCCATTCTCTCCGCCAAAAGTTAATAATTTCTAAAATAATAATCTTTTTTGCCATCACTTTGTATAATATTTATTTTGTTAAAATTTTTAACTTTTAAAATTTTATTTATATTTTCAAAATTTTTATCAAATATATATTATTATTATCTAAATTATTTTCCAAACCTTCAAGAACCTCTTTTTCATGACCTTCAGCATCAATTTTCAAAACTATATTTTTATTTTTTAAACTAAAAATATCGTCACCTTTCTTAAATTCCGCATATTCGGTGTGGAGATTCTTTAAGATTTCACCATTCTGTACAACCCCAAACCCACCTGTTTGAATATAATTTTTTTTTTTTAATGATTTCATTAGTAATTTTGAATTTTTATTAGAAAGTCCAAATTCAAATATTTCAATATTATTTAAATTTTTGTTAAGTAAGATGTTCTCTTTAAATTTTAATATAGTTTTTTTTATTGGCTCAAAGCTTTTAACTTTTATTTTATTATCATTTTTTGCGATAACCATACTATATAAACCTGAATTGGCACCAACATCTATAAAGTAATCAAAATTAGAATTTTTTATTAATTTGAGAAGATAATCTATTTGAAGATGTTCATATTTATTAAATAGTAATATTTCTTTGTCCATTGGTTCGTTGATATTTCCTGTGAATTTTAAACCAAAGTACTCATAATTAATTTTTTCAATTTTTAGAAAATTGTAAAAATTTTTAACAATGGATGGATATATTCTTCTTATAATAGGAATGCTCTTAAATAGCTTTTTTATCATTTTTACGAATCTTACATAATTTTCCAAAAGTTGAATGAAAAATTTCACTTTTTTATTAAAATTTGAAAAGTAAAAAAAAAAATTAATTATTCTTGAAATTATTCAAGTATTTCCTCATTAATTTGAGCTTAATGTTAAAGCAAATTGTATTTAAAAATGTAAAAGTGTTATAAATGGCTTTTCAATAAACATAATGATTAAAAAAAATAATAATACATATCAAGCAGACTCTATTAAAGTTTTAAAAGGCCTTGAAGCAGTAAGAAAAAGACCAGGAATGTACATCGGTGATACTGATGATGGAACTGGTTTGCATCATATGGTTTATGAAGTTGTAGATAATTCTATAGATGAGGCGTTAGCAGGCTATTGTAAAAAAATTGAAGTAAGTATTAATGCCGATGGGTCAGTTACTGTTGAAGATGATGGAAGAGGAATACCAGTTGACTTTCATAAGGAAGAAAAAAAATCAGCAGCGGAGGTTATAATGACCCAGCTACATGCTGGTGGAAAATTTGATCATGACTCTTACAAAGTATCAGGTGGTTTACATGGAGTTGGTGTTTCTGTAGTTAATGCTCTTTCGCAAAATTTAGAACTATATGTTGAAAGAGATGGTAAGAAACATTTTGTTGAATTTGTAAATGGAGAAACTAAAACACCACTTAAAGTAACAGGAAAATCCAAAAATACAGGTACAAAAATTAATTTTTTACCTTCTAAAGATATTTTCTCATCAACAAAGTTTAGTTATTCAATTATTCAAAAAAGAATGCGTGAGTTAGCTTTCTTAAATAAAGGAATTAAAATTATTCTTAATGATTTGACACAAAAAAAAATAAAGTCTCAAGAGTTTAAATTTGAGGGGGGAATAAATGAATTTGTTGAGTTTCTAGACGACAAAAGAGAAAAGTTGAAAAATAAAAATGATAACGATCTATTCAGAAAACCAATTTATATAGAGGGATTAAAAAGTAACATAGATGTACAATGCGCTTTAAAATGGAATGCAGGGTATAATGAAGATGTATATCCTTATACTAATAATATTTATCAAAAAGATGGAGGCACACATCTTTTAGGTTTCAGAAGTGCTCTTACAAGAGTTGTGAATAAATATGCATCAGAGCAAAATTTATTGAAAAAAAGCAAAGTTGTATTGTCTGGAGATGACGTTAAAGAGGGTCTAACTTGTGTTTTATCTGTGAAAATACCAGATCCTAAATTTTCTTCCCAAACCAAAGATAAACTAGTTTCCTCTGAGGTAAGAAATATTGTGGAGGGAATTGTTAATGAAAAATTGTCAATTTGGTTTGACCAAAATCCTTCAATTTCTAAAATAATTTTGGCAAAAATAATTCAAGCTGCAGTAGCAAGAGACGTAGCTAAAAGAGCAAGGGAAAACGTAAGAAGAAAAGGGGCTTTAGAGCTAACAGGCTTACCTGGAAAACTAGCAGATTGTCAAAACTCAAAGCAAGAAGGAACAGAATTATTTATAGTTGAGGGAGATTCAGCGGGAGGATCAGCTAAACAAGGTAGAAATAGAGAATACCAGGCAGTCTTGCCTCTGCGAGGAAAAATATTAAATACATTTACTGAGATAAATGGAAATAAAAAAAATGGCAATCAAACTGACTTAAGAACAAAATCTTTGTCTAAAATGATTTCTTCAAATGAAATTGTTACATTAATAAATGCACTCGGATTAGACCCAAAAGCTGAGGAAATTCAACTAGAAGATTTAAGATATGGAAAAATTATAATTATGACTGATGCGGATGTAGATGGTTCTCATATCAGGGCATTGCTTTTAACTTTTTTTAATAATGTTCCTTTTAATAAACTAATTGAACAAGGTCATGTATACTTAGCTCAACCGCCCCTTTTTAAAATTAATAGAGGTTCTAAAGGCATCTACATAAAAGATGAAAAGGACCTTGAAAATTATATCGTCAATAATTCAAAAGATCTTAAAAAAATAAAGAGAAGTTCAAAAGAATTTGATAAAATCATTCAATCAGAAAAATCAAAATTGAATATTCAAAGATTTAAAGGACTTGGAGAAATGAACCCCGAAGAATTATGGAATACTACTTTAAATCCAGAAACAAGAAATTTACTTCAAGTTGAATACTCAAAAAATCTACAAAAAGATCAAAATTTAATTCAAACATTAATGGGTAGTGATGTCTCTTCTAGAAAAGATTTTATTGTAGATAATGCAATAAATGCAGTTAATTTAGATATTTAATTGATGGAGTTTACCAGTAATTCCAAATCATCACATCTAAACAAAATAACATACGTCAATTTAAGGTGGATTGGTGTAATAGGTCAATTTATTACTATAAATGTTGTCGCATTCTTATTAAAATTTGAGTTTAATTTTTTTCTGGCAAATATCATAGTTTTAGTAGGTGCTCTAAGTAACATTTTCTTGTTTTATTTTTTTAAAAAAAATCAATTACAAGAAAAAATATCCCTAACTTTTCTTACCCTTGATATTTTACAACTGAGTTTTTTGCTTTATTTAACTGGTGGTACTATAAATCCATTCTCAATATTCTTGATTATACCAAGTATATTTGCCTCAAGTAGCCTAAGTATTAGAACAAATATTTTATTAATAATTTTAACAATTTCTTCAATTATTTTACTTACTTTTTATCATCAAGAATTACCTTCACCATTAAATGAATATATTTTTAGTAATTACTATTATTATTCAATTCCTTTAGCTTTAATTATTGCACTCCTTTTCTTGAGTTATTTTGCATTAACGTTTGGAAATGAGTCAAAAGTAAGAAAAAATGCATTAGATAAAATTCAGGAAGTTATTTCTAAAGAGCACGAGTTGGTATCTTTAGGTGGGCAAGCCGCAGCAGCTGCTCATTCATTGGGTACTCCATTATCTACAATTAAGATTATATCTCAAGATTTATACAATAATTTTAAAAATAATAGAGACCTTAAAAAAGATATTGAATTGCTTGTTAGCCAAGTTGATAGATGTAATGAAATATTAAAAAAGTTATCTTTAAACCCTGTAGTTGAGGATGATTTTATAGATAAAAATATAAGTTTATATGATTATGTAAAAGAAATAGTCAATTCTTTTAGAGAGATATCAGATAAAAATTTTATTATTAATATAGAGCAAGATTATAACTCATTTGAAATTTCAAAATCGATTGAGATAGTTTATGGTATAAGAAATTTTATTGGAAATGCAAATAAATTTTCACAAAAAAATATTTTCATATCAATAACTAGTGACAGTGAAAATTCAATCATATCAATAGAAGATGATGGATCAGGTTTTCCTAAAGATATACTTAAGAAAATTGGAGAGCCATATATTAAGTCACTTCAATCTAAAAATAAGTCCAGAGCAGGACTTGGTTTGGGGATATTTATAGGAAAAACTTTGTTAGAAAAAAATAAAGCTAAACTTTTAATAAGAAACTCAGAAACAAGAGGTGGTGGCGAAATTAAAATTGAATGGTCAAATAAAGATTTAAAAAATATTTAGTGAAGTTTTTTATTTTCAAATAGACCGCTCAATTGATCGATCATCACATCACCTAGTTCTTGTACATCTGAAATTTTGATAGCTTTTTTATAATATCTAGATACATCATGGCCAATACCAATTGCTAATATTTCAATCTCGCTATTTGTTTCAATAAATTTAACAATTTTTTTTAAGTTCTTTTCTAAAAAATCGCCTGAATTCACCGATAAAGTTGAATCATCTACAGGTGCTCCATCAGAAATAACCATTAGTATTTTTCTTTCCTCTCTTCTTTTTTTAAGTCTATTAAATGCCCATGTAATGGCTTCTCCATCTATATTTTCTTTTAACAATCCCTCTTTTAACATTAATCCCAGATTCTTTTTTGATTGTCTCCAATGTGAATCAGCGCTTTTATAAATTATGTGTCTAAGATCATTTAGTCTTCCAGGATTTTTTGTTTTTCCTAATTTATTCCATTCTTGTCTACTTTTTCCACCTTTCCAATTTTTTGTTGTGAATCCAAGTATTTCTACTTTGACAGAACATCTCTCTAAAGTTCTAGATAAAATGTCAGCACAAATAGCCGCTATAGTTATTGGTCTTCCTCTCATTGAACCAGAGTTATCAATTAATAATGTCACTATTGTATCTTTAAAGTCTAAATCTTTTTCTTTTTTAAATGATAAGGAATTGTATGGATCAATAATAATCCTTGGTAACTTTGAACTATCTAATAAACCTTCTTCAAGATCAAATTCCCAAGACCGATTTTGTTTTGCCATTAATTGTCTTTGTAATTTGTTCGCTAATTTTGTAATTAAATCTTGAAAGCTAGTAAGTTGCTGGTCTAAATTTTTTCTGAGTTTTTGAATTTCCTCAGCAGTTTCTAAACTTTCAGCTTTGGCGATTTCGTCAAACTCTTTAGTAAATATTTTATATTCTTTATCACTTATACCTAAATTTTTTTTTTGGATCACATTTTCTGAGTCCATATCATCGTTATTTTCATTGGCAAGTTGATCATCAAGTCTAAACTCATTAACATCATCCTTACTATCCATACCTTGTGTGATATTTTCATCCTCACTTGACTTGCTAGACTGTTCATTGTTTTCATCCTCATTGTTATTTGGATTATTTTGATCATTGGTATCATCTTTTTCATCATTTTCTTTTTCGGTGGTGTCATCATTTTCAAATATATCCATACTTTCTAAAATTTCTGAAAATTTATTATTATAAACCTCTTGATTTTCCAAATTTTCTTTTAAAAATTTCAAATGATTGCCTATGGACTTATTAAAATCATTTTCCCAGAATTGAAGAATTTCTTTGTTTCCAGAACTTAGTTCCAGATTAAAAAACTTGTTTGTCATATAAATTTCAAAAGCATCAATTATATTTGTATCTTCTTTTTTTGTTGTCTTTTTTTGTTCAAGAGACTGGAGCCTATATTTATAATTATCTTTAAAATTTTTTGAAATTCCTTTTAACATTTCTGAACCTAGTAACTCATATCTTACTTTTTCTGAAAATTGATAAAGGGTTCTGCAAGAAGGATTTTTTGGATTATTTTTGGCTAGCAATTTTTTATCTGAAAATCTCTTTTTTAAAGCGTCAGAGTCTGTCTCGGCTCTTAGTTTTTTAAACTGATTTTTATCGGTAATATTATCTATTTCACCAACACTATAAATTTTTTCCTCTTTTTTCTTATTTCTATCTACTTTATAATCATCAGAGATAACTCTGTAAGTTGATTGAAGTGCTTGTTTGAATTTTTCTTTTATACTATCTTCTTTATTCATTAAACTTGAATATTAATCATTGACTCTGGCAGTTCTTCACCAAAACATCTTTGATAATATTCAGCAATAGTATTTTTCTCTGCATCGTCGCATTTGTTCAAAAATGTAACCCTAAATGCATATCCAATATCCTTAAAAATTTCTGAATTCTCAGCCCAGTGCAAGACTGTTCTTGGACTCATTACTGTCGATATATCACCAGCCATAAATCCTTTTCTAGTTAGTGAAGCTACTTTAATCATATTTGATACTTGTTCTTTTCCTTTAGAATTGTTTAAATTTTTATTTTTACCTAGTATTATTTCCATCTCTTTTTCTAAACTAAGATAGTTTAATGTGGATACGATATTCCATCTATCCATCTGACCTTGATTTATCTGCTGAGTTCCATGATATAAACCTGTTGTATCTCCTAGACCTACAGTATTCGTTGTTGCAAAAAGCCTAAAAAACTTATTTTGTTTAATGACTTTATTTTTATCTAACAACGTAAAACTTCCTTCTGACTCGAGCACCCTTTGAATAACAAACATTACATCTGGTCTTCCAGCATCATATTCGTCAAAAACTAATGCCACGGGGTTTTGAATCGACCAGGGCAGAATGCCCTCCTTAAATTCAGTTACTTGTTTACCCTCTTTAATTACTATGGAGTCTTTTCCAATTAAATCAATTCTACTTACATGACTATCAAGATTAATTCTTATACAGGGCCAGTTTAATCTAGCAGCTATCTGTTCAATATGAGTAGATTTTCCTGTCCCGTGATACCCTTGTATCAGAACTCTTTTGTTAAAAGAGAAACCTGACAAAATAGCTAATGTTGTATCCTTATCAAACTTATATGTTTTATCTATATCTGGCACATATTCACTTGATTTAGAAAATGCATCCACTTCCATATCACTTTCAATACCAAAGGTTTGTTTAATTGATAACTTAATATCTGGGGTACTGTTAATATTTGGCGTCAATTTTTTCCTTATATGTGTTTTTTAATTGAGTATAAGCTAAAGTTATTACTTTTAGCTTGTCTTCAAATTTTTTATTTCCAGCATTCATATCAGGGTGAAATTTTTTGACAAGTTTTTTAAATTTTTCTTGTACTTTTTCCCATTTCAATCCGACACTTATTCCCAATATATTAAAGGCTTTTATATCATTGTTGTTAAATTTAAACTTGTTCATATTATTAAAATCATTATTGAATTTAAATTTGTCCATTTCATCTTTTAAAGCATTGCTCCACAAAACTTTAAAATAATTGTCAGAGGAACCAAAGCTTTGTGTTGGTTTATGCCAAGTCATGTCTGAACGTAAAAATTCAACTATTTGTTGATCACTCATACCTCTGAAATAGTTCCAGTTTTTGTTAAATTCTTTTATATGATTTAAACATAATAATCTGTAATCTTTACTATTATCTCTCTCTTTGGGTGCTTTATATAAGCCCTCGTCAGTACAATTATTCCAATCACAAATATTTTTCATAGTATATAATACTCTATACTATGAAAATTGGTGAACTTATAAAAATTATCGAAAAAAAAATTTTGTCGCAGGATTGTATTTCAAAAGTGAAGATAGAGGATAAGTCATTCCTGCATAAAAATCATAAATCGAATGAAAAAGGAAAATTTCATATTTTGCTCTTAATTGAGTCTGCTGAATTAAAAGAAAAGAATAAATTATATTCAACAAGATTTATCTACAAAATTTTAGATAACGAATTAAAAAATAATATTCACTCTTTACAAATAAAATTAATTTAAACTGTTAAAAATATATCTCTTTAAAATTAAAGGATTGATCTGAAAGTCTATTTTTATTTTACCAAAATTTTTTATTAGTATTAAGTTAATTTTCTCAGAATTATTTTTTTTATCACTTTTCATAAAATTTAAAATCTTATCAGTATCTTTTTTTTTAAAAAAATTATTTATTTTTACTTTCATGCCGATCCTATTTATATGGCTCATAATAATATTTAATTTATTTTTTGATAGATTTCCACTTTGAAGGCTAAATTCTACTGAACTTTTTATACCTAAAATAACAGCTTCTCCATGATTTAATTTTTTAGAAAAACCTAACGCTGACTCATATGCATGTGCAAAAGTGTGACCCAAATTTAATACTTTCCTAAAATTTTTCTCATTTACATCTTTTTCCACTACAATTTTCTTTAAAGTACAAGCCTTTAAAATTGAGTTTTCAATAAAAGGTGATTTTAATCTTAAAATTTTTTCTAAATTTTTATCTAGATATACAAAACTTTTATAACTATCTATGATGCTACTTTTTAGTATTTCAGCATATCCACATATAATTTCTCTTTTAGGTAAAGAATTTAAAATATCAATATCGGATACAACCAAGTCTGGTTGATAAAAACTACCAACTAAATTTTTTCCATATTTATTATTTATGCCAGTTTTTCCACCAATTGATGAGTCTACTTGTGAAAGCAAAGTTGAAGGAATATTTATAAATTTTAAACCTCTTTTAAAAGTGCTTGATGCAAACCCAACGATATCTCCAATTATTCCTCCACCAAAAGAAATAACACAATCTGATCTATTAAATCTTCTTTCAAATAAAATTTTATGAACTTTTTCAATTGTCGTATAATTTTTATTTTTTTCTGATGGCACTAATTCAATTTCGAATATTTTTTTGGATTTTAGTTTCTTATATAATGTTTTTTTAAACTTATACGGAATATTTTTATCTGCAACAATTAAGCATTTTTCGAAAGTTATATTATTATTTTTAAAAATTTTATCTATTTTGTTTATTAAGCCTCTTCCAATGAGAATTGAGTAATTTTTAGTATTGGTTCTTATATTTATTTTATTTATTTTCATAAATATCTAATATCATATTTATAATTTGAACTTTGTCTAATTTATCACAATTTATTTTATAGTTTGACAATTCATAAATTTTTGATCTTTCTTTGATTAAATTATTTATTTTATCTTTAGTGAGGTTCTTCACCATTGGCCTTTTTTTACTTTTGTATATTCTATTTATAATTGTTTCATTTTTCCAATTTAGCCAAAAAGATAAGCATGTTTTTTGACATACTTTTCTTATTGACGAATTAATAAATCCTCCACCCCCTAAAGAAATTACGTTTTTTTCAGATTTGAGATATTCTAGAGAAATTTTTTCCTCAATTTTTCTAAAATAGTTTTCTCCGTTTTTTTTAAAAATATCTGAAATACTTAATGACTCAACTTCCTCTATCTTTTGATCAATATCTATAAAACCGATATTTAATTTTTTTGATAAAATTTTACCAATAGAGGATTTTCCAGATCCCATCATTCCAATTAATACAATATTTTTTTTTGATTTCATTAGTTTCTATATTGAAAAAACACAAATATGTCTTATTTTGAAATTATTAAATTATATGCAATTTACAAAAAATACAAGTAAAGGCAAATTCTTAAGCTTAGGCTTTGTTTTGAAAACTTTAATTGCCATTTTTATAATTATATTTGGCTTTATTTTAATTAATCAGATCAATTTACCTGCACCAATTAAACAAATTGAAAAAATCTTACCAAATGAAAATTTCAAAACAATTAAGTAAGATCTTAATTTTAATATTTTTTATTTTGTTAGTTCAATCCACTAAGGCGGAGGAAGTAAAAGAGATTTGGTCTGAGATAGAAAAAAAAGATATCTCCAATAATGAGTCAGAAAATAATGATAATAGTACAGTTGTCGTAAATCAAGTTGAAGGCGTTGAAGTAAAATTTTCTGATGAAAATATTCTAGTAGATCAAAATTTAGATAACTCTAATATTTTGTTGTCTGGGTTATTTGACCCTGATGATAACGATTTGAAACTTGATATGTGGTCAAGAACAGATGGAGCAGCAATTAAAAAGCAGCTTGAAAGAATACAGTCTAAAAATTTATCCAGTTTTTCTGAGAGATTAATGGATGTAGCATTATTAACAAACTCTTATATTCCAAATCAAAATTTCTCTCAGGATGAATTTGAAAGATATACACTTGATCATCTAATTAAAAAAAAAGACTTTAATCTAGTTGAGCAGTTCATTCAAAAAAATTCATCAGTAAAAGATAAAGAAAGACTTATAAAACATATAGCTGATTACTATTTGTCATTAAACAAAATAGAAAACTCATGTTCAGCTATTAATAGTTTGAGTTTAATAACAGAGGAATATTTAACGTATTACAAAATTTACTGTTTAATTATTCAGGATAAAAAAAATGAGGCTCAGCTGTTGTTTGATTTAAACTCTGAGATAGACAGTTTGAATGATTTTTTTGTTAAAAAGTTTGAAGTTTTAATGGGATATGAGGATAATAATTATATTTTATCTGACGAAAATATTCTCTATTTCCACTTATCTCACAAAACAGATAAAAAGTTAATATATTATCCTTCAGTAGAGTCCAAAGAATTTATTTGGAAATATTTATCTAATTCAAATTTACTAAAAAATTTAAATGATTTTAATCTCAGTGATATCGACCAGGTAAAGTTTGTAGAAAAAGCAACTAGCGAAGGCATTTTTGAAGAAAGAGATTTATTGAATTTGTACAAAAAATTTCAATTTGAGATTGATGATTTAATCAATTACGAGAAAGCATTCAAAAATTTACCTGATTATGAAGGAAGAGCTCTACTATATCAGAGGTATCTACTTACAGATAATATTGAAAAAAAACTTATATTATTATCAAAATTGAATAATTCTTTTGAAAAATCAAGTTTTAAAAAATCATTTGATGATGAGCTGTCTAAATTATTAAAAAAAATGGATAAAGAAGAAATTCCTCCAAAATTTTCTTCTTTTTATTTAAATAACTTAGTAACTGATGAAAACAAAAAAAATAAAATTAAGTTTAATGACGAAATTTTTCATCAATCAAAAGTATTAAATTATTTTTTGAATAAGCAAAGCTTACCTAAAACACAAAAATTAACTGACAATTTGTTGTCAAAGATAAAAAAAGATAAAAAATATTCTTTTGACTTTAAAGATATTGTATTGCTGCAATCGCTGAGAGCAGATGGAATTCAAATAGGTGAAATCGATGAACTGTCTCAATATATATCCGAATTAAATCCTGAATTTGATAAAATGATAGATAATAATGAGTCAGGTATGATATTATTAAAACTAGTTGAAATTATTGGCGAAAAAGAGCTAGATGAATTAAATAATAGAACATTGAGTCTAATAGTTGAAGTTATGAATAGAGCAAAATTAATTAGTTTGAGAAATGAACTATTGTTGGAAATTCTACCATTAAAAGTTTAAAATATAACATCCGCCATGACAATAAAAACCATTATAACTGAACCTAACGAGATTTTAAGACAAGTTTCAAAAGCAGTGATAAGAGTTGGTAATGATGAAAGAAAACTTATGGATGACATGTTAGAAACAATGTATGCGGCTAATGGTATTGGTTTGGCAGCAATTCAAATAGGAATCCCAAAGAGAATTATAGTTATGGATATTTCAAAGGATGGGAATAAAAATCCATTGTTTTTTGTTAATCCAATAATAAAAAATAAAGACAAAGAAAAAACAACATATGAAGAAGGGTGTTTGTCTGTACCCAATTATTTTGCTGAAGTTGATAGACCTAAATATTGTGAGGTAGAATATTTAGATTATAATGGAGAAGATAAAATTTTAAAAGCTGATGGCCTTCTTGCAACTTGTATACAACATGAAATGGATCATCTTGAAGGGATACTTTTCATAGATTATTTATCTAAATTAAAAAAAACAATGATTGTCAAAAAATTATCAAAGAAAAAAAATAATCCTGATCGTATTATTGTTTAATGAGCAAAAAAATTGCTTTTATGGGTACACCCAGTATTTCGGGTCAAATATTGAAATCATTGTACCAAAATGGTTTTGAAATTGAAATTGTATATACCCAGCCACCTGTTTCATCAAATAGAGGATATAAATTAAATAAATCTCCTGTTCATATTATGGCTGAAATATTGAATATTCCAGTTAGAACTCCAGTAAAATTAGATAATCCTGAGGAAAAAGAATTTATAAAAAGTAAAAATATTGATTTAGGTATAGTTGTTGCATATGGCCAAATTTTAAAAAAAGATATCTTAGCACTACCAAAATTTGGATGGATAAACATCCATTATTCACTTCTACCAAAATTGCGAGGTGCAGCTCCAATCCAAAGGGCCATTATGAATAATGAGAATTTAACAGGAATTTCAATTATGAAGATGGATGAGGGTTTAGACACAGGTCCAGTTTGCAATCAATATCCAATAAAAATATTAGATAATGAAAATAGTGAAGATTTGTCTAAAAGATTAAGCAGTTTAGCTTCTGAAAAGATTTTAGAAAATATTGATAATATTTTAGAAAATAAAGCTTTATTCAAAGATCAAGATCATAGTCAATCTTCATATGCAAAAAAAATCAAAAAAGAAGAAGGAAAAATAAATTGGCAAGAAAATAATAAAAAGATTATAGGAAAAATAAATGGTTTATATCCCAATCCGGGTGGATGGTTTGAGTTTCAAGGAGAAAGATATAAAATCCATAAAGCTGAATTATCAATTAATACTGGAAAAGTAGGCTACGTCTTGTCGGATAATTTAGAAATTGGTTGTGGTGAAAATTCTATTAAAATTATTGAAATTCAAAGACAAGGAAAAAAAGTCCAAAAAACTGGGGAGTTTTTGCTAGGTAGTCAAATTAAGAAGGGTACCAATTTGAATTAGATATGTTTCGTTATCAAATTTTAATTGAGTATGTCGGTAGCTCTTTTATAGGATGGCAAGTTCAAAAAAAAGGTAAAACCATTCAAGGATTAATTCAAAAAAAGATTTCAAAACTTTTAGATGAAAAAATAATTGTTACTGGTTCTGGAAGAACAGATGCTGGCGTTCATGCTATTGAACAATCTGCACATTTTGACTGTATGAATAAAATTAAAAATTTAAAAAAGTTTTTAAATTCTATTAATTATTTTCTTAATAAAAACGAAATAGCTATTTTGAAAATTAGAAAACAAAGTTTAAATTTTCACGCACGTTTTTCAGCAAAAGAAAGAGTATATAAGTATGTTATTTATAATCAATCAACCAAGCCTATTATTCAAAATAATCGAGGATGGTTTGTTATAAAAAAACTTGATTTTGAAAGTATGAAAATGGGATCAAAAAAATTAATTGGAACTCATGATTTTTCTTCATTTAGAGCCTCAGGATGTAATGCAAAAAGTCCAATTAAATTGATGAAATTAGTAAAAATAAAAAAATTAAAAAGTAAAATTGAATTTGAATTTAGATCACAATCATTTTTAAAGCAGCAAGTAAGGTCGATGGTAGGTTGTTTGAAATTTATTGGAGAAAAAAAATGGTCTATTAAAAAATTTGTGAAAGTTATAAAGTCAAAGAATAGAAAATTATGTGCGCCTCCTGCACCTGCCGAGGGATTGTATTTAGTAAAAGTAAAATACTAATTTTTTTTATTACTCATTGCGAATTTTTTGTTAATTCTCCACCTAGACTCTGCTCTTACAATATAGCCACAACAATTTTTTGATTTACATTTACAAGGAAATTGCTTGTAATCTTTATCAAAGCCAAAACCATAGTCACAAGTCAGTTCCTCACCTTTTTTTATATCTTTGATTGCTTTAACCCATATCTTAAGCCCTTTACCGTCATAATCACAATTATTTTCACAAGAATGATTTATTAGTCCGGCTGTATTCCATGGAAAGTCCCCATCAAGATCATATTTTTTATTTACAGTAAATAAATATATTGGTTTACTATTATCGTATTTATCGGACTCTTCTGTTTGTTTCTTTGTAATTAATTTTCCAATATAATCTATTATCTTCTCACCCTCTTTTATATCTCGTGTAGCGTAAAGTCCTTTACCTTTTTTATCAATATCTGACTTTTTAATTTTATATGGTTTCATATTTCTTTACATATTATTTAGAAAATATTTATCAATTAAATTCTATTAATGCATCAACATGTCGTTTAGTACTGCTTTGTAGTGCTCTTAAATCGTAGCCTCCTTCAAGAATTGAAACTACTCTCCCCTTACAAAAAGATTTTGAACACTCTAATGTTCTTTTAGTAATTTTGTAAAAATCTTCTGAACTTAGCATGAGTTGCGCTAAAGGATCATCAATATGCGCATCAAAACCCGCAGAAAACAATAGAAATTCTGGTTTAAATGTCTTTAATTTATTTAAAACGATTTCGTAGGCATTTAAATATTCTTCTGAGGTTGTCCCAGCTTTTAATGGAATATTTAATACATTATCATAATTTCCCTTTTCTTTTTCCGATCCTGAACCTGGGTAGTATGGATATTGGTGAGTTGAAATATATAAAACTTTTTTGTTATCGTAGAAAATATTTTGTGTCCCATTACCATGGTGAACATCAAAATCAATTATAGCAATTTTATTGTATTTATATTTTTCAATTAAATAATTAGCACCAACAGCTACATTATTATAAATACAAAATCCCATAGCTTTATCTTTTTCGGCATGATGACCAGGCGGTCTGACAGCACAAAATGCATTTTTAAATTCTTTATTTTCTACACCATTTATTGCTGAAATTATTGAGCCTACTGCATCTTTTGTTGCATCTTTGCTTCCAGGAGAAATGATTGTGTCTCCGTCTAAAAATACTAAACCTTTTTTAGGAAATGATTTTTCTACTTGATTAACATAATTCTCAGAATGAGTTTTATTAATAAGGGATAAATTAAATTTTGCTGGTTTTTTCCATATAAGATTTTTGTCGTCTATCTTTTTAAAATTTTCAATTACTGCAGTAACCCTATCAATTTTTTCTGGATGACTATTTCCAGTATCATGATTTTTATAGGTATCTGATATTATAAGGCCAGTCTTCACTTAAAGTAATGTTTTAAAATATTTAAATAAATTAAGCTTAATTTTTTCAAATCAGTCAATGAAACTGCTTCATCAACTTTATGCATTGTTTTTCCAACTAAGCCAAATTCTAAACACGGAGCAATTTTTCTTATAAATCTAGCATCTGAGGTACCCCCAGTTGTTGACAGTTTTGGTTTTATTTTAGTTATTTCTTTTATAATTTTTTGTATCATAAAAGTCGTATGATTTGGCTTTGTAAGAAAAGCCTCTCCTGAAACAGCATAATCAATTTTATATTTGGATTTAGTTTTATTACAGATTTTTTTCAAAATCTTTTCGATCTTATTTTTGATTGAATTTGAAGTATGCTTGTTATTAAATCTTATATTAAATGTTGCATAAGCAATTCCAGGAATAACATTATCTGCGGTATTATGTATATTAATTTTTGTGATTTCCAGGTTTGTAGGCTGAAAATCTTTTGTACCTTTATCAAATTTTATGTCTTTAAGTTCCTTTAGTATTTTTACAATGGTTGTAGAAGGGTTGTTTGCTCTATGAGGATAAGCTACATGCCCTTGTATACCCGTAATTGTTAATCGACCAGTCATGCTGCCTCTTCGCCCAATTTTTATCATTTCTCCTAATTTATTTGGATTTGTTGGCTCTCCGACTAAGCAAAAGTCTATTTTTTCTTTTCTCTTTTTTAAGTAATCAACAACTTTTTTAGTTCCATTAATAGCAACACCTTCCTCGTCTCCAGTAATCAAAAGACTTACTGATCCCTTAAATCCTCTATTTTTTTGAATAAAAATACTAACAGCAGACACGAATGCAGCAATTGAGCTTTTCATATCATTTGCTCCTCTACCGATTAAATGACCTTTCTTAATTGATGGCTTAAATGGGTTTACCGTCCAATCATTTAAATTTCCAGCAGGGACAACATCTAGATGTCCTGCATAACAAAAGTTAGGACCATTATTTCCTAATCTTGCATATAGGTTTTTGACTGGTTCACTTCCTTTTTCCTTAAACTCAAGAATTTTAGTTTTAAACCCAAGTTTTTTTAGCTTCCTTTCCAGAAATTTCATAACTCCTGCATCTTTGGGAGTTACAGTTGGAAATCTAATTAGCTCCTTTGCTAACTGTAATTCATTTATAATTGTCATTTAAACTATTCTCTTAAGAGATCGTTAATAGAAGTTTTTGATCTGGTTTTCTCATCAACTTGTTTGATTATTACTGCACAATATAGAGAGGGTGCAGATGAATTATTTTTATCTGGAAGTGAACCTGGAACCACAACTGAATAAGGAGGAATTTTTCCATAAGTAATTTCACCAGTTTTTCTATTAACAATTTTTGTAGATTGTCCAATGTACATTCCCATACTTAGAACAGATCCTTCTCCTACAATTACACCCTCTACAACTTCAGACATTGCACCCAAAAAAACATTATCTTCTATAATTGTCGGAAGTGCTTGTGCAGGTTCTAATACACCACCGACACCTGATCCTGCAGAGATATGACAATTTTTCCCTATTTGGCTGCAACTTCCTGCTCTTGCAAATGTATCAATCATTGTACCTTCATCAATATATGCGCCGATATTAACGTAGCATGGCATTAAAACTGCATTTTTACCTATAAAACTTCCTTTCCTTACTGGAGAGTTAGGAACCATTCTAAAACCAGCTTTTTCATGATCTTCTTTTGTCCATCCTGCTGTTTTACCTTTAAGTAAATGCGATTTATCATACCAACTACTGTAAGGACCATTCAAGTTTTCCATAGGATGCAATCTGAAACTCAACATGATTGCTTTTTTTAAATGTTGATGAGTTACCCACTCACCATTTATTTTCTCAGCCACTCTCGATCTACCACTATCTAAATCATCGATAACTTGATTTATTGTATCTTTAAGAGACTGTTCAGATGACGGGTTTACTTGATCTCTATTTTCCCAAGCATCATTTATAATATTTTCTATACTCATAATTTTACGAGTTTTTTAATAACCTTATTTCTTTTAAAAATAAAGAGAGATTTTCTATTTTGTAGTCAATATATTCTTTGTTAGATTCCTTTTTTCCCCAATACTCGTTATTGATTAGCCAAACTGTTGTAGCTCCTCTTTCTTTTCCAATTGACAAATTTTTTGCAATATCCTCAATATAAATCGTCTCTTTTGGATTAATATCAAATTTCTTAACCATTAAATCGAATGCTTTTGTGGCTGGTTTTGGATGATAATCAGCATCAACAATATCAAATACATCATCAAATAAGTCATCTATACCTAAGTGTGTAGTAATATTTTTAACATGTTCCTTGCTTCCATTAGTAAAAACAAATTTTCTTAGATCTAATTTTTTTATTTCTTCTCTTAAAACAATGTCTTTCTCCATGAAAGATAGATCAATATCATGAACAAATTGTAAAAATTCTGTTGGGGGAATATCATGGTGTATCATTAATCCGTTCAGACTCGTGTTGTATTTATGAAAATAATTTGTTTGTAGCTCTTTTGCTTCTTTTAAATCAATCTTTAATTTTTTTGAAATATACTGCGTCATTCTTTTGCTTACTTGACCAAATACTGCCTCTAGATCTTGATAAAGAACACCGTCACAATCGAATAAGATATTTTTTATGTGCTTCATCTTCTTATTAATGTTCCTGCACCTTTATCTGAAAATAATTCGAACAAAATTGAATGTTTTTTTCTTCCATCTATGATTCCTACTCCTGTGACCCCGTTCATTACTGCATCTAGGCATGTATTTATTTTGGGTATCATGCCCTCTGTGATTGTTTCATTATTAATCATTTCTAAAATTTCAGAAGAGCTTATCTCTTCGATAAGTTTTTTTTCTTTATTTAAAACTCCTTCCACATTAGTCATTAATAATAATCTTCTGCATTTTAAAGATTTTGCTATAGCTCCTGCGGCTGTATCCCCATTAATGTTATATGTTTGATTATTTTTCCCCAGACCTAAAGGGGATATAATTGGTACTGCATTTATTTTGATTATATCTTTTATTTTATCTACATTTATTTTATTTGGGATACCGACAAATCCTAGTTCCTCTGCCTCTGGAATAACTTCTATAGCATTGTTTTTTTTTGTATTTAGAGAAACTGCATTTGCACCTTTTTCGACTAAAGAATTTACAATATCCTCATTAAAATCGATAAGGACATTTTCAACTATATTAATAATTTTTTCATTTGTAACTCTTAATCCTCTTATAAATTTTGATTGAATATTCGATTTATCTAACTCTCTTTTAATTCTGGGCCCGCCTCCATGAACTATAATTATAGAAAGTCCTAATTTATTTAAAATACTAATATCTGAAATAAAATTATTAAAGATATTCCTATCGATAAAAACATTCCCCCCATATTTAATTACAATTAACTGATCTTTATATTTATTTATGTATTTTTTAAATTCATCTATTGTAGGACCATCTTTGGGTACAATTTTCTCTATTTCCATTTTTAAACGGTTTTGACAGTCGTTCTCTTTATGATGATGTACTGTTGAGCCATTGTTAATATGTTATTTATAGTCCAGTAAATGACTAGTCCAGCCGGGAAAGGAGCTAATATCACTGTTAAAAATAAAGGGAAAAACATAAATATTTTTGCTTGGACAGGATCAGGTGGTGTTGGATTTAGTTTTTGTTGCATCCACATTGAAACACCCATTAAACAAGGCCAAACACCAATAAGTAAAAAAGAAGGAGGGTCCCATGGAATTAATCCAAACAAATTAAATATAGAAGTAGGATCCCTTTCACTTAAATCTTTTATCCAACCAAAAAATGGCTGATGTCTCATTTCAATAGTTACAAATAAAACCTTATAGATGGCAAAGAAAAATGGAATTTGTATGAAAATTGGAAGGCACCCGCTGATTGGATTAACTTTCTCTCTTTTGTAAAGTGCCATCATTTCTTGTTGAAGTTTCATTTTGTCTTCTTTATGTAGCTCTTTGAGTCTTGTCATCTCTGGTTGGAGAACTTTCATTTTAGCCATTGATTTAAATGAGTAATTAGCAAGTGGAAAAAATACTAATCTAATACAAGCAGTAATCATAATAATTGCTATTCCAAAATTTCCAGCAAGATTAAAGAAATATTGAATTGCAAAAAATAAAGGTTTAACGATAAAGTAGAACCATCCCCAATCTATAGCCAAATCAAACTTGCTAATATTTTCAGTTTCAGCATAGTCATCAATAACATTTACTTCTTTTGCCGCAACTATTGCTTTGATAGAATTAGTTTTTATTTCATTAGCACCAATTTCAGTTGCATCTGTTTCTATAAAATTTGCTCTAAATTTATTTTTATAATCAAAATCAGACCTGAAACTTTTCCCATTTTCTGGAATTAGACTAGCAATCCAATATTTATCAGTAATGCCCAGCCATCCAGTATCCGCATTTATAGAGTATTTTTTTTCCTCAATATCATCATAATCCTCTTCAACTAATTGATCGTCAAAGACACCAATCAGTCCCTCATGCAAAATATAAAAATTTGTTACGTCTGGTGCAGTGTTTCTTATGATTTGACCGTAAGGATAGAAATTATAAGTTTTATCAGACTTATTTTCTATAGTTTGCTTAATGTCAAAAAGATATTGATTATCAATACTAATTTCTTTTGTAAATTTGATATTCTGATTATTTTTCCAACTTAATTTTACAGACGAATTTGGTGTAAGTTTCTTATTTCCCTCAATCTCCCACAATGTTTTTGAATTTGGTAGGTCAATATTTTTATTAGTTGATGCCCAACCAGTTTCTACATAGTATCCATTTTCAGATTGTTTAGGATTTAATAGTACAACATTATCATCTCCATTTAGAGTGTTTGTATAATTCTTAAAAGTTAAGTCGTCTATAGATGAACCGAGCAATGAAATTGAACCTTTAATTTTATCATTTTCGAATAAAATTCTTTCATTCTCCTCCAAAGCTTCATCTCTTGAAATCTTAATTATTTTCTCATCTTGAGCTAATGAAGGTGCATCTGATGAAGAATTTTGACCTGAAGTGTTTTTATCATTTGAGATATTTTTTTGATCCACGACAGGAGGAGCAAAAAATAAACTGTAAAGTATTATGACAGCTGCGCTTAAAGATATCGCTGCAATTACATTTTTTGTATCCATAAACTACTTTTTCTTTTTGATAGGATCAAATCCTTCGCCACCACCTAAAAATTTTACAGGGTGACAACTTAGAATTCTTTTGAATCCGTTAATACTTCCTTTAAAAATTCCATACTCTTTTAGACTTTCTATAAAATAATCTGAACATGTCGGAAGATATCTACAGTTGTTTCCTAAAAATGGGGATATTACCATTTGATATGATTTGATAGTTTTGATCATTAAATATTTTATAAGTTTATTCATTTAATCTTTTTAAAATCCTCAAGTGTTACCATTTTTATTTTATCATAAGGATCATTGTTAACAGATATTCTTGCAATTAATAAATAGCAATAATTTAGATTAATATTAATTGTTTTTAAAGCATCATTCATTATATTTCTTAATCTTCTTTTTATTCTATTTCTAATAACAGCATTTCCTAATTTTTTTTTAGCTACAAAGCTTATATTTAATTTGCTTGTATTTTTATCTGAGAGTTTTTTAAAGAAAATTGTTAAATACTTATTAGAAATTTTTTTTCCACCAAGAATCGACTTAAAGTCCTCATTTTTAGAAAGGCTAACAATCTTTTTTTTCATTAAGCGTTTGTTAATTTTTTTCTTCCTTTAGCCCTTCTTCTTTTTAATACTTTTCTTCCACCCTTAGTTTTTCTTTTAGCTCTAAAGCCAACAGCCTTTTTTCTTTTTCTATTACTTGGTTGATATGTACGTTTCATTGTTGTTAAATTAATGTTAAATTTCGGTAGTTATACAAATATATGTATATAAGTACAGTGATTTTTAATAAGTTAAAAAATCAATGAATAGAGAAAAAAAAATTAAAGTATTTTTAGGCTCTGCTTACATTTTGATAGTATTTGTTTTTTTATTGTTCTTTTTTAATAAATTTTCATTTCAGGATTTTTCTAGTTATGAACTAATAAGAGAAAATAGAAATGCTTTAGAAGAAATTAAAAATGGAAATATTTTTATATCAAGTATTATTTTTTTATTAGGTACTATAGTATGGGTTCTTTTGTTAGGTTTTGGTTCACCTGTATTTTTAGTCGGTGGTTTTATTTTTGGAAAGTGGTTAGGAACTTTGCTTATAGTATTTGGTTTATCAATAGGTGCAACACTTTTATATGTATTTGCTAATTACTTTTTAAAAGATTTAGTTGAGAGGAAATTTTCATCACGTTTTAGTAATTTAACTGAAAAATTTAAAAAGAATGAACTTATTTTTTTTTTAATTTATAGATTTATTGGTGGTATTCCTTTTTTTATTTCAAATATTTTACCAACAATTTTTAATGTTAAAGTTAGAAACTTTTTTTTAGGTTCAATAATTGGAATGACCCCACAATTATTTGTTGGAGCATCTCTTGGAGCTGGCTTGAGTAAGATTTTAGAAGAAAATGCTGAGGTTCCAACTATTCTTGAACTAATTTTTACTCCAGATATTTATTTGCCAATTCTTGGTATTATAATTTTAGTTTTAATTGGATTTATATTTAAAAAAAAATTTTACACAAAATAAAACTGGTGCCCTCACCCAGAATTGAACTGGAAACTCATCCTTACCATGGATGTGTTATACCATTTAACTATAAGGGCAATATTTAACTCAAATTAGTGTATAAATTTAATTTTTTCAAATTATTGCCTTAATTTTTTTTTAAAATAAGTTATATCTAGCTAAGGAAAATGTTATGGGAATTCACTACACATATGGAGCTAATAAAAACGCAAAGCTCATGGAAAAAAAAGCAAAAAGAGAAAAAAAACTTGCAGAAAAAAGAGCCAAGAAGCAAATCAAAACTGGACCAGCAAAAATAGAAGATGATAAAACAATTCCTATTGATCAAGTTATCACTCTAGATCATCTTACAAATCCTGACAAAAAATAAATTATGACTTCAAAGAAAAATAATTTAAGTAAACTTGAACTTGCTTTAAGAAAAAATTTAAGAAAGAGAAAAGAATTCCAAAAAAAAACAAAGAAAAAAAATAAATAATGTCAGTTCAATCTGATAAGTGGATTATTCAAATGGCCAGAGATAATGATATGATTTCTCCATTTGAAGATAAACAAGTTCGAGGTGATAAAATATCATTTGGTGTATCATCATATGGTTACGATGCAAGAGTCTCTGACGAATTCAAAATTTTCACTAATGTTAATTCTGAAATTGTAGATCCAAAAAATTTTAAATCTTCTAATTTTATTACTAAAAACTCATCAGAATGTATAATACCACCTAACTCTTTCGTGTTAGCAAGAACAGTAGAGTATTTCAAAATTCCAAAAAATGTTTTGGTAATTTGTTTAGGAAAATCTACCTATGCAAGATGTGGAATAATAGTTAATGTTACGCCTCTTGAACCAGGGTGGGAGGGTCATGTAACTTTAGAATTTTCAAACACAACCCCATTGCCAGCAAAAATTTATGCTAATGAAGGTGTTGCACAATTTGTGTTTATCAAAGGAAATGAAGATCCATCAGTTTCATATGCAGATAGAAATGGCAAATATCAGGGCCAAAAGGGAGTTACACTTCCAAAAATATAATAATGGACAAATTTATTGTAAAAGGCCCTAGTAAATTAAAGGGAGAGATTGCAATTTCAGGTTCTAAAAATGCTGCTTTACCAATACTAGCATCAACGATTTTATTTGAAAAAGAAGTTGTAATTAAAAATTTACCAAGAGTGAAAGATATAGATACAATGATTAATCTTTTAAAATCCCTTGGGTCAATAATAAAATTTAGTAAAGATAAAAAAACTGTTAAAATAACAAAGAAAAAAAAACATAAATTTTTTGCCTCATATTCTCTTGTTAGAACAATGAGGGCTGGAATTTTAGTTTTAGGTGCCCTGGTTGCTAAGTATCAAAAATCTATTACCTCTTTGCCTGGAGGCTGCTTAATTGGAGCAAGACCTATAAATTATCATTTAAATGCACTTAAAAAACTTGGAATGAAGTATGAAATCAAAAAAGGTTACATACATGCAAATTCTAAAGGAAAACTAAAAGGTGCAAAAATTAGATTTTCAAAAATCAGTGTTGGGGCAACTGAAAATACAATTATAGCAGCATGCTTAGCGAATGGAATTACAATACTTAGAAATTGTGCAATTGAACCAGAAATAATCGATTTAATAAATTTTTTAAAGTCTGGTGGTGCTAAAATAAAATTTATTGGTAAGCGGACTGTTAGGATTGAGGGAGTAAAAATTTTAAAAAGTACTATTTACTCAGTTATGTCAGATAGGATAGAAACTGGAACTTTTTGTGTCGCAGCATGTTTGACTGGTGGTAATTTAAAGATTAATAACTTTGATCCTAAAATTATAAAAGCAGAACTAACTTTACTGAAGAAGGTTGGAGCTAAAATTAAAACAAGTAAAAATCAAATCCATATACTAGGTCCGAAAAAAATTAAAAATATCACCAATTTGGTCACAAAAGAGTACCCAAATTTTCCAACAGATTTGCAAGCACAATTCATGGTTCTTTTATGCAAGGCAAAAGGAAAAAGCTCAATAACGGAGAGTATTTTTGAAAATAGATTCATGCATGTTGCTGAATTAAGAAGATTAGGTGCTGAAATCATAATAAAAAAAAATAAGGCTTTAATTTTAGGCAGCACAAATTTTAAGGCTGCAGAATTAATGTCTAGTGACTTAAGAGCATCAGTTGCATTAGTTCTAGCAGCACTTGTTGCCAAAGGCACATCTATTATTAATAGAATTTACCACTTAGATAGAGGATATGAAAATATAGAGAATAAACTCAGAAAAGTAGGTGTAAAAATAAGACGTATTAGTTGATGGAAAATCAATACTTAAAAAAGATAATTGCACAATCTCCCGAAGATCTTAATGTCATTTCAGCTTGCTGTTCTGAAGGGAGAGTAAATATAAAAGATGTTAAGTATTTAGCTTCAAATAAGATTTTCCTGATGTCTATATTAAGGCTTAGCAAAGAGGAGGAAAATAAAAATAAGCAAATAAACAGTATTATTAAATTTGAATTTATAAATTCTTCTAAATCAAAGAATATCGACCAAAAAGACCCGAATCTTACATTAGAACTCTTAACTATTGATATTTTTAAGAAAGAGCAAAACTTTGAAATAATTATGTTATTTTCGAAAAATAGAATTATAACTCTCTCCGCTGAGGTAATTGAAGTAACACTAGAGGATCAAAAATTAGAAAATGATAAAACAAATTAATTGTAATAAAAAAAACTATTTAGATAATTTAACAAAATTTCTAGACGCTAGAAGGTCTTCAAAAAAACCTGAAAATAAAATTATATCCAACATCCTTAGCAACATTAAGAAAAATAAAAATAAAGCACTTATAAAATATGAAAAAAAATTTAGTAAAAATAGTCAAATTAAGCCAAGCATTAAAGAAATAAATAATGCAATTAAATTTCTAGATCCTAAGATTAAAAAAGCAATTGATTTTGCATTAAAGAGAATATTCAATTTTCACATTAAACAAAAAAACAAGAATATTTTATATAAAGATAGTTTAAATAATAAAATAGAATATAAATATGTGCCAATCCAATCAGTAGGAATATATGTTCCAGCAAACTTGCCATCTACATTGTTGATGAATGCAATTCCTGCAAAAATTGCGGGTGTAAAAAGAATTGTACTAGCAAATCCAAAAAATAATGGAAAACTAAATCCAGCAGTTTTATATGCAGCAAAAAAACTAGGAATAAATGAAATTTATTCTATGGGAGGAGCGCAAGCAATTGGAAGTTTGGCTTATATTCAAAAAGTAAATAAAATTGTTGGCCCTGGTAATATCTTTGTTGCTGGCGCTAAAAGGCAGGTTTTTGGAGATGTAGGTATAGAAGGTATGATTGCAGGCCCTTCAGAAATAACAATATTAGCAGATGGCAAAACTAATTTGAATGAAGTTACAACATCAATGATTGGTCAAGCAGAGCATGATGTAAACTCACAGTGTATTTTAATTACAAAAGATATAAATTTAATTAAAAGATTTAAAAAAGATTTGATTGCAAAATTAAAAAAAATACCAAGAAAAAGAATTGCAGCTAGAAGCATCAAAAATAATGGACTTATTCTAAAAGTAAATAATGATAAGCAGATTATAAATGTAATTAATGAAATAGCTCCTGAACATTTAGAGTTAAATGTAAGTAACTACAAAAAATATAAAGATAAAATTTTTAATGCAGGAAGTATTTGCATAGGTAAGTACTCTCCTATGGCGTTAAGTGATTATGCTGTTGGCACAAACCACGTATTACCCACAAATTCATCTGCTAAATTTTCTTCAGGATTAAGTCTTAGTGAATTTTATAAAAAAATCAGCCTGATAACACTCTCAAAAAAAGGTGTTGAGAAAATAGGAGAATACGCTAAACATCTCGCTGAGTATGAAGAATTAAAAGGTCATGCTTTGAGTATAAAATCTAGAATAAGGAGAAGGTAATATTGGCAAAACAAGACTTGTTAGAGTTCAAAGGAAAAGTAATCGATCTTCTTCCCAATGCAATGTTCAGAGTACAATTAGATGAAAATAAACAAATTGTAACTGCACATACTGCTGGGAAGTTAAGAAAAAATAGAATTCGAGTTTTGCAAGGTGATAATGTTACTGTTGAGATCAGTCCTTACGACCTATCAAAGGGACGAATTATTTTTAGATTTTAAATTTTGGCTTCGTAGCTCAGTTGGTAGAGCAGAGCCCTGAAAAGGCTTGTGTCGCTGGTTCGAGTCCCGCCGAAGCCACCACAAACTGTAAAAAGTGCGCTTGATTAAAGCTTGCATTCAATTTTAAAATCTAATAACTATCCCGCTAGCTGAAGTTTAGCTAAGTTTAATACAATAAAGAAAGAGTAAACAAAAAGTATGAGTACATTAAAAGGTAAAGTAAAGTGGTTCAACGGTAAGAAGGGCTACGGTTTTATAGAAAGAGAAGACGGAGAAAAAGATTGTTTCGTTCATGCAAGCGCAGTTCGTGAAGCAGGACTTCGTTTTTTGAATGAGAACGACGCTGTAGAATTTGAAATTCAGGATGGAGATAAAGGTCCTAGCGCTGTAAATTTAAAGAAAACATCTTAAAATTTATTTCATTTAAAATTTTGTATAGGAATATAGTAGGCAAGCCTACAAATATTCCTATACAATACATACTTGCATTTTAAGTTTAAAATGCTATTTAACTCCCATGATTATAAATAGTTACATCCTTGTATCTCACAAAAGACATCATTTTCATGCTGGCTTACAGCTAGCTATTTAACTATTTATAAATTTAAATTTAACTCTAATTAGTATAAAACAACAATAAGCCCTGGTGGTGAAATGGTTATCACGTCAGTTTGTGGAACTGAAATTTTTGGTTCGATCCCAAGCCAGGGTACCAAAAAATGAAGAAAGAAAATAAATTAATACCTGGGTTACCACCAGGGTTTGAAGATCGTTGGGATAAAAAACTCCTTCTCAAAAAAAAGCTTTTATCAGCAATTGAGAATGTTTTTATTAAGTTTGGTGCTGAGCCACTAGAAACTCCATCGTTTGAGATCAGTGAAAATATTGGATCATTTTTGGCAGAGGATGAAACTAATCCTATGTCTGATGTATTTTCATTTAAAGATGGAGACAAAAATATTACTCTTCGATACGATCTATCAAGTCCCCTAGCAAGATTTGTTGCTCAAAATAATCAAGAGTTACCCTCAATTTATAAAAGATACGCTATTCAAAATGTATTTCGTAATGAAAAGGCAGGCAATGGAAGGTATAGAGAATTTTTGCAAGCAGATTTTGATATTGTTGGAAAAGTTAATTCCTCACAGGCTAATGCTGAGCTTTGTAATTTAATTTCAGCAGCATTACTTGAATGTGGACTAAAGAAAGATCAATTTACAATCAATGTAAGTAACAGAAAAATAGTTCAGGGACTATTAGATGATTTAAAAATATCTGAAGAAAAACAGTTAAAAGTTATTAGAGCAATTGATAAACTTGATAAGCCTGGTTTTGGATTAAAAGGTGTAGAAGATCTCTTAAGAAAAGAAAGAAAAGATAACAGTGGAGCCATTACAAAAGGTGCTGATTTAAATGATGAGCAGGTTGATAAAATATTAAAATATCTGAAAATTAAGGAGTTAAAAGAGCTAAAACAAAGCTTAAAAAATCCATTGTCACAAGAGGGAATAAAAGAGTTGGAAGAATTTTTTGTGGTTCTTGGGTATGGATCAAGTTTAGATCAAGTAAAAACTAATTTCACAATTGTGAGAGGTTTAGCTTATTACTCTGATTTTATTGTAGAAACAAATTTAAATTTTAAAGTTACAAATAACAAAGGAAAAGAAGTAGATATCGGCAGTGTTTGCTCAGGAGGAGCCTACGCTAAGCTTATATCAAGATTTAAAGGTGTAGATATTCCAGGAACAGGTATAAGTTTTGGTGTAGACAGACTTTTATTTGCATTAATGCAATTAGATCAAATTCAATTAGATGAACAAAAACCAGTTTTGGTATGTGTAATGGATCAAAAATATTTACAAAATTATTACGAAATTTTAGACCTCTTAAGACAAAATAATATTAATGCTGAAATATTTTTAGATTCTAAAAAAAATCTTGGTAAACAGCTTACTTTTGCAAACAAACGCCAATTACCAGTTGCTATTATTTGTGGGGAAAATGAGTTTAAAGATAATACGGTGACAATTAAAAATTTAAAAGGCATTAAGGGAGAGAATAATAAAACTTTTTCAAAGAAAGATTTAATTAATGAAGTCAAAAAACTTATCTGAGAATATTCTTAAATCTTTAAAATCGAGTAGATTTGATTATATTGATTTAGATACAGTAATACCTACCAATTTAATTCTTGAAAGATCCGGTGAGTCATTTAGGAGTTTAATTTTTTCATTTGTCGACCAGAATGGAAAAGAAATTTGTTTAAGACCAGATTTAACCGTTGCGTCTTGTATTAAATATCTTAATCAAAAAAAAAAACTATCTTCAAAAGTTTTTTACAGCGGGCAAGCATTCAGAAAAGTTCAGAAAAAAACTGATAAAATTATTAGAGATCAAATAGGCTTTGAGATCTTAGGATCAAAAGATGAGAAAAGAGATGATAAGCAAATCATAAATACAAGTATTAAAGTTATAAATAAATTTAGATACAAAACTGGAAGTATAACAATCGGTAACGTCGAAATTTTTCATCTGTTAATTAATAAATTAGATATTCCAAAAAGATGGAGGCTTCGATTACAAAGACATTTTTGGAGAGAAAGTTATTTTAATGAATTATTGAAACGTTTAGAGACTAACTCAGATGTAGACGAAACAATCGTTGAATTTGATAAAAAAAGATATCTGAAAATGTTTAAACAAAATCAAAATAGAAATATTGCAGGACGTACTTTGAGAGAAATTTTGATGAGGTTTGATAATAAAATTAGAGACCCTAGAAGACAAATAAAAGGCCAAAATGTTGTAAAAGTTATTAGAGACTATTTAAAAATTAGTTGTCCTATGAGCAAAGCAGCAACTACTCTAAATACTTTTTTTAAACAAAATAAAATCAATCTTAGTGTTGGAAAAAATTATTTTCCAATAACTACAGATAAAGTTTCAAAGTTAAATGTAAATTTTTCATCTTCATTCGGCAGACATTTAGAATATTACACAGGTATGGTTTTTAAAATTCAAACAAAGGTAAAATCAAAAAAAATTGAGGTAAATGGTGGACGTTATGACAATCTTATTAGTAATTTAGGATCTAAAATAAAGGTCCCAGCTGTAGGAGGCGCAATAAACTTAAATGATTAAAATTGGCATTCCTAGCAAAGGTAGACTTAGAAAAGATACTTTAAGTATTTTTAAAAATAAAAATCTTAAAATTTTATCAGAAAGAGGAGAAAGAGACCTTTTTGGATATATAAAAGGAAATAATAAAATTAAAATAGTATATTTGCATGCAAGAGAAATTATAGAAAGATTAGGGGATGGTTCTTTAGATATAGGTTTTTCAGGCTATGATTTACTAAAAGAGTCTGAATTAAATGTTCAAAAAAAAATTATTATTAATAAAAAACTCGATTATGGAAATGCAACTTTAGTTGTAGCTGTTCCTGACGAGTGGATAGATGTCCAAACACTTGCTGATTTAGAGGAAATATCTTTTGATTTTAAAGATAATAAGAAAAGTAGATTAAGAGTTGCAACAAAATATCCAAATTTGACCAAAGAATTTTTATTTTCAAAAGGAGTAACTCAATTTAAATTAGTACCTTCTCTTGGAGCAACTGAGGTATATCCATTTACTGGTTCATCTGAGATTTTAACCGATATAACCAGTACAGGAGAGACTTTAAAAGCTAACAATTTAAGAATATTAAAGGATGGAAATATTCTTAAAAGTACAGCAATCTTAATGTCGAATAAAAAATCAAGTAACCAAATTGGTTTAAAGAAAATTTTAAATTTACTTAGTTCTTAGCTTTTCTAATTGAATTTCAAAATTTCACGTATATCCTACGAATCATGTATACTATAATTCTTATTTTACTTTCACTCTCACTTATTAGTTCAGTATTAATTATATATTTGAATTTTAAATCAAAGAATGAAACTCATAATGAGAAAGAAAATCAGGAGATTCAAAGACTAAATCAAGAAATTATAAATTTAAAAGAATCTTTAAATACAACAATAAATAGTACTATGAGCTCAATGGCTACTTCTTTTAATAATCTTTCATCAGGTGTAACAAAAGATATGACAAATGCTTTAACTCAAGTAGATCAAAAAGTAGCTTCCTTTAATGCTCAAGTTGAAAATTTGAATGAAAGTCAGAAGGGAATTAATCAAATATTGGCAGGTGTTAAAAAGTATGGAACCTTAGCTGAGTTTAGTTTGGGCTCCCTGATTAAGGATTTGTTGCCAGCATCTCAATATTCATCAAATGTAAAAATGAAAGAAGATACGGGTGAAAATGTTGAATTTGCAATTAAACTTCAAGATGGGATTTTGGTTCCAGTTGATAGCCACTTTCCAGTTGAAAGATTTAAGGCCATCCAAGATGCTCATCAGGAAGATGACAAGAAAGCTATGGCTGATGCAAGAACTAAACTTGCTAGAGCATTTAAAGAAAAAGCTAAAAGCGTGAATGAAAAATATATCGTTCCACCTAAAACAACAGATTTTGCAATTGTTTATGCGCCAACTGAAAGTTTATTTTTAGAATTAGCTAATTATCAAGATTCATCTACAAAAGAATTATTAACTCAAGAATTAATGAAGAAATATAAAGTAACTATCATGGGCCCTAATAATTTATCTGGTTACTTACAATCACTTCATATGGGATTTCAGAGCTTACGAATTAAAAAACATGCATCTGAAATATATGATCATTTAAAAAAAATAAGCACCAGATTTAATATGCATTTTAATAATGTTTTAGTTTTAAGAAAAAAATTAGAAGAAGCAATGTCGGTCGTTGATAGTTTTGGCAAAGATGCTAGAGCAATAAACAGAAGTATTGACTCAATAAAAAATCCTAATGATGACGATGATCCAGATCCAAGTTCTCCATCTCCAATTTCTGGTTACGGTCAGGATGAAAAACGAAAAGTTTCTTAAAGCCTAAATGAATGAAATGGAGTAATAAATTTATTTATCCAAAATCTACAAGGTCAATTGAGGATGGATATAGAAAATATTCCTTAGGTGAGGAAAAACTACCAAGTGTTACTACAATTTTAAGTGCTACTAAATCCGAAGAGGAAAAGGCAGCTATCAAAAATTGGCAGGAGCGGGTAGGTTTTAAGGAAGCAAATAGAATTAAGACTGAAGCCTCTTCAAGAGGAACGTCAATGCACTCTTATATTGAAGATTATTTAAGAGGAAGAATTAACGAAAGCTTTTTTGAAAGTAATGAACAATACAAAAATATGGCCAAAGAAATAATTGAAAAGGGGGTAAATAATAAATTAGATGAAATTTATGGGCTGGAAGAAACTATTTATTATCCAGAGCAATATGCTGGAACTGCAGATTTAATTGGAATTTATCAGGGCAAAGATGTCATAATAGATTTTAAGCAGAGTAATAAACCAAAAAAAATAGATTATATTCAAGATTATTTCTTGCAACTTGGAGCATATACTTTGGCTCACGATGTCGTACATGGAACAAAAATGAAAGCAGGGATAATCTTACTCTGTACAAAAGATATTCTGTTTCAAGAATTTAAAATTGAAGGTGCAGAATTAGAGATGTATCAAAATTTATTCATGGGAAGAGTTAAAAAATTTTACGAGATGAATAATATAGCTTGACTTTAACCAACCAATACATAGAACAGAAGAAACTAACTAGAAGCTACTTGTTTAGATGCAAAGGTTTAGTCTTAAAAAACTTTCCAAAAACCCATCAAAACAAAGCTAATTTGAGGTTAATAATATGAACTTAGCAATTTGGGACATAGAATCATCGAGTGCTAGCACTGACTTTGGTAGCATTATAGAAATTGGTGGAATACTATTTGATGAGAATTTTAAAGAAAAAGATAGATTTAATCTTAGATGCAGACTTCATGAAACTGAGATTTTTCAAGCGGCAGCCTTGATAGTCAACAAGACATCAATTAAACAACTTACTCAAACAAATCTAAGCCATTACCAAATGCTTGGACAGGTAGAAAAAATCTTTAAGAAATGGAGCCCCGCTATTTTCTTGGGATGGAGTTCGCTAAATTTCGATGAGGAGATGATAAGAAAAGAATTTTTCAAAAGCATTAGGTATCCTTATTTGACAAATTCTGCTCCTAATACAAGACATGATGGAATTAATATTGCAAGAGCTGCATACGCAGTAGATCCAACAGTTTTAGAAACTGAAATTAATGAAAAAAATAACCCAGTTTTTAAATTAGCATCTCTTGCTCAGATGCAAGGCATAGATGCAAGTGATGCTCACTCCGCGCTAGCTGATGCAGAACTTACTGCAAAAGTTTTAAAAATTGTAAAAAAAAAACAAGAACATACTTGGGAGTCTTTTTTAAGCACTGCAAATAAATCTAATACTGAAACTATTATAAAAAAAGGAGAAATTATAACATTAAACGAATATTATTATGGAAAGTCTAGGCTTCATTTAGTTGTACCGCTACATACAAAACATTGTATGCATCCTATTTATCAAGGATGGTATTACACAATAGATCTTAGAACAGAAATTCAACCATTGATTAATAAATCTATAAATGAATTAAAAACCGAGATGAAAAAAACACCCAAGTTTTTAAGAACGGTTAGATCAAACAAAGCACCAATAATTATTGATGCAAAATATGGCTTGAGTGTTGAACCATATAATAAATTAGATAAAAACGTTATTAAAAAAAGAGCTGAATTTGTTCAAAACAATGAACAGTTTTCACAAAATATTTTAACTGCCCTTCGTGAGGTTGCAGAAGAAAAAGAACAATCAAAATCACAAGAAGATATATATGCAGAAGAGAGCATTTATACAAAATTTACATCAAATAAGGATACCGCTTTGTTTCCAAGTTGGCATGATGCGCCATGGAAAGAGAAATTAAATTTATTAGATAAGTTTGACGACGATAGATTGGTTAGTTTTGGTAAAAAAATCATCTTTCAAGAAGCTCCGGAGATACTTCCAGACTCTATGTATAAATCAATCAGAAGAGATATAGCAAAAAGAATACTGAGTGAAAAAAAAGAAAAATGGTGGACTATTCCAACTTTATATAATGAAATTGATACTTTAAGAGAAAAATATACTAATGAAAACGACAATGAAAAATTAGCACTTTTGGATGAGTTTAATAATTATGCAATGTCAATTCAAAAAAAGTATGAAAATGTTTAATGTATAAATCTAAATTAATCTCAATTTTACCTATTGAATATATACAAAATTAATCTATATCCATCTGATGGCAACAATAAATGTAACTGATGAAAACTTTGACGAAAAAGTTTTAAAAAGTGATAAACCAGTTCTTGTAGATTTTTGGGCAGAATGGTGTGGACCTTGTAAAATGGTGGGCCCTATTTTAGAGGAAATATCAAATGAAATGGCCGAGGAAGTTGTGGTTGCAAAACACGACATAGACTCTCAACCTAACGTTCCAACGCGATATTCGATAAGAGGAATTCCTACTATGCTCTTATTTTCAGGTGGAGAGTTAAAAGCTACTAAAGTTGGTGCTACGCCTAAAAGTGATATAGTTTCTTTTATTAAAGAAAATATCTAATTTAATTTTAAAATTTCTCCCGCAAGATAAAGCGAGCCCATACAAATAGTTATTGTATTTACGTTTTTAGATAATGATTTAATAGCACTTTCAATGCTATGTGATTTTTTTATGTTTAAATTTAATTCATTTAACTTACTTTCTAAATTTTCTTTTGATATTGCACCATCCTGATTAGGAATATCGATTAAAGTTATAGAATTAACTATATTTCTAAAAGATTTAAAAAATTCAATATGTTCCTTATCCTTCATCATTCCAACTATTAGATTTACCTCTTGGTTTTGGTTTTTTATCCAATTAGCAATAGATAAACTTGCACTTATATTATGACCACCATCAACAATTAATCTATTGTTGCCTGCAATCCTTTTTAACTTACCACTTTTGATTTCTTCTAATCTTCCTTTGAGTGAAATATTTTGAATACCATTAATTATATCCTTATCTTTTATATTAAATATTTTTCGTGATGCAGCAATCGTGGTGCTTATATTATAAAGTTGATGATTTCCAAGAATATTTGGTTCAGGTAATGCCATTTCACCTAAATAATCTTTATATTGAATAAAACCGTTTTCAGAATTTGTAATATTAAAATCTTTTCCAAAAAAATATTTATTAGAAGTATTTTTTTCCAATGATTTTTCTATTTTATCTTTTATTTCATTATTTACTTGTCTATTAATAAATATATTTGAGTTTAAAAGCTTAGCTGTTTTTTCATATATTACACCTTCAATTGATTTATTTTCAAGCCATTGGAAGTGATCGTTATGAATGACACCAATAAGTGTCATTAAATTCTCCTTAAACACATTTGTACTATCAAATTGATGAAATAATCCAGCCTCTATAATATTAATATTATCTTTGAAATTTTCGGCAAATTTTATAAAGGCACAGGTTAAAATTTCAAATAGTGTTGCATTGTCATCGCCTAAAGTCTTTTCAACATCTGTCAATAATTCTATTAAATCTTCTTCATTGATTTCTATATCATTAAAAATGTATCTTTCTGTGTAAGAGAGTAAGTGGGGCGAAGTATAAAGATTAGTTTTGTATCCAGCTTGGTTAAGAATTGACTTAAGACTATAGCACATACTTGCTTTTGCATTAGTCCCTACAACTGTTACAATATTTTTTAATTTATCCTGAGGATTACCAAGTTTTTTTAAAAGATTAAAGGTTCTTCCTAAAGATAAATCTAGTTTTTTCTTATGATGCTTCTCTAGTTTGGATATTAGTCTCTGAAGTTTCATTTAAATTTTCTAAATGTATATCAGAATTTTTTCTAAGTAATATCGATAGAAGTTTACCTATTTCTTCTTGTAAGTCTTTTCTTTTTACTACTCTATCAACAAATCCATGCTTCTCTACAAATTCAGCTGTTTGGAAATCAGAGCTTAATTCCTCTTTAACAGTTGCTTGAATAACTCTTTTGCCAGCAAATGCGATTAAGCATCCAGGTTCTGCGAGATGTATATCTCCTAACATTGCAAAAGAGGCTGTAATTCCACCAGCTGTTGGATCAGTGAAGCATACGATGTAAGGTAAATTATTATTTTTAAGTTCATTTATTGCAAGCGTTGTTCTAGTCATATTTGCTAAAGCTATAGTTGACTCAAACATTCTCTGACCCCCACCACACGGAAAGAATAGGTAAGGAGTTTGATTATCAATAGCATGTTGTACCCCGTAAATTATTGCTTCACCCTCTGCTGCACCAACTGATCCACCTATAAAATCAAAATTTATTGCACCTGCTGTAACCTCAATTCCATTAATTTTACCCTTAGCAATCATTACTGCACAGTTTTGATTTGTTTTCTTTCTAGCTATTTTAAGTCTATCTTTGTAAGATTTTGTATCAACCCAATTCAATGGATCTTCGGTAGGTATTGGAGACTCTAATATGTGATAAGAATTCTTTCCAAATATTATATCAAATCTTTGTCTACAACTTATTCTATGATGCTTCCCGCAAATATTACAAACCCACAAATTATTTTCTAAATCTTTCTTTAAAATTGGTCCTTTGCAACAGCTTGTCCAGTCAGAATTAGCAATATCCTCCTTTGAGGGTCTTTTCCGAAGCACCTTCTTTATTTTTTCACCAAATTTTATAGCCTTTGTTAACCAATTCATGATATTTTTTTTCTTAGCTTACTGACCATCTTACTTACATTTATGACAGGATTTTGTCTATTGTTTAAACTTCTAGTAATTTCCTTACAAATTTGACTTCCAACTACAAGTCCATCGGTATTTTTAAACTTTGATATTGTTTTTTCAGTTATTCCAAAACCAATTACACAATTCTTTTTTGGATCAATTTTTTTAATTTTATTGTAATTAATTAATATTTTTCTTGGTGAAACTTTGAGTTTTCCACCAGTAGTAGACAACATACTAATATAATAAATCATATTGTGTGAGTCTTTTATGATACTTTTTAATCTTTTTTTTGATGTTGTTGGGGATATTAATTGAATAAAGTTTATTGAACTTTTTTTGCATTTTTTTGAAAAGATCTTATTTTCCGGCCAAGGCAAATCTACAACAATTAAACCATTCACACCTGATTTTTTACAGTTCTTTAAAAAATTGTTTTCACCATATTGATAAATCATGTTGTAATACCCCATCAAAATAACTGGTTTTGAATATTTAATTTTTTTGAAATTTTTAACTATTTTGAATACGTCGTTCATTTTAATTCCATTTTTAATTGCTCTGTAGGCACTAGTTTGAATTTGGCCTCCATCTGCTACGGGGGTATTATGTGGAACACCTAGCTCTAAAATATCAGCGTAATTAGAAATTGATTTAAGTATTTCTAAAGATTGTTTGTTTGAGCTATCACCAGCAACAGTATAAGTTAGTAATGCTGCTCTTCTCTCTTTTTTTAAATTTTGAAATGTTTGTCTAATTGGATTTGACATACTTTTTTCCTAATTTTTTCTCTAAAATATTCTTATCTTTATAAGCATCGCCACAGCTATTTATGACTACAATTGTATCCTTAGATAGTTTTTTTGCTTCTTTAATTGCTACTGAGAATGCATGGCTTGGCTCAAGAGATGGTCTCAAATTTTCGTACTTTGTAACAGTTTGATAGGCTTTTAATGCCTCTTCATCACTGGCAGCAGTATATCTAGCCCTTTTAGTATCTTTTAAAAAACAATGTAGAGGAGAAATACCCGGATAGTCAAGCCCAGCTGAAATTGATTCTGTTTCTTCAATTTGACCATCATTATTCTGATTGACATATTGAGCAGCACCATGAAGTATACCAATTTTAGAACCATAGGTTAATGGAGCCGCATGTCTTTTACTTTTAGCTGGGCCACCTGCTTCAACTCCAATAAACTCAACTTGCTTTTTATCATAATCCATAAATTCATTCCAAAACCCAAAACTAGAGGAACCTCCTCCTACACAATTGTATAATTTAAGTTTTTTAGGGACTTCACCAAATTCATTTATTAATTGAACCTTAAGCTCTCTAGAAATTTGGCTGGTACTCCATCCACATATACGCACAAAAATTGCAGGACCAACTGTACTCCCAACGCACATTGCAGTAGTATCACAATTTGCAACCCAATATCTCATACATTCAGATACTGCATCTACAAGTGTTTGACTTCCTGAATATACTGGAATTACATCTGCACCATTTTTCTTCATTGCCTTAACATTTGGTTGTTGTCTTTTTATATCCTTTGCTCCCATAAAAATTTTACATTTAAGACCAAATTTTTTAGCAGCCATACTTAACATTTTGCCAGCATAACCAGCACCTGTATCTCCGATAATAACTTTTTTTCCAGATCTTCTTGCTAATAAACAATGTACAGTCGCATTGTATATCTTGTGGGCCCCTCCATTGGCATCAGATACAACTTTTGACCATATTTGAGCTCCACCAATGTATTTAGTTAAATTATTTAATTTTATGAATCTTGTGGGTGTTCCAATCCAATCTTTAAAGTACCTATCTCTTTCTTTTATAAATTTTTTATCTCTTTTGAGTTTATTAAATTGAATTTCAAGATCTTCTATGGGTTTTTTTAGTGTCTCAGGAACAAAATTTCCTCCAAATTTACCACCCCAGAAACCAAGTTTGTCTCCTTGATCTATTACTGGAATTCCTTTTCTAAGTTTCATAAAATTGTTAAATTTAGTAGTTTGTTGATTTTTTCAATATCTTTCTTACCCTCTTCATTCTCTAATGAACCGCTTAAGTCAATAAAAAAATCTTTATTTTTAAAACTAGAAATATCATCTATTTTTATATTTCCAGCAATCATTTTGTTTATAGAATTTGGTAATGAATTTAATAAGTCATGATTAAAGCCTATTGATTTTTCATAACCCTTTCCGTCAAAAAGAAAAATGTCTGAAATACCGATATAATTTTGATATTTTTCAACATCAATTTGATTAGTGATTGTAAAAGCTGATATAATTTTAATATTATATTTTTCTTTAATATTCTGAGTTCTTTCAGGTCCTACGTCATATAATTGATAAAAATCAAAATTTAAATTTTTAATATTATCTAATTCTTTATCACTAGGATTAACAAGTACAGATACGTAGCTTGTTTTTTTTTTATTTGTACTTAATAATTTTTTTAAATTTTCATGATTTACGTATCTTTTACTTTTTTTATAATTAGTAATAAAACCAATAAATTTTGCAGGATATTGATGGTTTAAAATAAAGTTTAAAGTCTCAAAATCAGAGACCCCGCAAATTTTTATTCCCTTGATCATTATTTTAAGTGATTAATTAAACTTTGGAGATTATTTTTAATATTACCTTTTGTAATCGGTCTTCCTAATACTAGCCAATCAGAACCATTTTGGAATGCTTCTTTTGGAGTTAGAACTCTTTTTTGATCATTTGATTTTGATTTAAATCTTATACCAGGCGTAATTATTTCTTTTTTAAATATTTTCTTAACAATATTTACTTCTTTAGGACTACATACAATAGCATCTAATTTTGCTTTATTCGCCAACCTCGCCTGTTGGAGAACTATTTTTTTAACATTTTTGTCAAATCCAATCTCTTTCAAAGATTTATCATCTAGAGAGGTTAAAACTGTTACTCCTATTAGCTTTGTTTTTCCACAGACTTTTTTAGCAGCTTTTAATGCCTCTAGACCAGAACTTATATGAATTGTTAAATAATTAAATTTTAAGTCTTTAACAGCTATTATCGCTGATGCACAAGTATTTGGAATATCTGCGAATTTATAATCTCCAAAAGTAGTTACATTTTTTAACTTTGATATATAATCTCTTCCTTTTTTAGAGTTAAGAAATTCCAAACCAAATTTATAGCCTATTCTTAATTTTGAATTTTTTGTTTTTTTTATTATCTCTTTAACTTTATTTATGTGTTTAGTATCACAAGCAATAAAAATTTTATTTCTTCTCATTTATAATTTTAGACCACTCTTTAGATGTTTTAAACAATATTGTTTTTTTTTCAGGGGTATTTACTTTTTCATTAGTTTTTGGATTTCTTGATATTCTTGCTTTTTGAGTTCTTGGCTCTATTGTGAATACATCTCTCAATTCAACTCTCTCACCTCTTTTTAAAGACTCCTTAATTTCATAAACCATAATATCAAATAGTTTGATAAGATCTTTTTTAAGAAAATTCGGGTAGTTATTTGATAGTTCTTTTATTAAATCTGACTTTACAAATGACAACTTTACTCAGGATCCTTTTTATTTTTTTTATCATCTAATTTCTCTGAAAGTGATGAGAATGGAAGATTTTTTCCACTTAATGGGCTAGAGTGCTCTTTTATAGCTTTTGCATTCATTATTTCTTCAAGCAATTTAATACTTAATGTTACTTTTCTTTTTTCAAAATTAAGCTCAGCTATTGCGGCATCGATTCTTTCTCCTCCAACGAAACGAGACGGTCTTGCGTCAGTCGCGCTCATAGCTATCTGAGGTTTTTTTATCAAGGTTTCAATATCACATCCTTCAGGCTTTACAACTAACCCTTTATTATCTGATGAAATAACCTTCACTGTAATTGCATCATTAATTTTTTTATCTTTGTACCAATCAAATGGGTCTTTTTGAAGTTGCTTTAAACCCACTCTTACTTTTTGTTCTGATTTTTTAATCTCTAAAACTCTTACTTTTAATTTATCTCCTTTTTTATAATTTTTAAGTTCTTCCTCAGGGTTTCCTGTAAAAGAAAGATCATTTGAGTGTAAAAATCCATCAATCTCAAAATCTGCTAATTTTAAATAAAGAGCGTATTCATTTGTGTTGCTTACTACCCCATCAATATCAGAACCCACAGGATAATCTTTCTCTAATTTTGAATAAGGATTTTCTTGAGTAAGTCTGTGTGATATTGCAACTCTTCTTTTTTCCTTATCAATTTCTGTAATTACACAATCTATTTGATCACCGACGTTAAATATTTTTTTTGGTGATATATTTTTTTTATTCCAACTTATTTCACTGCTGTGCAGAAGTGTACTTAACCCTGGTTCTAACTCACAGAAACATCCATAGTCAGTAATTTTTACAACTTTTACTTTGTATTTATTTCCTATTTGATAATTCGAAATATGCTCAAATGGATCAGGTGATAATTGTTTTATAGAGCAACCAACTTGTAATTTTTCCATATCAATCGAAATAACTTTCAGGTCATGTTTTTCACCAATGTTAAATATTTCATCAGGGTGATTTACTCTACTGTAGCTAATCTCTTGTAGATGGCAGAGTGTATCTATTGTGCCCTCGGGTGTGTTAACTTCAAAAAAGCAACCAAATGATGAGTAACCTTTTACCACCGCATTTTTGATAATATCTCCAACCTTAAACTTCTCTATGATTTTTACCTTGTCCTCTTTTTTACTTGATGAGACTACTTGTCTCCTAGAAACAACGCTATTACCTCTAACCATATCAAGTTTAATGAGAGCAAATTTTTGTTCAACACCAATTAAATGGTCGATACTTTTGATCGGTTTATCTGAGATTTGTGAACCAGGACAAAACATAAGAGAACCAGTCTCAACATGCTCAACTATGACTCCACCTTTGGTTTTTTGGGTAATTTTTCCATTTATAAGTTCATTTTTTTCATAACACTCAACTAATTTATTCCATCCTTTAATTTTTTGAGCCTTTTGAGCCGAAACTACAACATCGCCATTTTTATCCTCTATTTTTTCAAGTAATACAGATATAGTCGAACCCTCTTTAAGATCTTCGCTCATTCCCATTAATTTAATTTCATTAACGTCAATAACCGGTTCACTTTTTAAACCGGCAATAAACAAAAAAACATATTTACTAGTAATTTTTGTTACTTTACCTTCAATTATTTTACCTTCTTCAATCTTATTTTTCGATAATTGGCTATTTAATAATTTTTCAAATTGTTTACTTGCAGGCGACGATAGATCTTTAAAAATTTCCATTAATAATTTAATTTTTTGTCCATAATAGCTTTAATTTTTTCAAAGCACGCCTTCTTACTTAATTTAGTTGTATTAATCAAGATAGAATCTTTGGTTTTTTTGAGTGGTCCATATTTTCTTTTTTTATCAGATTCATCCCTATTTTTCAGGCTTTTAAGTACTTCTTTATATGTAATTTTCTTGTTTAGTTTTCGATATTCCTCAAAACGTCTTTTTGCTCTCACATCAATTCTAGCAGTTATATAAAATTTAAACATTGCATCTTTTACTTGTACAGTAATTATATCTCTACCATCTAAAATAGAACCATTATATTTTTTTGGAGGGTTGTACGCACATCCTTGTTGAAATTCATGAACTATATTTCTGATTTTTATATCTTTGGCTATTTCAGATGCTGAAATTGCAACTTCATTTGTTAATAAAGATTTTTTCTTTAAATAATCTAATTTTATTTTTTTTATCTTTTGTTTTATGAAACTATATGTAAATTTTTTTTTATTTTCTAATTTTAGTTTTCCAATATATCTATAAATTTTTCCAGTATCTAAATAAAATAAATTGTATCTTTTAGATATTAATTTTGCCTGTGTCCCTGCACCTGCTGCTGCTGGTGAGTCAATTGCAACAGTTATTATATCCTTCCTTTTTTTCAATTTATCTTAGCTCCAATCATTCTTAAAGTTTTTAAAAAATCCGGAAAAGAAGTATTTATAGAGTCCTTATCATTTATTTTCCATTTTCCGCCTAATGTTAATGCCGTAATACAACATAAAAAAAAAATTCTATGATCTTTTAGAAAATTTTTCATTTCAAATTTTTTTGACAAAGTTAAATTTGGATTACCATGAATATTAATATCATTTTTAAATCTATCTACTTTAATACCGATTAATTTTAAAAACTTTATTGCTAAATCTAATCTTTTTGACTCTTTCTTGTTCATTTCACCCAAGTCTTTAAACCTTGATATTCCATTTGCTTTTGCAGCCACTAGAAAAATTATTAAAAATTCATCAATTGCTGAACTATTCAACCTTGAGGGACAATTTATTGCGCTTAATTTTTTTTTACTTTTTACGTGTATATCAGCTATTTCTTCACCATTATAAATTTTTTTTTTTTTAAGTCTTATTTCAGCTCCCATCATATTTAATATAGAAATGATACCTATTCTACTTTTGTTAACATTAACTTTTTCAATAACAATACTAGAATTATTTGATAACAGAGTTAAAACTATAAAAAAAGATGCTGAGCTTATATCTCCTGGAACTTCATACTTAAAACTTTTAAATTGTTTAAGACCCTCAACTGATATTTTTTCATATCCAGATTTTTTTATAACTTTTATTGGATAATTTAAAAATTTTAAGAATAGTTCAGTGTGATTTCTGGATATTTTTGAATTAATTTGCGTAATTCCAGGAGTATTTAAGGCGCTAAATATTATACAAGTTTTTACTTGGGCACTTCCAATATTTTCATTATATTTAATAGGTCTTAAAAACTCAGTTCCCTGTATTTTAAGTGGTAATAAATTATTCCTGCTATCGATGTTTACTCCAAAAAGTCTTAAAGGTTTTATGACTCTAGAAAAATCTCTTTTTGATAAACTTTTGTCACCGACTAATTTTACTTTAGAATTCGATTTGACCAATAAGCCAAGTATTAATCTAGCGAGAGTACCAGAGTTACCTGCATTTAATACAGTTTTATTTTTAATTTTGAAGCCATTTAGGCCATAACCTTTGATATAATAAGCTTTTCCAATTTTTGAATAATCAATACCAAGTTTCTTTATAACCTTCAAAGAATTTAGTACGTCTTCTGACTCAAGTAAGTTAGTGATTTTTGATGTTCCTACTGCTTGAGAGGCTAGAAGCACTGATCTTATCGAAATACTTTTGTCTGCACTTACTTGAATTTTTTTATTAAAATCATTTAATGTATTTTTTATTAAAATATGATTAGCCATGGATGAATTAATTTATTTTAAATTCATCACCGAAGTATGCAGATTTAGCATTTGAGTCTTTTATAATTTCTTTAGGACTTCCAGATGCAATAATCTTGCCATTTGATAAAACAATTGCTCTATCTACACAGCTCAATAAATCTCTTGCTTGATGATCACAGACAACTACGGTTATTTTTTCAAGCGACTGAAGATTTACAATTATTTCCTGTAGCATTTTAATTGTTAATATATCTAAAGCTGCAAATGGTTCATCTAGAAGTAAAATTTTTGGATCATTAATTAATGCCATGGCTATTACAAGTTTCTTTTTTTGTCCACCTGATAAATGTTTAGCTTTAATTTTCAGTAAAGGATCAAATTCAAATTGAGAAACAATTTTTTCAATTTTTGCCTTTCTTAAATCTTTATCTTTTATGTGGATTTCACCTACAAGTATTAAATTTTCAATTAAATTTAAATCTTGAATAAAACCCCCATATTGCGGGACATATCCCAGTTTAAACTTTGTTGCCCTTTCATAAATTGGAATATTTGTGCAATCCTCTCCATTAATTAAAACTTTGCCGTAGCTAGGGTCTCTTAACCCTGTAATAATATGAAAAATTGTTGATTTTCCAACACCATTGGGTCCAAGCATTCCCAAAACTTCTTGCTTGTTAATTTTTAAATTTAAATTATTTAATATTTCCCTTTTATTATAAAACATTGAAATTTTGTTTAATTCCAACAAAGTTTGTTTTTCTTTAAAACTTTTAATCCTGAATTTTTTTATTAACGCCATTAATTTGTGACAATCTGTATGTCTGCAATTGCAGTCTGTGGGTTTATATTTATATCTTTAGTTCTTAAATTAAATTCTACTTTACCAGCTTTCATTTCTGATTTTGGGTCACTTATTATAACATTGTTGTAAGCTATAGCCTTATTTGTTTCCATATTTATATCAAAGTTTTTACAAGTAATTTGTTTTTCTTGATAATTTATTACAACATTATCATAAAATTTTGAATTTGAATTAATAGAATTAAATTGACCATAATCTGAGACAATATAAATTGTATCTCTACTTTTAGAAGAAATTTCTCCCCTCACATTTATTAAATCTAACACATTTTTGTTATCAATATTTGACTTTCCTGATTTTGCTAGTAAATAAAACTTATTTCCTCTGTCATCTATAGAATTGTATTCAATATCTTTAACAAAATCTTTTTTTTCGTTAGTGTTAACTTTTTTAATATTTTCAATCTTATTTTCTTCATCTATTTTTTTTGTGATTAATTTATTGTTTTCATCTAATTTTTTGGTAATTCCCTCATTATTTTCAATAATTTTTCCCTCATCATATTTGGACGATAGTTCTTGTGACTTTTTACTTTGATTATCAATTATCTTTTTCAGTTCATTATTCCTCAACTCCAATTCAGATAATTTCTTCTCGAGATTAATGATTTTATCTTGATTTTCAATTTCAACAGAATTTATTTCTTCTACAATATTTTTATTTATGTCAAAATATTTTAAGTAAACTGCAGTTACTATTGAAATTATAAGTATCAATAACAGAATTTGAATAAATGACTTAATTGACATCTACGTTATATTTGCATTTAGAATAGAATGAATATGTATAAAACCAATAGTTTTATTTTTTTTATTATTTTGATGTACACATAAGCTTGTAATTTTTTTATCATTCATAATAGAAAGTGCTTGCGCTACAAGCATATCCTTATCCACACTAATTGGTTTCTTTTTCATAACTTTCTTAATCTCTAGATTTTTAAAATCTGATTTTACATTAGATAGTCTTTTTAAGTCTCCATCTGTTAAAATACCTTTTGTATTGTTGTATCTATCTCTTATAACTAAGGCGCCAAGACCTTTTTTTTCAATATTTTTTAAAGCAATTTTCATTTTTAAATTTTCATTTACAAATGGAATTTTTCCTTTAATGAACATTAAATCCTCTACAGTTTTTAATTTTATAGATAGAGACCCTCCAGGATGAAATTTTTTAAAATCTAGCTTTCCAAATTTTTTATAACTCATACATGTTATTGCTATTGCATCACCCAAAGCAACTTGAACTGTAGTTGATGACGTTGGAACAAAACTTCCAGGTCCCGCTTCTTTAACTGATGGTAATAAAAAATTTACATTAGCATTTTTATATAAAATAGAGTTTTTTTTAGATGTAATTCCAATAAGTTTTATATTCTTATTTCTTGAAGCATACTGGATTATATTCTTTAACTCATCGCTCTCACCACTTAGACTAATTAATATAAGTATATCATCTGATGTTATTTGACCCATATCACCATGACTTGCATCTGAAGCGTCTAAAAAGAAAGATGGTGTACCAGTTGATGAAAAAGTTGCAGACCATTTTCTTGCAATTATTCCGCTTTTTCCTACACCAGAAATTATTACTTTTCCATTTTTGCAGTTCAAAATTGTCTTAATTATTTTTTCATAGGACTTTCCAATGCAAGAACGAAGTTTCTTAAGTGAGTTTGTTTCAATCTCAATTACATCTTTAGCAATATCTAAAAATTTTTTTTTTTGCATTTCAGTGAGACCATATATCTTCTTTGAATGAGGCAAAATCTAAATCAACTCTTGTATTAATAAATTTTATTGTTTTCTTGTAAAGATCAATTCTATTTTCTCTCTCTAAAATATTTTCTAATGCGTTATAAATTTTATGTAAATAAACAACATCTTGAGAGCAATATTTCAATTGTTTGTCAGTTAATTCTCCTCCAAAGTCAGATGATTGTAATTGTTTGCTGATATCTACACCTATAAATTCTTTTATTAAATCCTTTAGTCCATGTTTGTCAGTATAACTTCTAGCAATCTTACTCATTATTTTTGTGCAATCTACATTAATAACATCTACTTCTAAATATTTCTTTATAAATAGAAGATCTGCTCTAGCAAAATGAAATAATTTATTTATATTTTTATTAACCAAGATACTTTTTAAATTTGGTGCATCATAATTATTTTTATCAAATTGAATTATATGAGCATCATTTTGACCTAAGGATATTTGCAGTACACAAAGTCTATCTCTTTCAATATTAAGCCCGGTAAACTCACAATCTATGGCTATCTTGTCACTGAACTTTATTTCATCTGGTAAATCTCTTTTATGTAATTTAATATCTAAATTCATTTATAAGATATATATATATGAAAAATCAGGATTCAATTTTAATATTTGGTTCATCAGGACAAATTGGAAAATCATTAATAAGAAAATTTACAAAAAATAACTATAAAGTTATTGCGGTAACTAGGAGTATTCATCAGAAAGGCTATCAAATTAAAACTCAATCAAATTATGGATATTTAGAATTAGAAGAGATTAATTCATTTAATGAAGAAAATATTTCCAAATTAATGGAAAAAGCGTCAGTATGCATAAATCTTATAGGGATTTTGTATGAAAAAAAAAAAAATCAATTTGATTTAATTCATTCACAATTGCCCTCTTTGTTATCGAAAGTAGCACTTAATAATTCACTAGATCAATTCATTCATTTATCAGCACTTGGAATTGAATTAGCGAATGATAGTAGATATGCGATGAGTAAATTGGAGGGAGAACAAAAAGTAAGAAAAAATTTTCCAAACTCTATTATATTAAAACCTTCTATTGTATATTCAGTGGATGATAATTTTACTACAAATTTTATGAGTTTGCTAAATATTATTCCTGTCATGCCACTTTACTATGGTGGGAAAACTAAATTTACACCTATTCATGTTTCTGATTTAACAAATATTATTTTTGAAACAGTACAAAAGAAAATTGTTGGCGAGACTATCGAATGTGTTGGTCCTCAAGTATTATCATTTAAGGAAATGATATTAAAAATTTTAAAATCAATAAATAAAAAAAGATTATTGTTGCCAATACCTCTTATTTTTGCAAAACTTAATGCTAAGTTATTTGAACTTATGCCTAAACCATTATTGACAATGGATCAGCTTAAATTATTAAAATATGACAATATTATTTCTAAAAATTATAAAACTAATTTTGATATTAAAATGGATGCAAATAAAAAATTCGAAGATGAAATTAATAAATATAGTTATAATTGGACTAGCGGAGGACAATTTTCAAAAAAAATTGATAAGTTAAATTAATGCTAAGTAACGTTATTTATTTTGTTGTATTTTTGATTTTAGCATTTGTCTTATCTATTGCTGTAAAGGCAATTACAAGAGGCGTTGAGGCAAAACAAATAATTAAGGATGAAAAGGTTCAAGATTTAAAAAATGAAAATGAAAATGAAAATCACAACTTAGAAGTAATTAATCAAATAAGAGAATTGAAAGAATTATATGACAATGGAACGATTGACGAAAATGAATTTAAAAAAGCTAAAGATAAAATATTAAATAACCTAAGCTGATTTCACTTTTTTTTCGATAAATTTTGGAACTTCTTCTTCTTTGTCTACAACTTCATCTCTTTTTCCTTTTGGCTGAAAAACAATCATAAGATGCAATGGACAGTAAGAAAACTTTTCTATGGTCTTCCTTCCACAAAATGATGAGTCTTTATCATCAGGATGGCCTTCCATGTATTTACAGGTATTTTCATTTAACTCTTCTAGTTGAAGATTTTTAGCTGGTTCAAAGTTTTTGTCTAAGAGAAGTGATCTAAATCTATGTTTCCTTGTTCCTTTTTTAAAACTATTATTTGTTGTTATATTTTCACTGTTATTGTTTGGAACTGTGGATCTAGTTTTTATTTTTGCAGATAAGTTCAATCTGTGGGCCTTTCCAATAACAGCATTTCTACTAACACCCCCAATTATCTCCGCAATTTGACTAGCTGTTTGACCTTTGCCCCAAAGATCTTTTAATTTATTGACTTTTTCTTCTGTCCAACTCATATCACTATATTTAGTATATTATAACAAAATTATAACATTATGTTGAAATCATAATTATTACTTCTTAACAAGCTTTTTTTTTCGTTTTTTAACATTTTATTAAAAAAAAGTTTATTAATAAATACTTATGGTTGAATTAAATAAAAAATATCAGATTGGTGTTAGAAGATTTGGACTTGTAAATTGGTTAGGAACATACTCTTTGTTTAAAAAAGAGGTTTTAAGATTTTTAACAGTTTCAGGACAAACTTTGTTTGGACCCATATTGACTAGCATATTATTTTTAACAGTAATTTCATTAGCTATAGGAGATCAAAGATCAGATGTATTAGGTGTGACTTATGTAAAATTTTTAGCTAGTGGATTAATAATGATGCAAGTTATTCAACAAAGTTTTGCTCACTCAAGCTCTTCTTTAATGATGGGAAAGATGATGGGTACAATTACTGATATAGTACATAGCCCTTTATCTTCATCAGAGGTAGTATTTGCTATAACTTTTGCTTCTGCAGCTAGAGGTCTTTTAATTGCATCTGCCTCAACTTTAATATTTATATTTTTTATAGATTTATCAATACAAAATTTTGTTTTGTGGTTTACGTATCTGTTCTTAGGTGGATTAGTTATGGGATCACTTGGGATTATAGTTGGTTTATATGCAGACAAATTCGATCAAATGAGTACTGTTACGAATTTTATAATTGTACCTTTAAGTTTTTTAAGTGGTACTTTTTATAGTATTGATAAATTACCTGATTTTTTAAAAATTCTAAGCAATTATAATCCTTTTTTTCACATGATAGATGGTTTCAGATATTCATTTATTGGTCAATTAGATGGTTCGGTTACATTCGGTATTGCATTGCTTACATTTTTAAGTTTGGTTATAACTTATTTTGCATACTTTCTAGTACACAAAGGTTATAAAATTAAATCATAGTATACATATGAGTTCTTTAGCTAAAAACTATAAAAGAAGAAACCTATCTTTCAGTAAGGGGAAAGGTTCCTTTTTATATTCAAAGAGAGGAGTTAAATTTTTAGATTTTGTTCAAGGAATTGCAGTTAATTCTTTGGGTCATGCAAACCCAAATTTAATAAAAGCAATTAATAAACAATCAAAAAAACTTTGGCATGTTTCTAATTCTTTCATAATTCCTGAGGGAGAGGAATTAGCCAAAAAATTAACAAATAGAACTTTTGCAGATGCTGTAATTTTTCAAAATAGCGGGGCAGAAGCTACAGAGACTGCCATAAAAGTTGCAAGAAGATATTTTTATTCTATAGGTAAACCAAAAAAAAATAGAATTCTTTGTATTAAAAATTCTTTTCATGGAAGAACTATTGCGGCAATTAACGCAAGTGGATCTAAAAAAATGACAGAGGGATTTGGACCAAAAGTGGGTGGATTTGACCATTTTAAGTTTGGGGACCACAAAGAATTAAAAAGAAAGATTACAAGTAAAACCGCAGCTATAATGATTGAACCAATAATGGGTGAGGGGGGTATTAAAGTTATACCTGCTTGGTGCCTTAAAGAACTGAGACAGATTTGTAATAAAAAAAAAATTCTTCTTATTTTAGACGAAGTTCAGTGTGGAATTGGGAGATCAGGTAAATTTTTTTCATATGAATATGCAAAAATTAAGCCAGATATAGTTCCAATTGCAAAAGGAATTGGAGGTGGTTTTCCAATAGGTGCAGTGTTAATGACAGAAAAAGTTTCTAAAGCTATGGTTCCAGGCACACATGGATCTACCTTTGGCGGTAACCCCTTGGCAATGTCTGTTGGTAATGCGGTAATGAATGAAATTTTTAAAAGAGGTTTTCTTTCAAAAGTTAAAAGTAATTCAAAATATTTTATTTCAGAATTAAATAAAATTAAAAATAAATTTCCAAATATTATTAAAGAAATAAGAGGATTAGGATTGATTTTGGGAATACAATTACATCATGACCAGACAAAATTCATACAAAGTTTACTGAAAAATAAACTATTAACAATTAGAGCAGCTGAGAATGTTATAAGAATTTTGCCTCCATTAAATGTTAATAAAAAAGAAATAAATATAGCTATAAAAATTATTAATAAAGTCTGTGAAGGTTATAAAAAATAATGAAAAACTTTCTTCATATTAGAGATATTTCTTTAAGAGATTTAAAAAAAATTATTTCTGATGCAAAAAATAGAAAATCTAAAAGAAAAAAATTAAATACTCTTGATCCAGATAAAGATTCACCTTTAAAGGGCAAAATTCTTTTACAGATGTTTGAAAAATCTAGCCTAAGAACAAGATTAAGTTTTTACTTAGCTATAAAACAATTGGGTGGAGGATCTTTGACATTAAGACCTGAGGAATTGCATTTAAAAGCTGGTGGAGAAAGTATAGCAGATACATCTAAAATTTTGTCAACTTATGGTAACGCTTTTATGTTAAGAACAGACTCGGACAAAAAATTAGATGAATTTAAAAAATATTCAAATATACCGATAATAAATGGATTAAGTCCATCCTCACATCCTACTCAAGTTTTGTCAGATATTTTTACTATTCAAGAAATTAAAAAGAAAAGTATTTCAAAATTAAAACTATGTTGGATAGGAGATGCCAATAACAATATGATGAATAGCTTAATAGAAGCTTGCATAAAATTCTCTATTTCCCTAAATATTGCCTGTCCTAAAAACTACCAACCAAATAAAGCACTTATTTCTTTAATTAAAAAACAAAAAGGAAAAATTAAAATTTTTAATAAAAAAGAAAAAGCTGTTAAAAATTCTGATGTTGTAATGACAGATAAAATCATTTCGTTAAATGATAAAGTAAATAAGAAAAAGAAACTTAAATCATTTAAAAATTTTAAAGTGGACACAAAAACTATGAATTTAGCCAAGAAAGATGCAATATTTCTACATTGTCTTCCAAGAGGGAATGAAGTTACAGAAGAAGTGTTTCTAGGTAAACAATCTAGAGTATGGCAACAAGCTCTTAACAGAGTTTATGTTCAAAAGAGTATTCTACTCTATTGTTTTGGTAAATTAAGGTAGTTGTAAAGGACTATCAGCATTAGCATTCATATAAAGAATTACTGAAGCTCTATCTTTTTCTTTTTTCAATCCTGCAAAAGCCATCTTTGTACCCTTTATATAAGAAGCAGGTTTTATTAAAAAACTATTCATCTCTTGGAAAGTCCAATCTTTTCCAAATGCTATCAAGGCTTTAGAATATTTGTAATCTTCCAGAGCACCCATGTTTCTACCTAAGACGTTATAAAGTGCTGGGCCGATATTGTTTCTTCCTCCTTTTTTAATCGAATGACATGCGCTACATTTCTTAAAAACTTTCTTTCCATGATCAACGCTTCCCATTGCTAATAGAGCGGCTATATCAACTGTTTCGACTGCCGCGGAATCTTTAGTGCTATCTGTTTCAGCAAATTCAACTTTATAAGCTGACTGGCTAGGCTTCTCTACATAATAGATAATGTCTGAAATTTTAGTAATTCCAAAAATAACAACAGAAATAACTATCACTGCTGCTATAATTTTATTAATTTCAAAAGAGTCCATGATTTTTAATTATTATCCTCGTATAACATGTTAAACAAAAAAAAAACTAAATTTAAATTTAATTATTGCGTCTGAAAGACGCATAATAATTGGTTTATGAGCAATACAGTAATTTTAATCCCTTCAAGATTAGCTGCCACAAGGTTACCAAATAAACCTTTATTAAAAATCAATAATATTTCAATTATCAATCATGTTTATAAAATTGCAAAATCATCACTTATTGGAGAAAGTTATGTTGCAACAGGTGATAAAGAAATATTTGAAGAGGTGACTAAAAATGGTGGAAAATGTATTTTAACCAAAAAAGATCATAAAACTGGAACCGACAGAATTTTTGAGGCTTATCAAGAGTTAAAAGAAGACAGTATTGAGTATGTAATAAATCTTCAAGGAGATGAACCAATGCTTGATATTGAAGATGTTAATAATCTCTTAAAAAAAACTATTGAAAAAAAATCTAAAATTTCAACATTAGCCTGTAAAATTGAAGATGAAAAATTTTTTTTAAATAAAAATATTGTAAAAGTAACTACAAAAGAGGAACTTCATCAAAAAAATTTATCAAGAGCATCATCATTTACGAGAGAAATTAAAAATAGTCAAAAATACATTTATCATCATATTGGAATTTATATTTATAATGTTTCATATTTAGAAAAGTTTGTGCAATTAGAGCAAACTCAGAATGAAAAAATGCAAAAACTAGAACAACTAAGACTAATCGATAACAATATTGAAATAGACGTTGGATTAGCAAAAACTAAACCAATTGGTGTAGATACAGCTGAAGATTATATAGAAATAAAAAAAATTATGGAATATAAAAATTAAATTATGAAAATTGCTTACCAAGGTGTTGCAGGAAGTTACAGCGAAAGTTGTGCTAAAAAAATGTATCCAGAGAGTGAAACAATACCCTGTAAAACATTTGATGAATGCTTTGAAAGGTCTAGTGAAGATAACTCAATAAAATCTTTAATTCCAGAGTCAAATAAAACAACTGGGAATATTGGTGTCGAGTATCTAATCTTTAAATACAGATTAAATATTTATGCCGAGCATTTTTTTCCAATTAATCATAATCTACTAGGATTAAAAGATTCAAAAATAGAAGACATAAAAGATGTTTATTCACATGCGCAAGCTTTAAGCCAATCTTCAAGTTTTATTAAGAGGAAAAAATTTATAGAAAATGTAAGAGCAGATACTGCTGGTTCAGCTAAATTTGTATCAGAAACTAAAGACAAATCTAAAGCTGCTATAGCTTCTAGTCTTAGTGCAGAAATATATGGTCTTAAAATTCTACAAGAAAATGTACAAGATGATAAAGATAACGTAACTAGATTTTTATTACTTGGTAAAGATATTTTTCAGCCAGATTTTTCTGATGATAGTCACATAACATCAATATTATTTAAGTTAAAAAGTAAACCCGCTGCTCTTTATTCTGCACTGTCGGGATTTGCAATAAATGGAGTTAATATGAGTAAACTACAAAGTTTTCCTGAAAAGAACTCATTTTCCTCATATTTTTTTCTATGTGATATTGATGGACACATAGAATCTCCAAAAATTAAAAACTCACTTGAAGAATTAGGTCTGCATTGCCAAGATATGCACGTTCTAGGTGTTTATAAATCTGATAAATTTAGAGAAAAATAAATTTATAACTTTCTTGTAGAATAGAAATTTTTATTGATATAATAAAGTTGGAGGCCAGTCAGGTGGTATTACCACAAATCCCCCAGGATCGAAAGATAGCAAGGGTAGTGAGTATTTTCCAGGTTGGTTGGTCTCCTTAGAAATGACAGAAAATTCGAAAGTACTAGCTTTAAAATACAGACCTCAAGTATTTGAGGATTTAATTGGTCAAGAGATTATTGCTGAAACAATTAAAAATTCAATAATTTCAGACAAGTCACCTAACGCATTCTTGTTTACAGGTATTAGGGGAGTAGGAAAAACAACTTTCGCAAGAATAGTTGCAAAGTCATTAAATTGTGAGCATGGAATTGAAAACATGTGTAAGAAAAAATGTAGCAACTGTGATGCAATTACAAACTCAAATCATATTGATGTTTTGGAAATGGATGCTGCAAGCAAAACAGGTGTTGACGATGTAAGAGATCTTATTGAATTTTCAAGATATGGACCAACAACTGCTAAATATAAAATATTTATTATTGATGAAGTTCATATGTTAAGCAAACAAGCATTTAATGCACTTTTAAAAACATTGGAGGAACCACCAAAATATTTAAAATTTATTTTTGCAACAACCGAAATCAAAAAAATTCCTGTAACAGTAATATCGAGGTGTCAACGTTTTGATCTCTCTAGAGTGAAATCTGAAGAGCTTTTTAATTATATAAAAATGATTAAAGACAAAGAAGGCGGAAATGTTTCTGATGAAGCTTTAAAATTAATTGTTAAAATTTCAGAAGGATCTGTTAGAGATGCATTATCTTTGTTAGACCGTGGACTTGTAGCCAATCAAAATGATGAGGAATTAAATCTAGATAAAGCTCAAAGTATTTATGGATATTTTGATAAAAGTTCTCTGATAGAATTAATACAAAATCTGTTTAGTGGTGATGAAAAGAAAGTATTTGAGTTGTATAGAAAAATTTATGCATCTGGTGTAGATCCCAAAATTTTTTTGAACGATTTTCTTGAGGTTTTATATTACCTAAAAAATATTAATTTTATAAAATTAGACGGAAATAATTTTTCTTTAAATGATCAGGATTTTAGTAATCTTTGCACAATATCTGAAAATTTAGATTCAAAAGACATAATCCTTTTTTGGCAATTTACACTTGATACAATTGAGGAAATTAACATAGTTTCAAATCCAAATTTATCAGTTGAAATGTTCCTTTTCAGATTAATGAGAATAAAAGGTTTAAAGCAGAAAGATATTGAGGAAAGCTTTACTGGAAAAAATCCTGATACTTTTATTAAAGATCCTGAAAAAAAAATTATAAGTAAAACAATAGATCAAATCAAAAATGTTTCACAACAAGAAAAAATTGAACCAAATTTAAATAAAGATGAAGTAATTAATGAACTTAAAATAGATTCATTTGAAAGTTTGATAAATTTATGTACTGAGAAAAAAGAAGCTAAGCTTAAATATGAGCTTGAAACTAATATAAATTTAGTTTCATTCTCTGAGGGTTTAATAGAAATATCTTTTAATGAAAACTTAGACAAAGACTTTATTAAAAATCTATCTAACAAACTGTACGAATGGACATCCAAGAGATGGATTATCTCTCTATCAAAAAACCAAGGACAAATTTCAAAAAAAGAAAAAAATAAAATTGATGAGAAAAAAATATTTGATGATGTTAAAAAGTCTGAAACATATAAAAAAGTGATTGAAGCATTTCCTGATGCAGAATTAATAAATGTTGAGTTAAAAGAGGATTAGAATGACAGATTTTTCAAAATTAATGGAAAAAGCTAAAGAAATTGAGAGCAAAATGAAAGAAAGCCAGGAAAACATTAAAAAGATCGAGGTTGAAGGTGTCTCAGGAGCTAATGATGTAAAGGTCACGTTAAATGGAGAGGGAACTATGGTCTCAATTAAAATTAGTGAAAATGTTTTAAAAGAAGAAAAAGTAATATTAGAAGATCTTATTACTGCTGCTCATAATAACGCAAAATCACAACTTAAATCAAAAACAGCAGAGGAAATTTCTAAGGCCTCAGGAAATTTTGGAATACCTGGATTTAAGTGGCCTTTATAATTTAAATGCAAAATATTCCTGAAATAGATAATTTAATTAAACTAATTTCAAAACTACCAGGGTTAGGACCTAAATCTGCAAAAAGAATAATTTTAAAAATGATTAATAACCGACAAGAATTACTTAAGCCTTTAGCTCAAAATTTGAGTGAAGTTTTTAAAAATGTTGTTAGATGTAAAATTTGTGGAACATTAAAGCCTAATACAATTGAGTGTAGTTATAATAATTGTGAAATAGTAGAAAAAAAATATAATAAAATTTGTGTTGTAGAAAATATTTCAGATCAGTGGGCAATAGAAAGTTCTTCAATTTTTCAAGGTTACTTCCATATTTTAGGGGGGACCCTCTCAAACAATAATAATAGTAATAGAGAGGACTTGCTTATTAATTCTCTTATAGAAAGAATAAATAAAGATGATATTGAAGAAGTAATTTTAGCAACTAGCGCAACTGTAGAAGGTCAAACTACTGCATTTTATATTCAAGATAGTCTAAAAAAAACTGACGTCAAAGTTTCAAAACTAGCCCAAGGTTTACCGGTAGGTGGAGAAATCGAAAATTTAGATGACGGTACCCTTATATCTGCATTTAAAAATAGAAAAAAGATAGAGGCTTAGTTAGCTTTTTTTAATTAATCTGTTTAAGTGCAAGAGAGGTTCTGTATAGCCAGAAGGCTGTGACTTTCCATGAAAAATTAATTCACATGCTGCTTTAAAAGCAATAGATTTATCATACTCTGGTGACATACTTTCGTAGCTAGAGTCGTCTTTATTCTGTTTATCTACAACTTTTGCCATTTTTTTTAAAATTTCAAGAACCTGTCTATTCGAACATAAGCCATGATGAAGCCAATTTGCGATATGTTGAGATGAAATTCTCAAAGTTGCTCTATCTTCCATTAATCCAATATCGTTTATATCGGGAACTTTTGAACAACCTATGCCTTGGTCAATCCATCTGACTACATAACCCAAAATAGTTTGAGCAGAATTTGAAATTTCAGTATTAATTTCATCAATAGACCAATTAGGACGATTTGCTATTGGAATAGTAAGAAGATCAGATAACTTTGATGGTTCTCTTTTTAATATTGCTTTTTGTTTTTCAAAAACATTTACTTCATGATAGTGCATAACATGCAATGCAGCTGCGGTTGGAGATGGAACCCAAGCACAATTTGCTCCTGCATTCACATGTCCAATCTTTTGTTCCATCATCTCGTTCATTTTGTCAGGCATGGCCCACATTCCTTTACCTATTTGAGCAACTCCTGAAAACCCACATTTTAAGCCTATATCTACATTATTATCCTCATAGGTTTTAATCCATTTAGACTCTTTCATATCTCCTTTTTTGATCATTGGTCCAGCTTCCATTGAGGTGTGCATCTCATCACCAGTTCTATCTAAAAATCCAGTGTTTATAAAAAAAACTCTATCTTTGAGTGTTCTAATACATTCTTTAAGGTTTGCAGATGTTCTTCTTTCTTCATCCATAATTCCACACTTAATTGTATTTTTTTCTAATTTTAAAACTTCTTCAACTTTTGTAAAAATTAAATTAGTAAATTCTGTTTCCTCTGGACCATGCATTTTTGGTTTAACAATATAAATTGAACCTTCTCTCGAATTACCTTTTCTTTTTAAATCATGAATACAAGCTGCTGAGGTTATGAAAGCATCCATTATTCCCTCAGGAACTTCTGATCCATCATTTAAAGTGATTGAAGGATTTGTCATTAAGTGTCCAACGTTTCTCACAAGCAAAAGACTTCTTCCGTGAAGTTTTAACTTTTCACCATTCAATGCAGTGTAACTCCTATCTGGATTAAGTTTTCTTTCTAATTCTTTACCATTTTTTTCAAATATTGATTTTAAATTTCCTTTCATCAATCCTAGCCAATTTCTATAACAAGTTACTTTATCTTCAGCATCTACTGCGGCTACACTATCTTCATGGTCACAAATTGTTGATATAGCAGACTCAATAATAATATCGCTTATACCTGCAGCATCTCTTGCAGCACTAAATGCTCTAGGATTAATAATTATTTCAAGATGGAGATTATTATTTTTTAAGATTATAGCATTTGGTTTGGCTGCTTCCCCTCTATGACCAATAAACTTCTCTAAATCTGATAAATTATGTTCTTTATTTTCCTTATATATTGTGAGTTTTTTATAATTTACTGCTAAACCAGTAATATCTTTCCAGTCAAGATCATTTATTGGAAAATATTTGTTCAAAAAGTTTCTAGTGTATTTAATTACTTCTTGTCCTCTTAAAGGATCATATTTTTCACTTCCACTTTCTTCAGACTCTATTATATTTGATCCATAAAGACTGTCATATAAGCTTACCCATCTTGCATTTGCAGCATTCAAGGTATATCTAGAGTTCATTATTGGAACAACTAATTGTGGTCCTGCTATATTAGATATTTCTTCATCTAAATTTTTAGTTGCTATTTTAAAATCTTCACCTTCTTTTTTTAAATAACCTATTTCTTCCAAAAAATTTTTATATTTATTATAGTCAATCTCGTGATCTCTATTTTTTTTATGCCACAGATCTATTTCTTGTTGTAATGTTTCTCTGATTTCGAGTAATTTTTTATTTTTAGGTGCTAATTCATGCACCACTTTGTCAAAGCCTTTCCAGAACTCGTCAGGACTAACATTAGTATCCAGTAAAAGCTCATTTTTGACAAAATCAGCTAGTTCTTTTGCCACAGATAAATTGTGGATTTTGGCATATTGCTCTCTCATAAATTGAAAATCTTATAATAAATTGTCATTTTTGCGCAATCAAAATTACTTATTTTATCAATTTATTGCCTTTTTTGTTTATAATACATACCATAAATGAAAAATTACCTAAATTTTGAGACAGATATCAAAAATCTTGAAGAGGAATTAGATAAACTAAAAGACCCCTATAATCAGGAGGGATTAACTGAAGTCGATACTTCAAGAATAAGCAAAGTTGAAGAAGAAATAAATGAAAAATTAGAGAAAATTTATTCTAATTTAGATCCATGGCAGACAGCGTTAGTTGCTCGCCATGAAGATAGACCTAAAGCAAAATTTTTTGTTCAAAATCTTTTTGATGATTTTATCCAACTTTCTGGAGATAGATATTATGGTGAAGACAAAGCTGTTATAGCTGGTTTTGCAAAATTTGACGGCAAATCTGTTTTAGTAATTGGTCAAGAAAAGGGATCAGATCTTAATAAAAGAATAGATCACAATTTTGGAATGATGAGACCAGAGGGTTACAGAAAAACAATTAGACTTATGGAGTTAGCTAACAAATTTAAAATTCCAATTATTTCTATTGTAGATACTCCAGGAGCGTACCCAGGAGTTGGCGCAGAAGAAAGAGGTCAAGCTGAAGCGATAGCAAAATCTATTGAATGCTCAATGAAGTTAACGGTACCTACAATAGCAATTATAATTGGTGAAGGTGGGTCTGGCGGAGCAATAGCTTTAGCATCATCTAATAAAGTGATAATGCTTCAAAACGCAATATACTCAGTCATATCCCCAGAAGGATGTGCTACCATTTTATGGAGAGACCCAAAAAAAACTTTAGAGGCCGCAACTGCAATGAAAATGTCATCTAGCGACCTTTTAAAATTAAATATAATTGATGAAATAATTCCAGAACCAGTTGGCGGTGCTCATAGAGACAAAGATCTAATTTTAGATAATGTAAGAGACTCATTAAAGAAAAATTTAGATTTTTTTCAGGCAATGGATAAAGATGAAATTCTTACTCATAGAAAAAATAAATTTTTGTCAATAGGAAGAAATAAGGGATTTACAACACAGTCAGATGATAGAAATGATTTATCCATGAGAGCAAGTGCATTAGAAAATATTTATCAAAACTTTAAAAAGAATTCTAAAATTTATTATGGTATATCTGCTGCAGTTTTATTAATGTTATTCTTAAGTACTCTTTTATAAAGCACCACAACAATGTTTAAATTTTTTCCCTGTTGCCTCACATCTTTCGTTTCTAGAAATTTTACCCTCTCTATTTTTTACAAGTAAGCATTTTGGATTATTTTTTGTGTTTATACTATTTTCATTTTGAATGACATTTTGATCATCATTTTTCTCTATAAGTTTTAAATTAAACAAAATTGTTATTAAATCATACTTAAGTTTACTTAATAAATTTTCAAAAAGTGCAAATGCCTCTTTCTTATATTCTACTAGAGGATCTCTTTGTCCATAAGATCTCAAACCAATTACTTGTCTTAATTGCTCTAAATATTGAATATGTAATTTCCAATTTTGATCAATTAGTTGTAAAAATATTCTTTTTTCTATTTCATTATATTGCTCTTCATTTAAAATTTTTATTCTTTCTTCTCTTGAACTTTTAAATTTATTTTTTATTTTTTCTTCAAACTCTTTATTTTCAAGATTGACTAAATTATTAATCTCTTCTTCTTCAAATGATTTTCCAAATAAAGATTTTAATTGCATATTGATTTCATTTGATCCTGCATTAGCTAACTTTTTTGTTTTCTTAAGTTTCAAATCATCAACAATTTCATCTAGAAAATTTTCAGAATATTGCTTAGAGTCTTTATTTTCTATTACCTCATTTCTTTGTGAAAATATTACTTGCCTTTGATCGTTTAAAACATTGTCAAACTTCAAAAGAGTTTTTCTAATATCAAAATTTCTAGCCTCAACTTTTTGTTGTGCTCTCTCTAATGCTTTATTTATCCAAGGGTGGTCTATACTTTCTCCATCTTTAAGTCCAAGTTTTTCAAGTATATTATTCATAGACTCAGACCCAAATATTCTCATTAAATCATCTTCTAAACTTACATAGAATATAGAACTACCTTCATCACCTTGTCTACCCGATCTCCCTCTTGCTTGATTATCTACTCTTCTACTTTCCATTCTTTCTGTACCAATAACAAACAAACCACCTAGTTTTTTTATTTCAGCTTTATCACTCTCATCTTGACCTCCTAATTTAATATCGACACCTCTTCCTGAAATACTAGTTGTAATGATTATTGAGTTTCTTTTTCCAGCATCTGCAATAATTTCAGCTTCTCTCTCATGATTTTTGGCATTTAAAACTGTATGTTTTATTTTTTTTTTATCTAATAGATTTGAGTAGTGTTCTGATTTATTTATACTCGAAGTAAAAACTAATAATGGTTGTCCTTTTGTGTTACATTCGACAATCTTACTAATTATAGCTTCATCTTTTTCTTTGCTAGTTCTAAATATTTGATCATTCGAGTCTATTCTTATCATCTGCTTATTTGTTGGAATTGACACTACTGGCAGATTATAGATTTCAAAAAACTCCTCGGACTCTGTTTGTGCAGTTCCAGTGCACCCAGCTATTTTTTTATAAAGTTTAAAGAAATTTTGGTATGTAATAGAAGCTAAAGTTTGATTTTCAGCATTAATTGATAAATTTTCTTTAGCCTCTAAACTTTGATGAAGACCATCACCAAATCTTCTGCCTGGTAATTGTCTACCTGTTTGTTCGTCAATTATTATTATATGTCCATCTTTGACAATGTAATCTCTGCCATTTTGAAAAAGATGGATTGCTCGTAACGATTGATTAACTAAATGCACAATATGAAGGTTTTCTGGATCATAAAAATTTTTGTTTTTAAGTATCCCAGCATTTGAAAATATGCTTTCAACATTATCGACTCCTCTATTCGTTAATAAAATATTTCTATCTTTTTCATCGATTTCGAAATCGTCTTTTTTTAAATTTTTTACTAATTTATCAACTGCTATATATTGATTAGTCTTATCTTCTGTTGCACCAGAAATAATTAGAGGTGTTCTGGCTTCATCAATTAAACAGGAGTCAATTTCATCCACTATTGCATAATTATGTTCTCTTTGAACCATAGACTTTTTTGAAAATTTCATATTATCTCTTAGATAATCAAATCCTAATTCACTATTAGTAGAATAAGTAATATCTTTTGAATAATTTTCTTTTCTTTCTAAGTCATCTTGACCAGTATTAATATAACCACAAGTTAAACCTAGAAACTCGTAAATCTTGCCCATATTTTGACTATCTCTCTTAGCTAAATAATCATTCACAGTGACTATATGAACACCCTTTTTTTCAAGAGCGTTAAGGAAAGCCGCAAGGGCAATGGTTAATGTTTTACCTTCTCCTGTTTTCATTTCTGCAATTTTATTTTCATGTATTACAACACCACCAATTAACTGAACATCAAAGTGTCTTTCATTTCTAATTCTTTTCGAAGCTTCTCTAACCATTGCAAAAGCTTCAGGTAATACCTCATTAAGACTTCTGCCATTTTTAATTTCCTCAATTAGCTGTCCTGTTTTTTTTGGAAACATTTCGTCAGATAAATTTTCCAAATCTTTTTCTAAAAGATTAACTTTATTGACTATTTGTTGAATTCGGCTTAACTCTTTTTCATTGCTGCTTTTTATAAATTTTGAAAAAATATTAAGTGGGTTGAACATTTTGATATAAAATTTAATATTAGAAATATATAGTAATTAATTAATTATTTTAAATATCATGAAATTTAACATAAACAATTTTTTAAATATTAGTAGTCAAAGATCAAAAATTGTTGATTTCCAAGATCTAGATCATATAGATGGAGTGTCAATTTCTGCAGTAAGCGCTGATTTATACAAATTTAAAAGAGATGAATTAGTTTTGTTTTATTTTAGAGATGGTGCTAATTATGCCTCAGTATATACTCAGTCAAAATTAATATCAGAAAATCTAAAATGGAATAAAAAAATTAAAGCAAAAAAAATATTCGCATTGTTAGTTAATACTAGAAATGCCAATGCATTAACAGGCCAGGAGGGTTATAATGCTTTGAAAATGATATCCTCAGATTTGTCTTCAAGATTAAGCGAGATACAAAAAAGAGACGAAGATGCTCCAAAACAAATTTCTTCCAAGGAAATTCTTTTTGGTTGTACAGGTACTATAGGTGAGAAATTTCCAATTGAAAAAATTAGGGCTTCGTTACCAGGATTAGTTGAGAAAATTAAATACACTCAAAATAAATTAATCTGGATGAAAGCTGCAATGGGCATAATTACAACTGATTTAAAACCAAAAGTATCAATGACTGAAACAAATATTGGTTCATCTAAAATTAAAATTTATGGAATCGCAAAGGGCTCAGGAATGATTTATCCAAATATGGCAACTACGTTGGGTTATATATTTACTGATGCTACCCTATCTTCATCAATTTTAAGAGATATTTTAAAAAAAAACATAGAGACAACTTTTAATGCAATTTCATGTGATGGCGATACAAGCACAAATGACATGGTTTCTATATTTTCAACATGCAAAGTTAATCACCAAAAAATAAAAAAATATAGTGATAGTAGACTTAAAAATTTTAGTAAAGCCGTTCATGATGTTTTACTAAATTTGGCTAAACAAGTTGTTTCTGATGGAGAAGGAGCATCTAAATTTATTTCTATAAATTGTATAAATTGTAAAACAGAAAAAGATGCAAAAAATATATCTTTTAAAATTGCTAACTCATTATTAGTTAAAACGGCAATTGCAGGAGAAGATCCAAATTGGGGGAGAGTAGCTATGGCTATTGGAAATAGTGACTCTAAAATTAATGAACAAAAATTATCAATATCTTTTGGACCACATAAAATTTTTCACAAAGGTTCATTATACAAATCTTATAATGAAACAAAAATTATGGAATATATGAAAGGCAGTAAAATTGAAATAGAAGTTAATATTGGGCAAGGAATTAAAAATTTTAAATCTTACACAATGGATTTAACAAAAAAATACATTGAAATAAATGCTGATTATAGGACTTAACTATATTGAAATTTTAAAGATTGATATCTAAATAACAATTATGATCAAGTATTTGTTAAAGTGTAAAGACTGTCGTCAAGAATTTGAAAGTTGGTTTAGTACTTCAGATGAGTATGATAGATTAAAAACTTTAAAACTTTTAAATTGTCAAAACTGTGACTCTTTAAATGTTGAAAAGTCATTAATGTCTCCAAATTTATTGAACACAAAGAAAAAAGAAAATTTAAAAGAAATAAATAAATATAAAGAAGTAAGAAAAAAACTTTATGACTACAAAAAATTCGTAAAGAAAAATTTTGAGTATGTTGGAGAAAATTTTACCTACAAAGCAAGATCAATTCATTATGATAAAAAAAAACATAAAAAAGGTATTTATGGAAGTGCTTCGCTCAAAGATATTAAGGAATTAAGAGAGGAAGGAATAGAAACAGATATAATTCCATGGATTGAAGACGATAAAAATTAAATTTTTTTAAATTCAGAAATATAATTTACAGATTTGTCTGAAGAAATAGACCACTTATCTAAAATAGGATTAAAAGTCATACCATCAATTTTTTTTAAAGTAAGTGAATTATTTCTACAAATTTTTGTTAATTGTTCTGGTTTTACAAATTTTTCCCAATCGTGAGTACCTATTGGAAGCCATTTTAAAATATACTCAGCGCCTATAATTGCAAATATATAAGATTTTAAAGTTTTATTTAAAGTAGCAATAAACATCACGCCAGATTTCTTTAAAAATTTAGAACTTTCTTTTATGAAATGGTCAACATTTTCGACATGTTCAACTATCTCCATATTTAAAACTACATCAAATTTTTCTTTTGTTTTTAAGCTCTCTGGTGATGAATTAAAATAGTTAATTTTAAGTTTATTTTTTTTTGAGTGATATTTAGCAACTTGAATATTTTTATTCGAGGCATCTATTCCAGTAACTTTTGCACCTAAACTTGCCATAGGTTCTGAAAGCAGTCCTCCACCACAACCTATATCTAGAATACTTAAGCCTTTAAATGGTTCATGATTTTTTTTTATTTTGAACTCTGATATAATTGTATCTCGTATGTATTTAATTCTAATTGGATTAAATTTATGTAAAGGCTTAAATTTTCCATTGGGATCCCACCATTCTTCTGCAATTTTTGTAAATTTTTCTATTTCTTTTTTATTTATTGTGTTATTTTTCATTGCTTGTTGACTTTACAATTAAGATGTATTTTATCAATATATTTTAACTTTTACTAAGAAATATTATCAATGAAAATAATTGTTCTTAAATTTGGAGGTACTTCAGTAGGCACAATAGACAGGATTAAAAAAGTATCAAAAATTATTTCAAATTATAATAAAAAATATAGTGTAATTGTTGTGTCTTCAGCAATGAGTGGAGTTACAAACAATTTAATCAATTTGTCAAATAAAATTAGCAAAAATTTTTCATCATCTGAGTATGATGTTTTAGTTTCTTCAGGAGAACAAATGGCTTGTGCACTGATTGCGGCAGAATTGATTAGCAAAGGTCTTAATTCAAGATCTTGGTTATCATGGCAAGTTCCTATTCTTACTGAAGGGAAGCATAAATTTTCAAGGATTAGTAAAATTAATAAAACTCAAATTTTAAGTTATTTAAAAAAAGATGGAATACCTATAATCACAGGTTTTCAAGGAATAAATAATAAAAATAGAATAACAACTATTGGGAGAGGAGGATCTGATGCAAGCGCGATAATGCTTGCAAAGTTTTTTAATGCTGAAAAATGTATAATTTTTACGGATGTAGATGGTGTTTATTCTACTGATCCAAATAAACTCAAATCAGCAAAAAAAATTAAAGTAATTTCTTATGAAGAAATGTTGGAAATGGCTTCACTGGGAGCAAAAGTTATGCAACCTCACTCTATTCAAGATGCTAGGTTAAATAGGGTAGATATTGAGGTTCGATCTTCTTTTAATAACAAAAAAGGTACTTTAATCACTAAAAGACAAAATATATTTAAAAGTAAGATTATTACAGGAATTTCAAGCACAACAAATGATGCAAAAGTAACCCTTTTAGGTGTAACAGATAAACCAGGTATTGCAGCATCAATTTTTAAACCTTTATCTGAGAATTCCATTAATGTAGATATGGTGGTGCAGAATATTTCTGCTAACGGTAAAGAAACAGATTTAACTTTCACAATAAAATCTGATGATTTAAGCAAAACTAAAAAAATAATTTTACAGAATAGAAAAATTAATTTTAGAGATTTAAAATTTGATAAGAATGTTTCAAAGGTATCAATTATTGGTGTTGGGATGGTTACTACACCTGGAGTTACATTTAGAATGTTTCAATCTCTAGCAAAACAAAAAATAAATATCCAAGTCATTTCAACCTCAGAAATAAAAATTTCTGTTTTAATTAATAAAAAAAATCTCCAAAAAGCATTATCTTCTTTACACAAAGAATTTAAGTTAAATAAATAATTTATGAATATTAGACCTTTCAGAGAAATCAAAAGAAGAAAAACAAAAGAAATAAGAGTTGGTAATGTAAAAGTTGGCGGAGATAATCCAATTACAGTACAGTCAATGACAAATACACTTACAAAAAATATCAAGGAAACAGTAAAGCAAATTGAAAAAATTGAAGCAGCTGGAGCTGATATTGTAAGAGTTTCTTGTCCAGACCAAGAATCTACAAAAGCACTAAAAGATATAATTAATCTTACTGAAATACCAATAGTTGCTGATATTCATTTTCACTATAAAAGAGCTATTGAGGCAGCTGAAAGTGGAGCTGCATGTCTGAGAATTAATCCAGGAAATATAGGAGATAAAAAAAAAATTAAAGAAGTAATTTCTTCAGCAAAAAATAATAATTGTTCAATTAGAATTGGAGTAAATGCAGGATCTCTTGAAAAAGATATATTAGAAAAGTATAAGGAGCCATGTCCTGAGGCATTAGTAGAGAGTGCATTAAGAAATATAAATATAATTGAAGATTTAGATTTTTATAAATTTAAAGTAAGTGTAAAATCCTCTGATGTATTCTTATCAATAGAAGCATATAGACAACTTTCTAAAGAAACTGATTATCCTTTACATTTAGGTATAACTGAGGCTGGAACCTTTTTGCCTGGAAGTATAAAATCGTCAATTGGCTTCGGATCACTTCTTTTAGATGGTATTGGTGATACTATAAGAGTTTCTTTATCTGATGATCCAGTAGAAGAAATAAAAGTTGGAAATGAAATACTCAAATCACTAAATTTAAGGAATAGAGGAGTAAAAATTATCTCTTGTCCGTCATGTGCAAGGCAAGCTTTTGATGTAATAAAAACTGTTAAAAAGCTAGAGGAAAAGCTATCACATATAAAGACACCAATTTCTTTATCTATAATTGGATGTGTGGTGAATGGACCGGGTGAGGCTGCGCAAACTGATATTGGTATTACTGGAGGAGGAAAAGGAAATAATATGCTTTATTTAAACGGTATTGAGAGTAAAAAAATATCAAGCGATGAAATGATTTCTAAGGTTGTTAGATTGGTTGAGGAAAAAGCAGAAGAAATCGAAAAAACTTAATAATGGTTCCAATATCAAAAGTTAAAGACTTAATAGCAAAGCATTCTAAATTGGAAAAAGAGCTTTCTTCACAAGAAATTGATAAAAAATTATTTGCAGAAAAATCAAAGGAATACTCAGATTTAAACGATATTATAAAAGAAGCTAATTCGTATTATAATTTTAAAAAGGACAAAGACGAATTGGAAAAACTTATTAACGATCAGGATACAGATGAAGAAATGAAGGAGCTTGCGATGAGTGAACTAAATAATCTTGAAAAAAATAATAAAGATAATGAAAAAAAAATTAAAATGTTTCTGCTACCCAAAGATGAAGCTGACACAAAAAATGCAATAATAGAAATCAGAGCTGGGACAGGGGGTTTAGAAGCAAGTTTGTTTGCCTCAGATTTGTTTAAGATGTATGAAAAAGTAAGCCACAAAAAAAAATGGCTACTTGAGGTAATATCAATATCTAAAAGTGATGCTGGTGGATTAAAAGAGGTAATTGCATCTATAAAAGGTAAAAATATTTATTCATCCTTAAAATATGAAAGCGGTGTTCACAGAGTTCAAAGAGTACCTGATACAGAAACTCAAGGAAGGGTTCATACTTCAGCGGCTACTGTTGCAGTAATGCCAGAAGCTGAAGAAGTCGATGTTAAAATTGAGGATAAGGATCTTAGAATTGATGTATTTAGAAGTAGTGGACCAGGGGGTCAAAGTGTAAACACAACGGACTCTGCTGTTAGAATTACCCACATACCATCAGGAATAGTTGTAAGTCAACAAGATGAAAAATCTCAAATAAGAAACAAAGAAAAAGGTTTAAAAATTCTTAGATCAAGAATTTATGAATTAGAGAGACAAAAACGAGATGAGGAAAGATCTAAAGATAGAAAAAGTAAAATAGGTTCTGGAGATAGGTCAGAAAGAATAAGAACTTATAATTTTCCTCAAGGCAGGGTCACCGATCATAGAATAAATTTAACTTTACATAAATTGACTGAATTTATGGAAGGTGAAATATTTGACGAGATGATAGAAAATTTGGTTATTCAAGCACAAGAAAACGAATTAATTAATATAAATTAAACATGAATTATCATGAGATTTTAACAAATGGCACGAGTTATTTAAAAAAAAATAAAATAAAAAATCCATATCTGGATACTGAATTGCTTTTGTCAAAAACTATAAATAAAAAAAGAGAAGAAATATTATTAAATATTTATAATAAAGTAGAAAACAGAGAAATAGAAAAATTTAAATACTACTTATTCAGAAGAAGGCAGAAGGAACCAATAGCTTACATCATGGGTTATAAATATTTTTGGAGGTATAAATTTTTAACTAATAAATCAGTTTTAATTCCAAGACCTGATACTGAGTTGATTATAGAAGAGACTTTAAATTATTTACCAATTCATAATTCAAAAAAAATACTCGATATTGGAACTGGATCAGGATGTATAATAATTTCTTTGATAAAAGAGAGACCCAAATGTAAAGCAACAGCATTAGATATATCGTTAAAGGCTATAAAAGTTGCAAAAACTAATGCAAAATTGCATCAATTAGAAAATAAAATTAATTTTATAAATATCGATATTGACAAATATAAATCTTCTAACTATGATTTAATTATATCAAATCCTCCATATATAGATAATATTGATTTTAACAGATTAGAGGATGATATCAAATCTCATGAACCAAAATTAGCATTATCAGGAGGTTCTGACGGATTTAAAAATATTAATAAAGTAATTATTAAAAGTAGAAAATTATTGAAAATAAACGGAAAATTAATACTTGAGATTGGACATAAACAAAAAAATAAAACCATAAAAATGCTTAAAAAAAATAGTTTCTATATAAATAAAGTATCTAAGGATTTTTCTAAAACAGATAGGTGCATTGTAAGCACTAGACTAAAATAATGAATAACTTCAAAAACAACAATAGAAGAGGACGGTTCAAATCAAATGGTGATAGGAACTTCAGAAGAAATGGAAATGGCCATAAATCAAGTGGAGATTTTAACAACGGATCTTCATTTAAAAGAAGACATCCAGGAAAAAATAACCAAAATGCTGCAAAACTTGTTGAGAAATACAATGATCTAGCACGTGAAGCCCTCTCAAATGGAGATAAAATTTTATCTGAGAATTATTTACAGCATTCTGAACATTTTACTAGAATTTTAATGTCTCAAGAAAATACGAAAAATTTATCAGAAAATCTCACTCAAACAAGTCTTAATAATCAAAATAATCAAATTAAAATTGAAGTTGAAAACAAAGAAACAGACTAAACTTAAGTAGAATAAATCACATTTTAGATATTAAATTAGATTTTAAAACATCTATCTTTATTTTTTTTACCTCAAAATTTTTACGTTGATCACCTTTTAATATTTTCCCTGATGGTAATTTAAGTTTTTGAGAATTAATTTTTTTTCCATTTTCAATTACCTCATAATGTAAATGTGGACCAGTGGAAAGACCAGTTGACCCAACGTAACCAATTATTTGTCCTTGCTTAACTTTTACACCCTTTTTAATTCCTCTTCCAAATTTAGACATATGTGCGTAAACAGTTTGATATACTCTGTTATGTTTAATCTTCACACAATTGCCTCCACCTCCACACCATTGAGCTCTTACAATTAGACCATCTCCCGATGCCAAAATAGGTGTACCTAATGGTGCAGCAAAATCTGTTCCAGTGTGCATTTTTGTAAACCCTAAAATTGGATGTTTCCTTTTTCCAAACGATGAAGATAATCTTGCCCCATTAATAGGAGTTTTCATTAAAGTTTTCCTCATACTTTTACCATTTTCATCAAAGTAATCTGTATTATTTTTTTCATATTCAAATCTATATAATTTCAAGTCTTCATTTTTTAAATTTAAATTGGCAAAAATTATATTTCCAGTTTCGACAATATCTCCTTCCTCATTTAAGAATTCTTCGTAAATGATTTGGAAACTATCATTTTTCCAAATATCTCTTTGAAAATCTACTTGGAAACCATAAAGTCTTGCAAAATCAATAATAATATTTGGTTTAATTTTTAGATTTAATGCACTTTGATATAAGCTATTTGTGATTTTGCTTTCTTTGTAAGTAACTACTTTTTTTAAATTTTTTTCAAATAATTTAGATTTGAATCTTTTAGCTTTAAGATCTCTAACAAATTGAATTTCTTTTTTTTTACTTACTTCAATAATAAATTCTATTAATTTTGGTTCATCTTTCTTATCGATTTTAAAACTGATTTTTTGGTTTGGTCTTAAAATTTTTATATTTTTATTTTTTTTTATTGTTTCAAGAAATATACTCTTTTCTTGTTTTGAAATTTTTAGTTGATCAATAATAGACTCATAATTATCACCTTCTTTTACAAGATATTCAAACTGAGAAAATCGATCTTGTAATTGGGATGTTATTTTAGCAATACTTTTTTGAAAATATAAATTATCAAGGGTTTTTATCAAATTATCATACTGAGATTTTTTATTGCTTTCATAAAAGTTTGTAACTAAGACTGAAACAGCTAAAAGTAAAAATAACCATAGTAAATGTGAAATTGGTTTTACTTTTCTTTTAAACTTTCTTAACATTAATCTCTTTATTGGTAAAAAAATGTTGATATATATGACTTTTTAACACAACTTTTGTTTATCTAAAAACTTGATTTATAAATTATTTCCAATATAAGCGTCACACTCAACATATAAAAAATGTTATTTATTGGGCATAATAGCTCAATTAGCTATTTGAATTGTTAATATTTTAAGAAGAGAAGTGTGGACGGTTAAGGTTACCAAAATTTGTCGTACACACTTCAACATTATACAAGTATTATTCTTAGTATTTGTATAGAAGCTAGTGTGCGCCGTTTTTAAACTTGAGAGTTTGATCATGGCTCAGAACGTACGCTGGCGGCACGCCTTATACATGCAAGTCGAACGAAGTAGCAATACTTAGTGGCAGACGGGTGAGTAACATGTAGGTACCTTCCCTTTGGTGAGGAATAACACGAGGAAACTTGTGCTAATACCTCATAAGTCTTTACGGAGAAAGCTTTATGCGCCGAAGGATGGGCCTGCACTTGATTAGTTTGTTGGTGGGGTAATGGCCTACCAAGACTTTGATCTATAGCTGATCTGAGAGGATGATCAGCCACATTGGGACTGAGACACGGCCCAAACTCCTACGGGAGGCAGCAGTAGGGAATATTGCACAATGGAGGAAACTCTGATGCAGCGATGCCGCGTGAGTGAAGAAGGCCTTTGGGTTGTAAAGCTCTTTCGTCGGGGAAGAAAATGACTGTACCCGAATAAGAAGGTCCGGCTAACTTCGTGCCAGCAGCCGCGGTAATACGAAGGGACCTAGCGTAGTTCGGAATTACTGGGCTTAAAGAGTTCGTAGGTGGTTAAAAAAGTTGGTGGTGAAATCCCAGAGCTTAACTCTGGAACTGCCATCAAAACTTTTTAGCTAGAGTATGATAGAGGAAAGCAGAATTTCTAGTGTAGAGGTGAAATTCGTAGATATTAGAAAGAATACCAATTGCGAAGGCAGCTTTCTGGATCATTACTGACGCTGAGGAACGAAAGCATGGGTAGCGAAGAGGATTAGATACCCTCGTAGTCCATGCCGTAAACGATGTGTGTTAGACGTTGGAAATTTATTTTCAGTGTCGCAGCGAAAGCATTAAACACACCGCCTGGGGAGTACGACCGCAAGGTTAAAACTCAAATGAATTGACGGGGACCCGCACAAGTAGTGGAGCATGTGGTTTAATTCGAAGATACGCGCAGAACCTTACCAACACTTGACATGTTCGTCGCGACTCTAAGAGATTAGAGTTTTCGGTTCGGCCGGACGAAACACAGGTGCTGCATGGCTGTCGTCAGCTCGTGTCGTGAGATGTTGGGTTAAGTCCCGCAACGAGCGCAACCCTCACTTTTAGTTGCCATCATTTAGTTGGGCACTCTGAAAGAACTGCCAGTGATAAGCTGGAGGAAGGTGGGGATGACGTCAAGTCCTCATGGCCCTTACGTGTTGGGCTACACACGTGCTACAATGGCATTTACAATAGGAAGCAAGATGGCGACATCGAGCAAATCCTA
>CACKHK010000003.1:85000-88845 GCA_902599955.1 uncultured Pelagibacteraceae bacterium
TGTTCAAAATGACCAGGAATTTCTTTTTGCTTTAGGCATACTTGTTTTTATATTATTGATTATATCTCTTTCTTTCAAAACTCTAACAACTTACTTGCAAATTCAATTCGTTCTAATGCGGGAATATACTATAGGCAAACGATTAGTTGAAGGTTACTTGCATCAACCTTACAGTTGGTTTTTGTCTAGTAACAGTGCAGATCTTGAAAAAAATATTTTATCAGAGGTACAACAAATAATTAATGATGGGATGTATTCACTAATAGAACTTATAGCTAAAGGCCTAGTAGCTATTTGCTTGATTTTTTTATTAATATTAACAGATCCAAAACTCGCTTTTATTGTTGGTTTTTCACTTACAGGATCTTATTTCTTAATTTTTTATATGGTACGCAAATATTTAATTAGAATTGGTAATGAAAGATTGAAAAATAATCACTTGCGCTTCAAAATCTTAAATGAAGCTTTTGGTGCTGCTAAAGAAGTAAAATTTAAAGGATTAGAAAAAAATTATATTAATAGATTTTCTACTAGCGCTCAGGCTTACGCACAAACTCAAGCATTATCCAAATCTATTTCTCAACTTCCACGTTATATTTTAGAAGCAACTGCCTTCGGTGGAATTTTATTAATTATAATTTATAGTATTGCAAAAATTGGAAATTTTAATGCTGCTTTACCAATTTTAAGCTTATATGTTTTTGCTGGTTATCGTTTGATGCCATCGCTACAACAAATTTATGCCTCCATTTCAAACATTTCTTTTGTTGGCCCTTCACTTGATAAGATACATCAAGATCTAAAAAATTTAAAATCTTCAAACAAAACTAAAGAAAGAGAAATTTTAAAATTGAAGAAAGAAATTAGTTTAAAAAATGTTTATTATAATTATCCAAATTCTCAAAGATCAGCATTAGAAAACATAAATTTAATTATACCCGCTAAGTCTAAAATTGGATTGGTTGGAGCGACTGGTTGTGGAAAGACTACTACGGTGGATATTATTTTAGGATTACTTGAACCAAGTAGAGGAACTTTGGAAGTGGATGGAAAAATTATTTTTGATCAAAATGTAGGATCATGGCAAAAATCTATTGGATATGTACCACAAAATATATTTCTTTCTGATGATACTGTTGCAGCCAATATTGCTTTTGGTGTTGACAGCACAGATATAAACAATGTAGCAATTGAAAAAGCCTCGAGGATTGCAAACTTGCATAGATTTGTGATTGAGGAATTATCAGAAAAATACCAAACTGTTATTGGAGAACGTGGAATTAGATTATCAGGTGGACAACGTCAAAGAATAGGAATTGCAAGAGCTTTATATCACAACCCACAAGTACTAATTCTTGATGAAGCCACTAGTGCTTTGGATAATCAAACGGAAATAGCAGTAATGGATGCATTAGATAATTTGGATGAAAACATGACTGTTGTAATGATTGCCCATCGTTTAACTACTATGAAAAAATGTGATAAGATTTTTTTATTAGAGGGTGGTAAAATTAAAAATCAAGGGATATATGAAGAATTAAATAACATTGATGAAAATTTTCTTATAAATACACAAATAATAAATAAATAAAAATGCTTAAAAATTCATCTATTCTTATTACAGGTGGCACCGGCTCTTTTGGTAATAGCTTTGTTCCATTAACATTAAAAAAGTTTAATCCTAAAAGATTAGTAATTTTTTCTAGAGATGAAATGAAACAGTGGGAGATGTCAAAATTATTTAAAGATGATCCAAGAGTACGTTTTTTTATTGGAGATGTTCGAGATAAAAATCGATTACACAGAGCATTACATAACATAGATTATGTCGTTCATGCAGCGGCACTTAAAATTGTACCTACAGCAGAATATGACCCATTTGAATGTATTAAAACTAACGTTAATGGTGCTATGAATTTAATAGATGCAAGTATCGATCAAAATGTAAAAAAAGTAGTTTCGCTTTCAACTGATAAAGCAAGCAGTCCAATTAATCTTTACGGTGCAACTAAGTTGGCTTCGGACAAACTGTTTGTAGCAAGCAACTCATCTTATGCAGGAGGAACAAAGACATCATTCTCAATAGTGAGGTACGGTAATGTTATTAATTCCAGAGGTTCTATAATACCTTTGTTTATGTCAATAAAAGAACAAGGTGAATTACCTATAACTGATTTACGAATGACACGTTTTATGATTTCTTTAGAAAATGCAGTTGAATTAGTTTGGCATACATTTGAAGATATGGTTGGAGGTGAAATTTATGTTAAAAAAATTCCATCAATGAAAATTGTTGATATCGCTAAAATTATTGCACCTCAAGCAAAGCATAAAATTATAGGGATACGTCCGGGAGAAAAATTACACGAACAAATGATAAGTATTGATGAAAGTAATTTCACATATGAATATCCAGATTATTATAAAATTTTACCTCCTATTAATAATTGGGAAAATGATAATTCAAGAGTAAAAAACGGAACTAAAGTTGCTGATGAGTTTAGCTACAGTAGTGATAATAATTTAGATTGGATGAACATAAATGATTTTGAGCTAATCCTAAATAAAATTTTCAAAAAACAATGAATTTATGACAGTTACACTTTTAAATTTAAAAAATTTTCTTGATTTACTAATTAAACTATGTCTTTTAATATTAAGTACTTTTAATAAATTGCCTAAAAAAAAAATTTTATGAAAAAATGTAGAATTTCTGGAGAAAAATTAACTCCGATAGTGGATTTTGGTGAAATTTATTTAAATGATTTTTTAAAATATCCAAATAAATCAGCTCCAACTGGAAAATTAAAACTTGGTTTTGGAAAACAATCTAAATTATTACAACTACTCAATACAGCTGATCATGACAAACTTTATAGAAATTACTGGTATAGGTCTGGTACTAATAGAACAATGAACGATCAATTAAAAGATATTGTTAATTCTATACCAAAATGGATAACTTTAAATAAAGGTGACGTAGTTTTAGACATTGGGTGCAATGATGGAACATTATTAAAACATTACAATAGTTTGGGTAATTATTTCAAAGTAGGAATAGATCCAGCAAAAAATATAGGCTCTGAAGGAAAAAAAAATGCAAATGCTCATGCGGTAGATTTTTTTAACAAGCAAACTTTTAAAAGATTGTCAAAAAAAAAGGCGAAAGTAATCACAACAATTGCAATGTTTTATGACTTGGAAAAACCAAATAAATTTATGTCTGATCTATGTGCCGCTTTAGACAAAGATGGAATATGGATCTTGCAAGTGCAATATACCCCATTAATGATTTCCTTAAATGCTTTTGATAATATAGTTCATGAGCATATTGAATATTACACTTTAGAGTCTTTAATACCATTATTTTCAAAGTTTAAATTAGAAATAGTTGATGCTGAGATAAATGATGTAAATGCTGGTAGTATCAGATTAACAGTTAAAAAAAAAAAAAATATAATGCAAACAGTTGCAGGTTTTACAAAGGAAATTGGAAAACTTAGATTGCAATCATTAATTGCTTATGAAAAAAAATTCAAATATTCAAATAAAAATATTTATCTTAGTTTTAAAAAAAGAGTTAACACTCAAAAAGTAAAGTTAATAAAACTTTTATTGAAATTAAAAAAACAAAATAAAAAAGTTTATGGTTATGGAGCTAGCACTAAAGGTAATACCTTATTGCAGTACTACAAAATTGATAAAAGTCTTGTGAAGGCTATAGCTGACAGGCAACCTACTAAAGATGGACTGCTGACAGTAGGATCATGGATACCAATTATTTCAGAGAAAAAAATGAGAAAAATTAAACCTGATTATTTACTAGTTTTACCATGGCACTTTAT
>CACKHK010000004.1 GCA_902599955.1 uncultured Pelagibacteraceae bacterium
GTTTATTTGTTGGATTATTGTTCGTCATTATCTCAAATAAAGATATTATAAAAAAAGTCTTTATTGATAAAAAGACTAATTAAACCAACTCCATTTTATAAAATTTTAATCATTTTAAATTTAAAAAAATATAAATTAGTCTTTACAATGTTGTTTAATTTTAGTAATTAATCCTGCCTGGTGATTATTGCGAAAGTGTAATACCCGATCCCATTCCGAACTCGGAAGTCAAGCCTTTCTGCGCCGATGGTACTTTGTCTTAAGACACGGAAGAGTAGGACGTTGCCAGGCTAAACCCAGATGAAAAAATATATAATAGTTACTGGTGGAGCTGGGTTTGTCGGTTCTAATCTTATTGAGTATTTATTAAAGAAAACTAATTATAAAATAATAAGTTTAGACGATTATTCAACAGGTTCAAAAAAAAACCATATTAAATCAAAAAGAGTTAATTACATTAAAGGTAATACTAAAAAAATAAGTATATCTCTTAAAAAATATAAAAATAAAATTAATTCACTTTTTCATTTTGGAGAATTTTCAAGGATATTTCAAAGTTTTGAAAAATTTCAACAATGTTTTGAATCTAATTCAATTGGTAGCAAGGAGGTTTTTAAATTTTGTTTAGATAACAAAATTAAACTTATATACTCTGCAACATCAGCAAGCTTAGGAAATAACGGAAAAGATAAGGGATTATCGCCATATGCTTTTACAAAATCTAAAAATTTAGAGCTACTTGAGAATTTAAAAAATTGGTTTCAATTAAAATTTGAAATTGTTTATTTTTATAATGTTTATGGAAAAAGACAAATTGAAACAGGGGAAATGGCAACTGTAATTGGTATATTTGAAAATCAATATAAGAACGGTTTACCATTAAGCGTAGTATTGCCTGGCAATCAAACAAGAAGGTTTACACATATTTCTGATACAATTAAAGTTTGTTTTACAGCATGGAAAAATAAAAAATGTGCTCATTACAGCATTACTCACAGAAAATCCTACTCAATTAATGCTGTAGCCAAAATGTTCAAATCAAAAATTAAGTATTTACCCCCTAGATTAGGAGAAAGATATGCATCAGCATTGACAAATATGTCCTATAATAACAAAGTTATAAAAAAATATGGAAAAATAAGTTTGAAAGATTACTTGACTTCGTTTATTAAAGATCAAAAAAAATAAAATGAAAATTGCAAGTTCTTTAAAATCTTTAAAAAAAAGAGACCTCAATTCTAAATTAGTTAGAAGAAGAGGAAGAGTTTATATAATTAATAAAAAAAATCCTAAATTTAAAGCTAGACAAAAATGATATCTAGATCATATTTAAAATAATTATGATTCTAGGTTCAGTATCAGAAAATAAAAGTCAAGAGAACAGGGTTGCTTTAACTCCTGACATCATAAAAAAATATATATCATTAGGTTTAGAGGTTAATTTAATAAAAGACTACGCTACACACATGGGAATTAGTGATGAACTTTATAAAGCTGAAGGAGCAAAATTTTGTTCAAGTGAAGATGAAGTTCTGTCAAATGCAAACGTTATTACACAAATGGGTATTCTTGATGATAACAACTTAAAGAAATTAAAAAAAAACCAAATTTTAATAGGTGTGCTTAATCCATATTTAAACGAGAAAAAACTTAAAGATGTTACATCAAAAGGTGTTAATTGCTTTTCTCTTGAATTATTACCAAGAATTACCAGAGCGCAATCCATGGATATTTTATCTTCGCAAGCTAATTTAGCAGGTTACAAAGCAGTAGTTGATTCATTTGCCTTCTTTCAAAAAGCAATTCCAATGATGATGACAGCCGCAGGAACAATTTCTGCAGCAAAAGTCTTAGTAGTTGGTGCTGGTGTAGCTGGTTTGCAAGCAATAGCAACTGCAAAAAGGATGGGTGCAATTGTTTTTGCTACTGATGTGAGATTAGCTTCAAAAGAGCAAGTTGAAAGTTTAGGAGGAAAGTTTTTAACTGTAGAGGGAGCAGAAAATTTAGAAACTGAGGGTGGATATGCTAAGGAAACATCTGATGAATTTAAGAAAAAGCAGGAAGAATTATTAAAAGAAACATTAAAGAAAATAGATATTGTTGTATGTACAGCTTTAATTCCAGGAAAAAAAGCACCTTTAATTATTACTAAAGATATGATTAATGTCATGTCAGATGGTTCAGTAATTTATGATTTAGCAGCTTCACAAGGTGGAAATTCTGAGCTTACTAAAGTCAATGAAATTATTGATTCAAAAGGTGTGAAAATAATGGGAGAAACAAATATTTTGAACAAACTACCAGTTTCAGCATCAAATCTATATTCAAAAAATATGTATAATTTTATTAATAATTTATATGACAATGAAAAGAAGAAATTTAATATAAATCTAGAGGATGAAATAATTGAAAAAACAATGGTTAAATAATGGAAATAGATCCTTTTATATTTAGATTAAGTATATTTATTTTATCCATTTTTGTAGGCTATTATGTTGTATGGAGCGTAACACCATCACTGCATACACCACTAATGTCTGTTACAAACGCAATTTCATCAGTCATTATTGTTGGAGCAATAATAGCTGCACTATCAGGCTCCTCTGGAAGTATTTTTGAAACGTCAAATGTTTTTGGATTTTTAGCGATAATACTAGCTGCTGTAAATATTTTTGGTGGATTTCTCGTAACTCAACGAATGCTCCAAATGTATAAAAAGAAGAAAAAATAATTATGTCAGCGAATTTATCAGCAGTATTTTACTTAATTTCAGGAATATTATTTATATTGGCCTTGAGAGGCCTTTCTTCTCCAGAAACTTCAAGACAAGGAAATTATTTTGGAATTGCAGGTATGGCAATTTCAATAATTGTGACTTTTTTATCGGTAGGGAATTTTGGGCCAGGTTTTATATATGTTTTAATTTTTCTGGTTATAGGAGGTTCAATTGGAGCATTTATTGCATTTAAAATACCAATGACTGCCATGCCCGAACTTGTCGCTGGTTTTCATAGTTTGGTAGGTCTTGCTGCGGTTTTTGTTGCTATATCTGCCTTTCTAAAACCTGAAGCATTTGGTTTAGGCGTTCTTGGTAATATAAAACTTGCAAGTTTAATTGAAATGTCACTAGGAGCTGCAATAGGCGCAATTACATTTTCAGGTTCAATAATTGCTTTCTTGAAGCTTAGAGGAATAATGTCAGGATCTCCGATAACATTTAAAGGTCAGCATTTTTTAAATTTAATTTTAGGGCTGTTGATTGTATTTTTAATTTATTATTTGTGTTCATCTCAATCATCAAACATATTTTGGTCTATAGTACTGATATCATTCTTGGTAGGTGTATTATTAATAATACCAATTGGGGGAGCAGACATGCCAGTGGTTATTTCAATGTTAAATTCATACTCAGGATGGGCTGCAGCTGGAATAGGTTTTACTCTCGAAAATACTGCTTTAATAATAACGGGGGCACTAGTTGGATCATCAGGAGCTATTCTTTCTTATATAATGTGCAAGGGTATGAATAGATCTTTCTTTAATGTAATACTAGGTGGTTGGGGAGCTACAGATCAAGCAACAAATTCTAAAAGTCAGGATCAAAAACCAGTTAAAAATGGTAACGCAGATGATGCGGCATTTCTTATGAAAAATGCATCCTCAGTTATTATTGTTCCAGGATATGGAATGGCAGTTGCGCAAGCGCAACATGCCTTAAGAGAAATGGTAGATGCTTTAAAAAAAAATGGAGTAAAAGTTTCATATGCTATTCACCCAGTTGCTGGTAGAATGCCAGGACATATGAATGTGTTATTGGCAGAAGCTAATGTGCCATATGATGAGGTTTTTGAATTAGAGGAAATAAATAATGATTTTGCAAATTGTGATGTTGCTTATGTAATAGGTGCAAATGATGTTACAAATCCTGTTGCAAAATCAGACCCACAAAGCCCAATTTATGGAATGCCAGTATTAGATGTTGAAAAATCTAAATCAGTTTTATTTGTAAAAAGAAGCTTATCACCAGGTTATGCAGGAATTGATAATGATTTATTTTATAGAGATAACACATTAATGTTATTTGCTGATGCAAAAAAGATGACAGAGGAAATTGTTAAAAGCTTATAAAGATAAAATCTTTTTTAATATTAATTTCAATAAAGAATTGGTTGCGGGGGACGGATTTGAACCGCCGACCTCAAGGTTATGAGCCTTGCGAGCTACCAGGCTGCTCCACCCCGCGGTAATTAAATTCTATTCCTAAGTTTGTTAAGTTTTTTTACTCTTTTTATATTTTCTTGTAGAATTCTTTTTTTTTTCTCAGACGGCTTTTCATAAGTGTTCTTAAGTTTAATAATTTTAAAGAAACCATCTCTTTGAAGTTTTCTCTTCAAAACTCTTAAAGCTTGCTCGATATTATTGTCTTTTACTTCTATTTTAATAACCACCTCCAAAAAGGCAACTTGTTAGCACTTTATTAATTAATTGTCTATTATATTTCATTAATTGAGTTTCTATATAAGTGATTTTTCTTTTTCTTTTTCTTTTTTTTCTCTTTTTATTCTTCTTTCAGCTTTCTCTAATGCTTCTAATAGATCTTTTTGAGTAAAAAGACCCATTGCAACAGGGTCCTTTGGATTTAAATTATTAAAATTCCAATAATTTTTGTTTCTAATTGCTGTTGCTGAATTTTTTGTAATTCCAACAAGTTTTGCTATTTGCGAGTCTTTTAGGATTGAATGTTGTTTTATTAACCATAAAGCAGAGTCTGGTTTGTCTTGACGTTTCGACAATGGTATATATTTTTTTGATTTTTTTGTATTATTTTTTATTTCAACTTCATTAATTCTTAAATTTAGAGGTCTATTAGGATCCTTTGAGGAGAGATTTATTTCTTCTCTAGTTAACTGTCCAGATATAATAGGATTATAACCCACTATACCTTTTGCTACATCGCCATCGGCTATACCCTGAACTTCAACTTCATGCATTTTACAAAAATTTGCTATTTGATTAAATGTTAAAGAAGTATTTTCTACTAGCCATACAGCAGTAGCCATTGGCATTAATGGAGCATTATTCATTATTTATTTTCTGATCTGAAGTTTTGAAATTTTTTATTAAACTTACTTACACGTCCTTTATCTAATAATTTTTGTTTTCCACCTGTCCAAGCAGAATGTGATTTTGGATCAATTTCTAGTTTTAGTGTCTCTCCTTCGGATCCCCAAGTTGATTTAGTTTGAAATCTAGATCCATCTGTCATTTCAACATTGATGGTATGGTACTTTGGGTGTAAATTTTTTTTCATAGGCAGTCTTATAGCAAAAAGTCTTATAAAAACAATTAAAAGTTACCTAAATTTTCCATCATTTTCGTAAAAATATTGCTACTTGATGCTCTTAAATTAATATTCGAAATCTTGCCTTCCCCAAAATTATTAACCTTACCACCAGCTTCTTCTACTATTAATCTTCCAGCAGCTACATCCCATACATTTAAACTATTTTGAAAAAAACCGTCCAATCTCCCAGAACTAACGTATGCTAAATCTAAAGCAGCAGAACCTAAACATCTCACATTCAAATTCGTCGACTTAATACCAAATATATTGGTCCCAAAAAGACAATCCTCTAAAAGGTTTTTCTTTGAAACTCTAATTCTTTGATTATTGAAATATGCTCCATTATTTTTATCTGCAAAAAACATTTCATTTTTTATTGGATCATGAATTAGAGCCGATTTTAATTCACCATCTATTTCTAGGGCAATTGAGATCGCGAAATGAGGTATTCCATGTAAGAAATTAGTTGTTCCATCAATTGGGTCAATTATCCATTTTTTATCATTATCATTATTTTCAATTTTTCCACTTTCTTCAGTTAGAAAAGAGTAATTTTTTTTATATTTTGTTAATTCACCAATTAGAATTTCCTCAACTCTTTTATCAGTTTTTGTTACAAAATCTCTTGGACCTTTTTTTGCAACTTGCAAATTTTCTACTTCTCCAAAGTCTCTGATGATTACTTTTGAAGCCTTTTCGCAAGCTTTTATCATGATATTAAGGTTTGGAGAAATGGAATTCATTTATCAAATTTTTTTCACGTACTCTAAAGTTCTTGTATCTAAAATAATTTTATCATCCTCTTCAATAAAAGGAGGAACTTGTACTTTTATTCCATTATCAAGCACTGCAGGCTTATAAGATGATGAAACAGTTTGTCCTTTTAAAGCTGCATCAGTTGAAACAATTTTACAATTAACCTGGTTAGGAAGCTCTATAGAAATTGCATTGTCATTGTAAAAACATACTAAAACCTCAAGATTTTCAGTCAGCAATTTACCTTTTTCACCAACAATATTTTTTTTAATTTCAATTTGTTCAAAGCTTTTGGGGTTCATAAAAAAGTAATTATTTTCGTCTGAATATAGATAATTGAATGTTATTTCCTCAAGTGATGCTTTCTCAACAGTCTCACTAGACCTAAATCTCTCATTTAATTTTGTATTTTTGCCGACACTTTTCATTTCTACTTGAGCAAAAGCACCACCCTTGCCTGGCTTCACATGTTGTGTTTTTAGAACTTGCCATAAGTCATTTTTATACTCTAAAAGCATTCCAACTCTGATTTCTCCAGCGTTAATTTTCATTTCAAAATCTCTATTGCTTGTTTAGGTTTATATTTTTTATTATTCCAAATGTAACTTGAAATAGCTAAAAAATTAGCATTATTCAATAATAGATTTTTGTAATTACTAGAATTAATTCCACCAATAGCTACAATTGGAATATTAGCGATTTTATTTGCCTCATTTAAAATTTCGATCGTAGCTTTGTATTTTGTTTTTTTTGTTTGAGTAACGCTGAAGGCACCAAAAGCTATGTAATCCGCTTTTGATTTAATTGCAATTTTCGCAAGTCTTATTGAATTATGACAGGTAACACCTATTATCTTATTTCCAAGTATAGAACGGGCCTTTTTAATTTTCATATCATTTTGACCCAAATGACAACCATCGGCATCAAGTTTTTTTGCTAGCCAAGGATCATCATTGACTAAAAAATTTACTTTATGTGCCTTGCATATATTTTTAATTTTTTCTCCAATAATTATTTTTTGTCTCATTGTATACTTTTTAAGCCGCATTTGAAAAATGCCAACTTTATTTGCTTTTAAGACTAATTTTAAATCTTTAAAGAAGTTGTAAGTTATTTTATTTGGGGAAATAAGATAAATAAATTTTTTTTTATTTATTTTCAATTTCTTTCGACCATTTTCCTAAAGCAGCTAACGAACACATTTTAGCTCTGTGATTAAATGTATTTTGAATTGCTTTTATATCATTAGAATTTTTTGACCAAACTTTAAGTGCATTTTGTTGTAGGGCTCTTCCAAATGAGAATGTCATTAGAAAACTTGTATTATTATTTTGATTTATTAAATTCAAATTTTCTGTTGCCTCAATTTCAGTTTGACCTCCAGACAAAAAAGCAATGCCTGGCACCTCAGTTGGTACTGAGTTTTTTAAGCATTCTATGGTTTTTTGAGAAACCTCTTCACTTGAGATTTTTTCTTTGGATTGTTTGCCAGGCAATATCATATTTGGTTTTAAAATAATTCCTGACAAGTCAACTTTATGTAAAACTAATTCTTCAAAACATTTTTTTATAACTTCTGATGTTTTACTCAAACAAACTTTAACTGAATGGTCACCATCCATTAATAACTCAGGCTCTACTATTGGAACCATATTATTTTCTTGAACTAGTGCTGCATATCTTGCAAGCGCCTGGGCATTACTACGAATTGCAAGTATACTTGGATATTTTTCACTAATAATATAAACACCTCTCCATTTTGTAAATCTTGCTCCAAGATTATAATATTCTTTTAACCTTTCCCTCAGTCCATCTAAGCCCTCTGTAATTTTTTCTTCATTTGAGTTTGCTAGAACTTTTGCTCCAGTATCAACCTTAATCCCAGGCACTGCGCCCGAAGAGGAAATTAAGTCAGGTATTGATTTTCCAGAATTTGTTTTTTGCCTAATTGTTTCATCATAAAGTATTACTCCTCCTATATATTCTTTCATACTTTCTGATGAAAAGAGTGTCTCCCTAAAAAAAAGTCTATTTTCAGTTGTTGAATTTATATTTACCGCTTCGAGTCTTTTTGTCATAGTTGCATTGCTTTCATCTGCAGCTAGAATGCCCTTTCCATTAGATATCATTTTAAGTGCAATTTTATTTAACTCTGACATATCAATTTAAAGCGGTTATACCAGGTAGCTCTTTACCTTCAAGATATTCTAAAAAAGCTCCACCTGCAGTTGAAACAAAGTTAAAATCATTAATGACATTTAAATTGTTTAAAAATGAAACAGTATCTCCACCACCCACAACTGAGAAAATTTTGTTTACTTTGTTATTTTCAATTATTTTTTTTGCTATTTTAATACTTCCATTTGCAAAATTAGGATTTTCAAAATATCCAGCTGGACCATTCCATAGTATAGTTTTACTTTTATCAATAATATTCAATACTTTATTAATAGTTTTTGGACCAATATCTAAAATCATTTCATCCGAGCTGATTTGATCTAATTTTTTATTTTGAGAAAATCCATTTAAATTTTTTGAAACAAGTACATCTTCAGGGTAAATTAAGTTACATTTTTTCTCTTTTGAAAGTAAAATAATTTCTGAAACTATTTGCTTACAGTTATTTTCTTTAATTGATTTACCTATATTATTTCCAAAATATTCAATAAAATTATTGGCCATACCTCCTACAATAACAATGTTATTTAACCTAGGTATTAAATTTTTAATAACATTTATTTTAGTAGAAATTTTAGATCCTCCAATTATGCAAGTAATTGGTTTCGTAATTTCTGAGGTAATTTTATTAAGAGCATTTACTTCTAAATCAAGTTGCAAACCTGAGTAAGAGGGTAGAAACTTTGAAATTTGATGAATTGAAGCATGCTCACGATGAGAACAAGAGAAAGCATCATTTACATAAATATCACCTAGACTTGCAATATGATTAGCAAAATTAAGATCATTTTTTTCTTCTTCAGCGTAAAATCTTATGTTTTCTAAAATTAAAATTTGTTCATCAAAATCATTGAAGAAGTCTTTGTTTTTTATTTCAAAAATATTTTTTTCAATTAATTTAACATTTATATTAAGTTTTTTTTGTAAATCTTCTTTAATTGGTTTCAATGATAATTCATTAACAATCTTTCCTTTTGGTCTACCTATGTGGGATAAAATTATAATTTTAGTTTTTTGTCTCATTAAATAATTTAAGGTAGGAATGATTTTATCAATTCTTGTTGTGTCACTTATTTTTCCTTGATCTAATGGAACATTCAGGTCTAGTCTTAATAAAATTAATTTATTAATTAAATTTTTTTCGTTTTTTATACTTCTCATTAAGAGATTTTATGCAGGTTCTCAGCTAAATCACACATTCTGTTTGAAAAACCCCATTCATTGTCATACCAAGCAGATATTTTACCCATATTGGGCCCAACAATATTTGTCAAAGAGGCATCAACAATTGCAGATGCTGAATGATGATTGAAATCAATTGAAACTAGTTTTTCATGCGTAACTTCTAAAATATTCATCAAATTATTTTTGGCAGCTTTTTCAAATGCATCATTTATTTTTTTAATACTTATTGCTTGTTTTGTACAAAAAATAAATTCGATTATTGATACATTTGGTGTTGGAACTCTCATAGCGATCCCCTCTAATTTACCTTTGAGTTTTGGAATTATTTCTCCTATTGATTTTGATGCACCTGTTGATGTAGGTACTATTGATTGGCTTGCGGCTCTTGCCCTTCTTATATCCTTATGAGAATTATCTAAAATTCTTTGGTCACTTGTAAAGGCATGAATTGTAGTCATAAAACCTCTTTCAATTTCAAAACTGTTATTTAGTACGTGAACAACAGGTGCTAAACAGTTTGTAGTGCAGGATGCAGCAGATATTATAATATCATCCTTTGATAAAATATTTTGATTAACTCCAAATACTATTGTTTTATCTGCATTTTTACAAGGAGCTGAGACAATTACTTTTTTTGCTCCATTTTTAATGTGACCCTCAAGTTTTTCTCTTGAGTTAAATTTACCAGTACACTCAAAAACATAATCAACGTCATATTTTTTCCAATCAATGTCCTCAATGGAGGATTTTTGAGTAAATGAAATTTTGTTTTCGTTTATTATTAAATGATTATTATCAAATTTTACGTCAGCATTAAATGTGCCATGGATAGAGTCATATTTTATTAATTGGCATGTAATTTCAGAGTTAGATCTGTTGTTTATATGACTTATTTTTAAGTTTCTATTTTGACTTTCAAAAATTGACCTTACCACCATTCTTCCAATTCTACCCATTCCATTTATTCCAACCTTAATTGTCATATCTATTTCTTAATTAACCTTTTTGATTTTATCGCAATTTTTTTATCTACTAATCCAAAATAATTAAAAATTTTTTTATAGGGAGCGCTTTTTCCAAATTCATCGATTCCAAAAGAAATTCCAGAGTCACCAACATATTTTCTCCAACAATCGCTTGATCCGGCCTCAATCGAGATTTTAAATTTTGTTTCATTTAAAATTCTATTTTTATATTTTCTTGATTGCACATCAAATAACTCCATGGATGGTACCGAAATTACTTTTGAATATATCTTTTTTTTGGCTAATTTATGGCTAGTTTCTATAGCCAAATTAACCTCAGAACCACTCGCTAAAATAGTTAAATTAATTTTTTTGTTAGTTCTTAAAACTTCATACGCTCCTGATGAACATTTATTTTCTTTTGTAAATTTATTTCTGATAGGATCTAGGTTCTGTCTAGTTAAAGATAAAACGCTTGGTGTTTTAAAATTTTTTAATGCTAGCTCCCAACATTCAATAGTTTCCAATTTATCTGCAGGTCTGAAGATATTTAGATTTGGAATTGCTCTTAATCCAGATAATTGTTCGACCGGTTGATGCGTTGGCCCATCTTCTCCCAGGCCAATTGAGTCATGCGTCATTACATATATAACTTGTAGTCCCATCATAGCGGCTAATCTTATTGATGGTTTACAGTAATCAGAGAAAATTAAAAAAGTTCCTCCATATGGAATAAATTTACTATGCAAAGCTAGGCCATTCATAATTCCACACATCGCATGCTCTCTCACTCCATAATGGATATAATTTCCATCGAAATTTCCAGGTTTTATGATCTTATGATTTTTTATTTTAGTGTTATTTGATCCAGCAAGATCTGCCGATCCACCAATAAGTGTATTATTTTTTTTAAAAAGAGATTTAATTACTGCCTCAGAAGATTTTCTAGAAGCAAGACTCTTCTTTTCTTTTACTGTATTTTTTTTCTCTTCTAAAATAGAACTTTTAAAACTATTTTTTAAAGAATTATTTAATTTAATTTTATTTTTTTTATAAATTTTAAGCCATCTTTTTTCAAGATTTTCTCCTTTTTTTCCAATGCTTCTCCAAACACTTAAAATATTTTTCGGAATTTCAAAGGGCTTATAATCCCAACCTAATTCTCTTCTTACTAATGAAATCTCATCTAGGCCAAGTGGACTGCCGTGCGAAGAAGCTTTCCCTGATTTATTTGGAGATCCATAACCTATTTTAGTTTTACAAGAAATCACAGTTGGTTTCTTTGCTTTTTGAACTTTTTGTAATGCTTTAAATATTTCACTTTCTTTATGTCCATCAATTTCAATAAAACTCCATCCATAACTTTCAAATCTTTTCTTAAAATTATCTGAAACTGCTAAATTTGTAGGTCCATCAATAGAAATTGAATTATTGTCAAATAACATTATTAAGTTTTTAAGCTTTAAGTGTCCCGCTAAACTCATCGCTTCATGACTAATACCTTCCATTAAACAACCATCACCAGCGATCACATATGTTTTATGATTGATGATATTTTTGCCTAATCTTTTTTTTAAAATTTCTTCTGCTAATGCAAATCCAACGGCGTTAGATATACCTTGTCCTAAAGGTCCTGTCGTTGTTTCAATACCGGAGTTTTTGACATATTCAGGATGACCTGCGCAAATAGAATTTAATTGTCTAAAATTTTTTATGTCTTTTAAACCAATACTTTTATATCCAGTTAAATAAAGCAAAGAGTAAAGAAGCATCGATCCATGTCCTGCAGATAAAACGAATCTATCTCTATTTATCCAACTAGGATTTTTTGGATTAAACTTTAGAAAATATTTGAAAAGAATAGTAGATACATCAGCCATACCCATCGGCATACCAGGGTGGCCAGAATTAGCTTTTTGTACGGCATCCATTGATAAAGCACGGATTGAATTAGATAAGGTTTTATTTATTTCTTTCAAAAATTTATCCTTTGTAGACTTAGATGAATCTATTTATTAATATAGATATATATATGAATTCAATTAGTGAAAAAGAAAAAAAATTATTTGAAGCATTAGATAAACTAAAAAATCTTGAAGAAATTAAACCAGATAAAATTTTAGAGTTAGAAGATCTAACAAACCAAAAAAATCAATTAGAAATTGAAAAAAGTGAAATTGTGGAAAAATATAATCTCTTAAAACAGGAAAATGATAATCTTAAACAGAAATTTGATGATTTTAAGAAAAGAGACATTGAGGAAAGGAAGAAAGAAGATAAATTTTCTGAAAAAATTGATGAATTAAATCAAGAAACAGATAATTTGATGGAAGAAATTGATAAATGGCAAATGTGAATATTAAGTTTAATGGAAAAGAATTTTTATTATCTTGTGATGATGGTCAAGAAGAGCATTTAGAGGAATTATCCACATATTTAAATGAAAAATTTATAAATTTAAAAAATTCTCTAGGCAATATAGGAGAAAGTAAACTTTTATTAATAACATCGATCTCAGTTTTGGATGAATTCTATGAAACAAAAAAAAAAATCGACATACAAAAGAACGAAGTTACAAAAATTACTGAAAAATTCAAAGAATTAAAATCTTTAGTTTACAATTATAGAGATTTAAAAGAAAAAGAAATTTCAGAATTAAGCACAAGCCAAGAAAATCTTCAGCATGAAATTGAGACAAATAGAAATGACTATGAAGCTTTAGTTGATAAGACAACTTTAGAGATTGAAAATTTTATCAAAAGAATTGATACAGACTCAAAGACTCAATAACATAAAGTGTCCAAGGAAATTTTAAGAAAAAAATTAATTTATCTAAGGAAAACTAATTTTACTGATCAAGATATAAGTTTTATCCAATTCAAAAAAATTTTAAATAAACTTAATATAAAAAATAGTAAAATCATTGGAGGTTATTACCCTATTAATTGTGAGATTAGTTCGTTAGAGATATTAGAAAAATTAGAAACTAATAAATTTAAAATATCTTTACCTGTTACAAAAGAAAATAATGTTATGGATTTTTATGAATGGTCTTTTAAAAAATCACTGAGGGTGAGCAAGCAAGGCATTCCTGAGCCTTTTACTGAAAAAAAAGTTTTTCCAGATGTCTTGATAGTTCCTCTAGTTGGATTTGATAAAAAAAAATTTAGACTAGGTTATGGAGGTGGGTTTTATGATAGATATATTTCGAGAGTATTAAAATTTAAAAAAGTTTTAACAATTGGTTTTGCTTTTTCATTCCAAGAGTTAAAAACTGTTCCTAGAAATAGATTTGACCAAAAGTTAGATTTTATACTAACAGATAAAGGAATTATAAAATGAAATTTTTATTTTTAGGCGATATAGTTGGGAATAGTGGATGTTTTGCAGTAAAGAAATTTTTACCTGATATTGTAAAATCAAAAAAAATAAACTTTGTTGTTGCAAATGGTGAGAATGCAGCAAAAAATGGTCTTGGAATTACCGAAAATATTGTGAATGAACTTCTTAGTTGTGGTGTTGATGTTATAACAACTGGCAATCATGTATGGGACCAAAAAGAAACATTTGAATTTATAAACACACAAAAAAAATTATTAAGGCCATTAAACTTGTCAGGCGTTGTTCCAGGACAAGGATTTGGAATTTATAATATTGTAGGAGGCTACAAAATTGGAGTATTGAATTTAATGGGCAATGTTTTTATGAAAAAATGTGATGATGTATTTATAAAAAGTAAAAAATTTATAGAGGAAAATAAACTTAAGGAAGAATATGATTTTCTTATTGTTGATTTTCATGGAGAAATTACAAGTGAAAAAATGGCTATTGGTCATGTATTTGATGGAAATGCCACTTTCGTAGTTGGCACTCATACTCACGTACCCACGAATGATGGAAGAATTTTAAATAAAGGTACCGCTTATCTGACAGATGCGGGAATGTGTGGAGATTATAATTCTGTTATTGGCATGAATACAGAGAATTCAATCAATAGATTTTTTAAAAGAGACTCTTTTAAACATTTTCCTTCAGAGGGAGAGGCATCGCTGTGCGGAGCTATTATTGAAGCTAATCCAAAAAATGGTTTGGCTTTAAACATCACTCAGTTTATATTTGGTGGTCAACTTCAAAAAGATAATTAAATAATGGCAGGTCATTCTCATTGGGCGGGTATTAAACATAAAAAAGGTAAAGCGGACAAACAAAGAGCTGCAATCTTTTCAAAATTATCAAGAGAAATTACGGTTGCTGCGAAACTTGGAGATAAAAATCCAGACATGAATTCTAGACTAAGATCAGCAATTCAGGCAGCTAGATCTGCAAATATGCCTAAAGATAATATTGAAAGGGCAATAGATAAATCTTCAATTGCAGCAGACTCAAACTTTGAAAGTATAAGATACGAAGGTTTCGGACCTGCTAAAACCGCAGTGGTAGTGGTTACATTGACAGATAATAAAAATAGAACAGCATCTAATATAAGAACAATTTTCCAAAAATATGGAGGAGGGCTTGGTACTCAAGGATCTGCATCGCATAACTTTCTTCAAAAAGGAATTATTAAAGTGGATAAAAAAGAAATGAATGAAGATAGGATTTTTGAATTAGCAACTGATGCAGGTGCAAATGATTTTATTTATCAAGATGAATATTATGAAATTCATACAAATAAAGATGAAATATATGACGTAAAGAATATTATGGAAAAAGAAATTTCTAATTTCATATCAACTGAAATCGAATGGGTTCCAATTAATAAAATTAAATTAAATCAAGAAGATAAAGAAAAAATATTGAAGTTTATAGAATTTTTAGATGAAGATGATGATGTGCAAAATGTTTTCACTAATGCTGTATATTAAATTTTTATGTTAATTATTGGAATAGACCCAGGTATAACAGGTGCAATATGTTTTTTTGAAGATGGAAAAATTATGGATGTCATTGACATGCCTACTATGGCATCGGGCAACAAAAATAAAAAGCAAATTAATGGTAGCCAAATATTTAATGAAATATCTTTGAGGATAGAAAGTTACAAGCCTAAAAATGTAAATGTTGTAGTTGAACAAGTCTCTGCTATGCCTGGACAAGGTGTAACAAGTATGTTTAATTTTGGCCAGTCATTCGGGGTCATAAAAGGTGTTTGCGCAGCAATGCAACTTCCGATTTTTTTTGTAAGGCCGGCAAAATGGAAAAAACATTTTGATTTAATAAATTCTCAAAAAGATTCGAGTAGAGTTAAAGCAATTGAAATGTTTCCAAAATTTTCACCAATGTTATCTCGAAAAAAAGACTCAAACAAAGCAGACGCAATATTAATTGCAAATTATCATCTAAATACAATAGAAAAATAAATAAAGTTTTCTTTGTTAGTCAAATTCATGACACATTTTAGTGTGAAATGGTCTAAATGGATGCAGATATAACCTCTCAAGCAGTTGGACTTGCAAGCAGCACGGACTTTTCAATCTTAAGTTTATTTTTAAGAGCAGACTTTGTAGTTAAATCTGTGATTATAATTTTAATCGCAAGTTCAGTTTATTCCTGGGCAATAATATTTGATAAAATTTTAATGTTTAGAAAGATAAATAAAGAGTCTGAAGATTTCGAGGAAAAATTTTGGAAGTCTAAATCTGCAGAAACCTTTTATAATAGTTTACCTACTAAGTTAGATAATCCGATGGCACAATTATTTAAAGATTCAATGCAAGCTGTCATGAAATCAAGATCAAAAACCAATATTAGCCAAAGACTTGAAAATATTTTAGAAGTTAATATCGAAAAACAAATGAATATAGTTAATAATAAATTTACTTTTCTTGCAACGGTTGGTTCCACAGCTCCATTTATTGGTTTGTTTGGAACAGTTTGGGGAATAATGAACTCATTTCAATCTATTGCAATTTCAAGAAACACGAGTCTTGCTATAGTTGCGCCAGGGATTGCAGAAGCATTGTTTGCTACAGCCTTAGGCTTGTTGGCTGCAATTCCAGCAGTGATTGCATATAATAAATTTGGTAACGACTCAAAAAAATATTCTCAAAAATTAGAGAACTTTTCAAAAAGATTTATTTCAATAATTTAATATGGCATTTAATTTAAAGCGTTCAGAGAGAGAACCAATGAGTGAAATAAATGTAACTCCCTTTGTAGATGTTATGCTTGTTCTTTTAATAATTTTTATGGTCACAGCACCACTACTTACTGTTGGGGTGCAAGTTGATTTACCCGAAACATCTGCCGATACATTGCCTGAAGAAAGTGAACCACTTACATTAACCATAAATTCAAAAGGTGAAGTTTTTATTCAAGAAACAAAAATTGAGTTTGATAATTTGATTAAAAAAATACTGGCAGTATCCAATAATAGAACAGATACAAGAATATATGTAAGAGGAGATAAAACAATAAATTATGGAAGAGTCTTAGAAGTAATGGGAAAACTTTCAGGTTCAGGGTTTACTAAAGTTGCCTTAATTTCTGAGCCATATAAAGAGAGATAAATTTGTATAATAGATTTGCATTTAGTGGTGCTCCAAATGAATTTAATAATTTCTCGTTTGGCATGTTGTTTTCAATTATTTTTCATGGATCGATATTTATAGCCACAATTTTTGCTCTTCCTTTTGTTGCGAAGAAACCCATAGAATTACTTCCAAGTATTTCAGTTGAATTAATCCAAATTTCTGATCAAATGAACATTCCATATGCACCTAAAGCAGCTAAAATTATTGAAAAAGTAAAAAAAGATAATAAGAAGTTACTTTCAGAGCAAGCGCCTCCTAAAGAAGTAAAACAGGAAATTAAAAAGCAAGTAAAGTTTGATAATCAAAAGGATGAAGTAGATCTATCAAAATCTAAAAAAGTTCCTGTTCCTGAAAAAAAGCAAGATCAAATTAAACTAGATAAATCAGAAGCAATTCCAATGCCTGATAAAAAAATAGAGAAAATTGAAACAAAGCAAGAAACTGAACAACAACCATCTAAGGAAATCACAAAAACAGTTATTGAGAAAGAAAAGAAAAAAAAAATTGAAAAAAAAATTGAAAAAGATTTGGTAATTAAAGAATTCGTTAAAAAAATAAAACCAATTAAAGAGGATAAGGCAATTCAATCTTCTGAATATGAAAAAAAAGAATTAGACATAGACTTAATTAAGGGGCTAATTGCAAAGCAGTATGAAAATATTGGAGAAGTAAAAAAAAAAACTGATGGAATTACTCAGTCAGAGGATAAATCAATGAGATTAACTAAATTATCTGTTACCACTGAGTACTCTATTCAGATGCAGTATAAAGATTGCTGGTCTCCTCCAATGGGAGCAGAATATAAAAAAAATGATTATTTAGTTACAGTAAAACTCGAACTAGAAAAGAATGGAAGGGTAAAAAGTAGAGAAATTTTGGAAAGAAATAGAATGGGTACAGATGGTAAATACAGAGTCTTCGCAGAAGCTGTTGATAGAGCAGTATTGAAGTGTAATCCTATTAAAAATCTTCCAACTAAAACTTATGAAAATTGGAGTACTATGATATTAAGATTTAATCCTGAAGGGATGATGGTTGGACAATGAAAAATAAATTATTTTTAATATTTCTTATATATTCTATTTTAAAACCAAGTATTAGTTTTTCTCTTGTTGAAATTGATATTACAAGAGGTAATCTTGATCCAATGCCAATTTCGGTATCGCCTTTTTTTTCAAATGATATTTCCAGAAACAAAATTAAAAATATTCTTGATATTGAAAATTTAGGTTCAGAAATATCAAAAGTAATTGAAAATAATTTAGTGAAGACTGGTCTATTTGATGCAATTGATAAAGAAGCATTTTTACAAAAACCTGATATTGCACATTTAAAACCGAGGTTTGAAGATTGGGCTTTAATTAAATCCCAAGTTTTAATAACAGGCAAAGTCACACATAAAATAATTAACGAGAAAGATTATATAAATGTAGAGTTTAAACTTTGGGATGTGTTAGGTGCAAAGATGGTCGATGGTTTTTCTCTTACAACAACACCTCGTTCTTGGAGAAGAGTTGGACATAAAATTTCGGACAAGGTATATGAACGATTGACTGGCGAAAGTGGTTATTTTGATACTAGAATAATATATGTATCTGAAGAAGGACCAAAAACGCAAAGAGTTAAAAAATTAGCTTTGATGGATCAAGATGGTTTCAATACTAAGTATATAACATTAGGAAATGAATTAGTGTTAACTCCAAGATTTAATCCAGCTGATGACAAAATTATAACTTACATGTCTTACTTTAGAAATATGCCTAGAGTTTATATTGTAAACCTACAAACAGGTGAGCAAAAAGTTGTAGGTGATTTTAGAGGAATGACATTTGCACCAAGGTTCTCTCCTGATGGAAAAAAATTAATAATGAGTTTAGCAAAAGACGGTAATTCAGAAATTTGGGTTAGAGATTTAGAAACAAACATTCAGGAAAAATTAACTGATCATCCCTCAATAGATACTTCTCCATCATACTCACCCGATGGAAAATTTATCACATTTAACTCTGATAGAAGTGGTTATCAGCAAATTTATGTTATGAAAAGTGATGGATCAAAAGTTAAAAGAATATCATTTGGTAAAGGTATTTATGGTACACCAGTTTGGTCACCGAGAGGTGATTTAATAGCCTTTACAAAACTGCATAAAGGAAAATTTTTTATTGGAGTTATGAGGACCGACGGAACCGGAGAAAGATTGCTTACCGAGAACTTCTATCAAGAGGCACCGTCATGGTCTCCAAATGGAAGAATAATCATTTTTTATAGAGAGACAAAATCTGATAATGATGGTCAAGGATTTTCTGCAAAGTTATGGTCTATTGATTTAACTGGATACAACGAGAGGTTGGTAAAAACCGAGACAGATGCCTCTGACCCATCATGGTCTTCTTTGTTAGGAAATTAAAGAAAATTCAAGTATTTACTAAATTAGGTTGATTTTTGTAGACAAAACATCTAATTACATGATTAAGTTCACAATATTCTATTTAAGGAGCAAAAATGAATCTATTCAAAATTTTAAAAAATACATTTCTTGTTGTTATTTTTGGTCTAATCATAACTGCGTGTGCAACTAAGAAATCTGTTAAAACAACAGATACAACAAGCACTACTACTAAAGCAGCTGATACTAAAGCAGCTGAGACTCAAAAAGCAGATCCAATTGAAAAATTGGATGCATTAATGCAAGGAGATGTTTATATAGGCTCTGATACTGTTGGAGAACTTGCAAGTGGAGTTCCAGACAGAGTATTCTTTGCGACTAATGAAATAATATTAACTACAGCTTCTAGAGAAACTCTTAGAAAGCAAGCAGCTTGGTTAAGGCAAAACTCTGATGTAACTGTGGTAGTTGAAGGCCACGCCGATGAGAGAGGGACAAGAGAATATAATCTAGCTTTAGGTGAGAGAAGAGCAAATGCTGCAAAAGATTATTTAATGACTTACGGTGTTTCATCTGATCGAATTAAAGTTTTAAGTTATGGAAAAGAAAGACCTGTAGACTCAGGATCAAATCCACTTTCTTGGTCAAAAAACAGAAGATCTGTAACAGTTAAAGCAAATTAACATTAAATATTTAAGACCCTAGCACTAATGTTAGGGTCTTCTTTTTGCCACTATTATAACTAGTAATATATGTATGAGATTATTAATTAAGTTAATTTTAGTTAACTTTGTTTCTTTTTTATTTTTTTCAGCCAATTTATCATTCTCTCAAGATCAAAATGTAGGAGAGATATTAGAAAATATACAAAAAGATCTTAGAACTTTAGAAAGAGCAGTCTACTCCCAATCATTTTCTGAAAGTACTGATACAAATATAAACCAGAGAGCGTCAACTAAAGAAGCAGAGCAAGCCTTAACGAAACATTTATTAAAACTAAGTGATATTGAAATGCAATTTCAAGAATTAACTAACAAATTTGAGCAAATTAATTTTAAGATAGATAAGTTATCAAGTGAGCTATCAAAAGTGCAAAAAGATAATCAACTAAGATTTGAACAAATTGAACAGAATTCAAATTTAAACACTGATAACAATTCTCTCACTTCATTAACTAAAACAGATCAAACTTTTTCAAACAATAAAACACAACAAAAAAACATACTGCCTGGGTCTTCAGAGCCTCAATCTTTAGGTGAAATTTCTTACAAAGACATGACTACAACTGATAGTTCACAGGTAATAGAAACTGTAGAGCAAACCGAAGCAATAATTTCTGAGGTTTTTAATGCCGAAGAAAAATTGTTACCAGATGCAAGTCCAAAAGAACAGTATCAATTTGCAAGAAATTTTTTAAAAGTTGGAGATTATGACAATGCAGAAAAAGCATTTAGAGAATTTGTTTTAACCAATCCTGATGATGAATTATCAGGCAATGCACAATATTGGTATGCTGAAACTTACAGAATAAGACAAATGTACACCGATGCCGCAACTGCTTATTTAGAGGGATATCAAAAATATCCAAAAAGTAAAATAGCTCCTGAGAATTTATTAAAACTTGGAGTATCGTTGGTTCAGATGGGGGAAAAAGATCAAGGATGCCTGATGATTGCAGGAGTTAAAAAACAATATCCAGACGCAACTCAATCTGTGCTTCAAAAGGCTAAGTATTATGAAGAAAAAGAATTTGAGTGCAAAAAAGAAAATTCATAATTTTTATTTTAAAAAATTATATGATCCAAGAATAAAAAGCGTTTATTTAAATTTTAAAAAAAAACTTTCTTGCCATATATCAAATAGTTTTTGTGTAGCTGTTTCTGGCGGAGTTGACAGTATGGCGCTAACATTTTTAGCAAAATGTTATTCTTTAAAGAATAAAAAAAAAATTTATTTTTTTATTGTAGATCATAAGTTGAGAAAAAATTCGACCATTGAAGCAAAGTTGGTAAAGAAAAAACTCAAAATATTTAATATTAGTACTGATATACTTACAATTAGAAACACAAGAAAATCTTCGAATTTGCAGTCATTTGCAAGAGAAAATAGATATAAATTAATTGTCAACAAAAGTTTAAATAAAGATGTAGATACTATTTTAACAGCACATCACAAAGATGATTTATTGGAAAATTTTTTTATAAGATTATTAAGAGGCTCAGGCTTAAAAGGCCTAAGTTCATTCGGAAATATAAAATCAAAAATAAAATTTGACGATAAAATTTCTATTGTTAGACCATTGCTTGATATATCTAAAAATGATCTAAGATATATTTCAAAGAATACTTTTAATTTTAACATAGATGACCCATCTAACAACGATGAAAATTTTTTGAGAGTTAAAGTAAGAAAATTAGTCTCAAAATTAGAAGATGGTGGTTTATCTTTTGATAAATTCAAAAAAACCATTAATAATCTGAATAAAAGTAATTTTGCATTAGACCACTACGTAAAAAAAAATATTAACGAAAATTCAAATTTTTTATTATTAAATAAAGCTGTTATTTTAAATGAAAATTTTTTTAAAGAACCAGACGAAGTTGTGTTTAGATCATTTTCTGAAATAATTCAAAAGGTTGGTAAAAAAAATTCCTATTCTAGAGGTTCTAAAGTTGAAAATTTGGTAAATTACTTAAAGTCGAGTAAAAACACTAAAAAAAAAACACTTTCAGGATGTATAATTCAAAAATTTGAGAAATCTATCGTTATTTCCCCAGAAATTATGTAAAATATTTACAAATTGGCACAAATTGGCACTTGTTAAACTCATAATAATTCTTAATTTATAATGATGAATTTCAAAAATTTAGCAATGTGGGCTGTTATAGTCATTTTGACAATAGGGCTATACAACATGTTTAAGAACCCCCAAGGATCAGTAAATCAAAAAAATAATATAATTTTTTCTGAGTTTCTAACACAAGTTGACAATGGGAGAGTTGTTCAAGTTGAAATTCAAGGAAAGAACATAAAGGGTGTAATGTCAAATGGTGAAATGTTTAGCACTTATGCACCTGATGACCCAAACTTAATACAAAAATTAAGTGACAAGGGTGTTAGTATTTCAGCTAGCCCACTAGAAGAAAAAATGCCTTCATTGTTTGGAATATTATTATCTTGGTTTCCTATGTTGCTTTTAATTGCAGTATGGATTTTCTTTATGAGACAGATGCAAGGAGGTAAGGGTGGAGCAATGGGCTTTGGTAAATCTAAAGCGAAAATGATGAATGAGATTAAAGGAAAAGTAACCTTCAACGATGTGGCAGGTGTAGAAGAGGCTAAAGAAGAAGTCGAAGAAGTTGTAGAATTTTTAAAAGATCCTAAAAAATTTAGTCGACTTGGTGGAAAAATACCACGTGGATGCCTTTTAGTTGGCCCACCCGGAACAGGTAAAACCTTATTAGCAAGAGCTATAGCTGGAGAAGCTGGAGTTCCATTTTTCACTATATCTGGATCTGATTTTGTTGAAATGTTTGTTGGTGTTGGTGCTTCTAGAGTAAGAGATATGTTTGAACAGGGAAAAAAACATTCTCCATGTATAATATTTATAGATGAAATAGATGCTGTTGGAAGAAGTAGAGGAGCAGGACTTGGTGGTGGAAATGATGAGAGAGAACAAACACTTAATCAGTTATTAGTTGAAATGGATGGTTTTGATACTAACGAAGGTGTAATTATTATTGCTGCAACTAATAGGCCTGATGTATTAGATCCAGCGCTTTTAAGACCAGGAAGATTTGATAGACAAGTTGTAGTCTCAAACCCAGACTTAATTGGAAGAGAAAAGATTTTAAAAGTACATGCAAAAAAAATATCAATGGCTCCTGATGTCAATTTAAGAACAGTAGCTAGGGGAACACCTGGTTTTTCGGGAGCTGATTTAGCCAACCTTGTGAATGAAGCAGCGTTACTCGCAGCTAGAAAAAATAAAAGGATTGTAACTTATCAGGAATTTGAAGAAGCCAAAGATAAAGTGATGATGGGATCTGAGAGAAGATCGATGGTTATGTCAGAGGAGGAGAAAAAACTAACAGCTTACCATGAGGCGGGGCATGCGATTGTAACAATAAATGAAAAAGCAGCTTACCCTATACATAAAGCAACCATTATACCGAGAGGTAGAGCTTTAGGAATGGTAATGCAATTACCAGAAAGAGATGAAGTTTCACAAACAAGAGAACAACTTCATGCCCAAATGGCTATTGCAATGGGAGGTAGAGTAGCAGAGGAACTGATTTTTGGAGACGACAAAGTAACTACAGGAGCAGCTAGTGATATTGAGCAGGCAACGAAAAGGGCAAGAGCTATGGTTATGAGAGCTGGTTTAAGTAAGGAAATGGGTCCAGTTGCGTATGGTGAAAACGAAGAAGAAGTATTCTTGGGCAGATCAGTAGCGAGACAACAAAATATGTCAGAAGAAACTGCAAGAAAAGTGGATAGTGAAATTAGAAAATTTGTTGATATGGGCTATGACAGAGCAAGAAAAGTATTAACTGAAAAAATTGATGATCTACATAAATTAGCAAAAGCTTTACTTACTTATGAAACTTTAACGGGTGCGGAGATTGAAGATTTAGTAAATAAAAATATATATCCAAAAAACAAGGAAGATCTCAAGGTTGAAGATGATGATCAAAGCTCAGCGCTAGGTTCAATGGGTTTAAAACCAAAGATAGTGCACTAAGCACTAATGAATAAATATTACACAAGAGCGTGTAATTTTTATTTTGGTTCATCATCTCAAGAAAATATTAGAAAAAAAATATCTGTCCCACTTAATGGCAATTCTTTTATTTCTTTTGATAAATTAGAAATTTTAAACAGAAAAAAAAGCAAAATAATCAAAATCAAAGATATTGATAAACTTCCCAAAATTCAGAAAATTAAAATTTATAAAGATTTAAAAAAAATAAAACAAAAGAAAACTTTTAAGAAATTAAATCTATTTGATATCCCGATTTTGATGGGTATTGTCAATTTAACGCCAGATAGTTTTTCAGATGGTGGCAAATACAATAAGAAAAATTTAGCTTCAAAACATATTAAAAACTTATTATTAAGTGGTGCAAAAATAATCGATATTGGAGGAGAGTCTACTAGACCTGGAGCAAGTGACGTTAGTTCTACTAAAGAGTGGGACAGAATTAAATTAGTTTTGAAAATGTTAAAAAATAGAAAATGTTTTGTTTCATTGGATACAAGAAAAAGTTGTATAATGAAGAAAGCCTCTAAAATAAAAGTTGATCTTATTAATGATGTATCTGGATTGGATTATGATCCCCAAACTATAAATTTTTTAAAAAAATCAGGAAAACCTTTCATCATTCATCATATGAAAGGAACACCAAAAAATATGCAAATTAAACCATCATATAAAAATGTATTACTTGATATATATGATTTCTTTGAAACAAAATTAAAATATATAAGAAAAAAAGGCATTAAACATAATAATATTATATTAGATCCTGGAATTGGATTTGGAAAAAATTTGAAACATAATATTACTCTTCTAAAGAATATTTCTATTTTTCATTCATTAGGTCTTCCTATAATGTTAGGATTATCTAAAAAAAGATTTATTAAGGATATTTCAAAAAAAAATGATACTAAAGAAAGATTTGGAGGCACAATATCGTCTTGTATTCATTCATATTTACAAGGTGTTCAAATTTTAAGGGTTCATGATGTTAAAGAAATCAATCAAGCATTTAAAGTTTTCAAGAAGTTACAAAATTAAAAATGTTTAAAAAATATTTTGGGACTGATGGTATTAGAGGGAGAGTTAACGGCTCTAAAATAAATGGTGAAATGTTCTTTAAATTTGGATTAGCAGCAGGAACATATTTTAAAAATTTAAAAAAAAGTAAACAAACCGCAATTATTGCTAAAGATACAAGGTTATCAGGTTATACACTAGAACCAGCATTGGTCTCTGGACTGGCATCGGCAGGTATGCATATTTATACACTAGGACCGCTTCCTACCAATGGTTTAGCAATGTTGACAAAAAAAATGAGAGCAAATATGGGGATAATGATTACTGCGTCCCACAATCCACATTATGATAATGGTTTAAAATTGTTTGGACCAGATGGACTTAAACTATCTGACAAAATTGAAAAAAAAATTGAAAAATTAATAGACTCAAAGATTACTAAAAATCTTTCAGGACCAATTGATTTAGGTAGAGTAAAAAGATTAGAAAATGCAAATGAAAGTTACATAGAAATTTTAAAAAAAAATTTTCCAACCTCATTCAGTTTAAAAGGTATCAAAATTGCTTTAGACTGCGCTAACGGTGCTGGTTATAAAGCTGGTCCTCAATTATTTAAATCATTTGGAGCAAAAGTTTTTAAATCTGGCACTTCTCCAAATGGATTGAATATTAATTTAAAATGTGGCTCTACTTATCCAAATAAAATTTGTCAAATGACAAAAAAAAGAAAAGCGCATATAGGTATCGCATTAGATGGTGATGCTGATAGGATAATTGTCTGTGATGAAAAAGGAAAAATTATTGATGGAGATAAAATCCTCGCAATGTTAGGTGAGAGATGGAAAAGAAAAAAAATTTTAAAAGGTGGTGTAATTGGTACACTAATGTCAAATTATGGTTTAGAGGAATTTTTTAGAAAAAAAAAAATTAAATTTTTAAGATCAGATGTAGGAGATCGATATGTTAAAGAAAAAATGAAAAAAAATAAATTCAATTTAGGTGGAGAACAATCAGGGCATATTATTCTTGGAAAGTTTGCGACAACTGGTGATGGGTTATTAGTTGCATTAGAAATTCTTTTTTCTCTTAGAAAAAGAAATAAAGCAAGTGAACTCTTTAATAAATTTAATCCCACTCCTCAAATTTTAGAAAATATGGAAGTAAAGGATAAGTCGGTTATTGACAGCCCAAAATGTTTAAAAGCAATTTCTGAAGTAAATAAACTCATAAAAAAAAAGGGTAGAATATTGGTAAGAAAGTCTGGTACTGAACCAAAAATAAGAATTATGTGTGAGTCGGAAGACTCAAATTTAAATAAATTATGCATAAATATAATTAAAAAATCTATCCAATAAATTGAAAATAAATTCTAAAGTATTAATAATCGCAGGATCAGATTCTTCTGGTGGAGCTGGCATTCAAGCAGATATAAAATCTGTTACATCTCTTGGCTCTTATGCAATGACTGCAATAACAGCAGTTACAGCTCAAAATACTAAAGGTGTTAAATCAATTATGCCTATACCAATTAAAGAAATTTCTAATCAAATAGAATTTACTTCAAAGGATATTAAACCAGACTCTGTTAAGATTGGGATGTTACATTCGAAGCAAGTTATTAATTCAATATTAAAATCAATAAAAAAATTAAATTTAAAAAAGATTATTCTAGATCCAGTTATGGTATCAAAAGGCGGAACTAAGCTCATTGATGATAGAGCGGTTTTAGTTTTGAAAAAAAAATTAATAAAAAAGGTAGATTTAATCACACCAAATATTCCTGAAGCAGAAATATTAACTAAAATGAAGATTAAATCTATTTTTGATATGAAAGATGCCGCTAAAATATTGTTAGATTTAGGTGCTAAAAATGTTTTAATAAAAGGTGGTCATTTAGGTTCTAAAACTTTAAAAGATGTGTTTGTGAATAAGAATGAAATTGTAATATTTACCAATAAAAAAATTAAAACTAAAAATACTCATGGAACTGGATGTACATTATCGAGCGCTATTGCAACTTATTATGGATGTGGAAAAACATTAAAGAAATCTTGTGAGCAAGGTATTAGATATGTAAATAATGCTATTAAGACAAGACCAAACTTTGGAAGAGGTAATGGACCAATTAATCACTTAAATAGTTTTAACATAGAAAAAAAATTTAGATGAAAAATGTAGTAGTAGTTGGATCACAATGGGGAGATGAGGGAAAAGGAAAGATAGTCGACTGGTTATCTAGTGAAGCTGATGTAGTTGTTAGATTTCAAGGAGGACACAATGCAGGTCACACCTTGGTCATAGATGGTATTACTTATAAACTAAGACTACTTCCATCAGGTATTGTAAGAAAAAATAAAATTTCAATTATAGGAAATGGAGTTGTTGTTGATCCATGGGCATTGCTTGATGAAATTGAAGAAGCTAAATCCAAAGGTGTTCAAATAGACGAAAGTAATTTGATATTATCTGAAGCTGCTACATTAATTTTACCCTTTCATAAAGAAATGGATGAAATTAGAGAAGACTCAGCTGGTAATTCTAAAATTGGAACTACAAGAAGAGGAATTGGTCCAGCTTATGAGGATAAAGTAGGAAGAAGATCTATAAGAGTGATGGATCTTGCATCAAAAAAAAATCTTGAAAATAGACTGACCGTAGTTTTAGAACATCATAACGCAATACGTTTAGGATTGGGTAAACAAATATATAAAAAAAATAAATTAGTTGAAGATTTATTAAAATTAGCACCAAAAATTTTGAAGTATTCTGCACCAGTTTGGAAAAAAATAGATCAATTTAAATTACAAAATAAAAAAATATTATTTGAGGGAGCTCAAGGAATATTGCTCGATGTTGATCACGGAACGTATCCATATGTAACTTCATCTAATACGGTTGCAGCCTCTGCGGCAACAGGATCTGGATGTGGACCTAATTCTATAAATTTCGTTTTAGGTATAACTAAGGCATACACAACTAGAGTAGGCGAAGGGCCTTTCCCAACTGAACTTACAGACAATATCGGTAATCACTTAGGAAAAAAGGGACACGAATTTGGGACAGTAACTAGTAGAAAAAGAAGATGTGGTTGGTTTGATGGTGTTTTAGTAAGACAAACTATAAAAATTTCCGGTATTGATGGAATTGCTTTAACTAAATTAGATGTTTTGGATGAACTTGAAGAAATTAAATTTTGTGTAGCTTACCATCTTAATGGAAAAGAAATAGATTATTTTCCTGCCGCTGTTGAGGATCAATTAAGTGTTAAACCAGTTTACAAAAAATTTAAGGGTTGGAAATCTAAAACACAGGGAATTAAAAAATTTGAAAATTTACCTAAGAATGCGAAAATTTACATTAAAGCAATTGAGGAATTTATTGAAACAAAAATATCAAGTATTTCAACAAGTCCTGAGAGAGAGGATACTATTCTTTTAATAGATCCGTTTAATTAGCTGGCAATAAATTTTTAGATTTTGCAGAATTTAACATATGTTTTTGTAATTTTTCAAATGCTTTGTTTTCTATTTGTCTAACTCTTTCTCTGCTTATTTTATATTTTTTGCTAAGTTCGTCTAAAGTTGTTGGTTCATCAGTTAACCTTCTCGAGTAAAGGATTTTTTTTTCTCTATCATTCAATACTTTTATTGAGTCTTGAAGTAAGTCTTTTCTTTGCTCCATTTCATCACTTTGAGCAATTTTTAATTCATGATCCATTTCATTATCTACAACCCAGTCTTGCCACTCATCACCATCTTCACCTATTGGGGCATTTAAAGATTGTTCTTTGCCAGAAAGCCTTCTATTCATCGAAATAACCTCATCCTCACTAACAGAAAGTCTTTTAGCAATATCCTCAACATGCTCTTTTCTTAAATCTCCCTCAGATTGCGGTGATATCTGGTTTTTAATTTTCTTTAGGTTAAAAAAAAGTTTTTTTTGGGCAGTTGTTGTACCTATTTTTACTAAACTCCAAGACCTTAATATATATTCTTGTATTGAAGCTTTGATCCACCACATTGCATACGTTGCGAGTCTAAAACCTTTTTCTGGCTCGAATTTTTTTACTGCTTGCATTAATCCCACATTCCCCTCAGATATCATTTCATTCAGAGGCAAACCATAACCCTTGTAACCCATAGCTATTTTTGCAACTAATCTAAGATGGCTTGTTACCAACTTTTCAGCTGATTTCACATTTCCCGTTGACTGCCAATTTTTAGCTAGCATATATTCTTCTTCAGCTGCAAGCATTGGAAATTTCTTTATTTGAGCGAGGTATGCCGCTAATCCTCCCTCATTTGAAAGTGCCGGCAAATTGTAGTTATTGTTACTCATTAGGAGTATTTATTTAATAAATAAATAAAATTTTACAATGCTTTTATTGCCTGATTTTTCTTAGTTTTTTTAAAATTTTTTCCAAATCATCAGGTAATTTGGATGAAAATTCTAGCCATCGATTATTTTTTGGATGATTAAACCCAAGCGTTTTAGCGTGTAAAAACTGTCTATCAAGAGCATTTATGTACTTTTCGAGTTCAGGATTTATGTTAGTAATTTTTTTAAACTTTTTTTTATATTTTTTATCACCTAGAATATTATTACCTTTGCTAGATAAGTGAACTCTTATCTGATGAGTTCTACCAGTTTCTAATTTACATTCTATAAGACTTAAAGTTGGTACATTATCACTCTCAAATATTTCTAAAGTTTTGTAATTCGTTATAGCATTTTTACCTTTCTTTAATGAGACCTCCATCATTTGTCTGTTTCTTGAGCTTCTTGTGATAAATGTTTCAATTTTTCCTTTTTGTGGTCTTATTTTGCCCCACACCAAGGCTTGATAAACTCTCGAAATAGTATGTTCAGAAAATTGATTAGATAAATTCTCATGAGATAAATTATTTTTAGCAATTACTATTAAACCAGATGTATCTTTATCTATCCTATGAACAATACCTGGTCTTAATTCATTCCCAATACTGGAAAGATTGTTGCCATTGTAATTAATTAAGGCATTCACGATTGTATTATCATAATTTCCTGGTCCAGGATGCATTGAAATTCCGGCTGATTTGTTTATCACAATTAAATCTTCATCCTCATAAATTATTTCAAGAGGGTATTTATATGGTGCAAGTGTTTCTTTTTTTGGTTCTACAACTTCAAGGAATATTTCATCATTTAATTTTACTTTTCTGGATGGGTTGGTAACAGTAATATTATTTATTTTTAAGTGATTTTCTAAAATTAAACTTTTTACTCTTGATCTACTTAATTTATTATGATTTGACAATAAAACATCTATTCTTAAATTATTTTCTTTATTTTTAACTTTTATATTTATATTACTTTTCATATTATTATAATTATACAATATGCGCTTGTAGCTCAACTGGATAGAGCGCCAGATTTCGGCTCTGGAGGTTCAGGGTTCGACTCCTTGCGGGCGCACCATTACTCTCCCATGTTAATTAATGTACCCCTATTTTTTGCAGCATTAAATGAATAATAAAATAAAATTATGGAAAGTGTAAAATATAAAGCATTCCAAATGAAAGCATTATAAATATTTTCAATATTTACAGTTTGATTAATTAAGATGTTTCTAGCTTCCTCAAATATATATACCAACGGTAAAATATAAGCTATTTTTTGAAATACTTCTGGAAGAGTATCTATAGGGTAATAGATACATCCAAATGGTGCAAGTAAAAACATTGTTGACCATGCTATATTCTCAAATGATGGGCCAAATCTAAGTAATCCTGAGGAAACTAAAATTCCTAGCGTTATCCCAAAAATATAAAGACTCAGAAATAGGAAAAACAAAAATATTCCTAATTCTAAAATTGAAATTCCAAATAAAGGGGACGTTAGCAAGACAGCTGGTACTAGACCAATTAAAGATCTTATTAAAGCTGTTATAACGAGTGAAGTTAAAATCTCTCCAATTTTCATAGGTGCTATAAAAAGATTAGTAAAATTTCTACTCCAAATCTCCTCTAAAAAAAGCATATTAAAACCAATACTTGTTCTGAACAAAAAATCGTAGAGTATTGCACAAGTCAAAATCACACCAACTGCATTGTTGTAATAAGTTGTGTGAGTAGCAAAAAAATTTGAGATAAATCCCCAAAGAGTAATTTGAATAGTTGGCCAGTATACTAAATCTAAGACTCTAGGAAATGATCTAGTTATAAGATAAAAATGTCTTAAAAATAGACCGTAAATTCTAGTTAAACTCATTTTTACTCCTTGAAAGTTTTAAGAAAACTTCTTCTAAATTTGATCTTCCGTGCTTAGTAATCAAATCATCAGGCTTACCTTGGTCTATAATCTCTCCATTTTTCATCATAAGCACTGATTTGCACAATCGTGTAACTTCACTCATATTATGAGAGGCTAAAAGTACTGAGATTTTTTTTTCTTTCTTATATTCCTCTAAAAAAGTTCTAACAAAATCACCCACTTCCGGGTCTAAAGATGCTGTTGGCTCATCAAGCAAAAGTACTCTTGGTTCATTAATTAAAGCTTTTGCTAAACTTACTCTATTTTTTTGACCAGAGGATAATTCACCAGTAATACTATTCAATAATTCTCCTATTCTCAATTTTTCTGAAAGATATTCAATTCTCTCCTCAATATTTTGGACTTTATAAAGTTTAGCATAAACATTTAGATTTTGTTTTACAGTAAGCTTTTTTGGCAATTCTATATAGGGGGATATAAAATTAATCATTTCGAGTATTTCAATTCTATGATTTTCAAGTTTAAGATTATCAATAAATATTTGTCCACTTGTAGGTTTTAGCAAACCAAGTAACATTCCAATAGTTGTAGTTTTGCCTGAGCCATTTGGTCCAAGCAAACCTAGAATTTCATTTTCTTGAACATTAAAAGAAATACCTTTCACAGCTTCCTTTTTTCCATAATTTTTTTTTATATTTTTTACTTCAATTAAATTTTTCATTTTTTTGATGCCCTCAAAAGTCTATCGTTAATTGCCTCACCAATTTGAACATTTGGTATTTTCTCAACCGCAATTTTTTTATATCTATTTTTTTTTATTTTTCTTAATGTTTTGTATAAATTTTTTGCTGCCTCTTTTAAATTTTTAGTTTTACTTAAATAAAAATAATTATTATTTTCTTTTTTCCTTTTTTTTATCAAAATAAAAGCCTCATCATCATTATTTTTTTTGACATTTAGTCTCATAGGGATTCCAGGAGAATAATGCAATTTACTACTACCTGGCATTTTTACATTAACTGCTCTTTTTTGATTATTTTTTGATGATTTGATAAATTTATAAATTTTTTTACTATCTATACCTCCCAATCTAAGAATATTAGGTTTACCGACAAGATTTATTATAGTAGACTCCAAACCTACCTTTGAAGAGCCTCCTTCTAAAACAAATTTAATTTTATTCCCAAATTCGTCAATTACGTCTTGTTTTGAAACTGGACTAATACTTGATGAAATATTTGCACTCGGAGCTGCGAGAGGATAATCAATTTCTTTTAATATCTTTCTGATTAAATGATGACTTGGAAATCTTACTGCTACCAAATTTGAGTTATTTGTGACTATTTTTGAAATTTTACTAGTCTTTTTAAGTTTCAAAACAAACGAAATTGCTCCTGGGCAAAATTTTTTATAAAGCCTCATGAAAACACTATTTAATTCACAATCCTTTTTTAATTGATTGATATTATGATAGTGAACAATTAAAGGATTACTACTAGGCCTTTTTTTTAATTTAAATATTTTTGATACAGCCTTTTTTGAGTAGGCATTTGCAGCCAACCCATAAACAGTTTCGGTGGGAATTGCTACACATTCATCATTATTCAAATATTTTATTGTTTTTTTGATATTTGAATCGTCGATTTTCATATAATATTACCAACTAATATATGAATGAAAAAAATTTGCTAGATGATATTACATCAAAATCTTTAAATGAGCTTACGGATTTAGCTGATAAAATTATTAAAAATTTGGAAAATGAAATAAATTTAGAAAACAAATCAGAGGACTATGCAAATTTGATTAAAATAAATAAACTTATAGAAAAAAAATTTCAAAAAAACTTTAAAGAAATATCAGAAAAATCAAATTCAAAAATCAAAGAGATAAAATTAAAGAAAGATGGAAAAAAAACTAAATAGAATTGTTAAAAAAACTAACGATTATCTTTATCGATATTTTTCAAAAGAAAAAAATACAGATCTAATCAAACCGATGCTGTATGGACTTCTTCCTGGAGGAAAAAAAATAAGATCAAAAATATTATTTGATGTTGGCTCAATATTTAAAATAAATAAAAAAACTATCTTGCAAGTAGCTGCTGCAGTAGAATGCATTCATGCTTACTCACTCATTCATGATGATTTACCATGTATGGATAATGATAATTTAAGGAGAGGAAAATTGACGACTCATAAGAAATTTGGTGAGTCCACAGCAATACTCGCTGGTAATTCTTTACTTACAATAGCTTTCCAAATTTTGAGCCAAAAAAAATTAAATTTAAGTGAAAAGAAGAAAATAAAATTAATAAACTTACTATCAGAGAGTTCTGGCCATTCTGGTATAGCTGGTGGCCAATATCTAGATTTAAGTTATGAAAAAATAAAAAAAAATAAAAGACAAATTATTGATATGCAAATTAAGAAAACTGGTAAGCTTTTTAGTTTTTGTTGCGTAGCACCAATTATTATTTCAGGTAAAATAAAATATTTAGGAATGTTTAATAAAATTGGTAATGAAATAGGCCTATTGTTTCAAATTGCTGATGATTTAATAGATTTAAAGGGAAAAACATCAAGCGTTGGAAAAAAAACTAGAAAAGATTTAAAAATGGGAAAAGCTACTTTAATAAGTTTACTAGGTACTAAAAATACTATTAAATATGCAAATAACTTGAAATTAAATATATTCAAAAGTTTAAATAAATTTGGAAAAAAAAGTAGAGATCTAAATGAAACCATAAATTATATTTTAAGTAGAACAAAATGAGCAATAATTACAAATTTTTAAACAATGTAAATTTTCCAAGCGATATCAGAAAATTATCAGAATCCGAGATAAAAGTTTTGGCTGACGAGGTAAGGCAGGAATTAATTGACGTTGTTTCAGAAACTGGTGGACACCTAGGAGCTGGTCTTGGAGTTGTAGAGCTCACTGTGGTTTTGCATTATATATTTAATACTCCATATGATAAATTAATTTGGGATGTTGGGCACCAAACTTATCCTCATAAAATATTAACTGGTAGGAAAAATAAAATTAGAACACTAAGAAAAGGCAAGGGATTGTCTGGTTTTACAAAAAGATCTGAAAGCGAGTATGATCCTTTCGGCGCTGCTCATAGTTCAACTTCTATATCTTCAGCATTAGGAATGGCTGTTGCAAATAAATTGTCAAATAAATCTGATAATGTAATTGCGGTCATAGGTGATGGAGCGATAAGTGCTGGTATGGCATATGAGGCAATGAACAACGCAGGAGAAAGTAAGACAAAAATGATAGTCGTTTTAAATGATAATGACATGTCAATCGCAAAACCTGTTGGAGCTATGAGAAAGTATCTTGCAAAAATTCTGTCTGGTAAGATTTATTTTAGTTTTAGAGAGACATTAAAATTAATCATATCTGCCTTCTCAAAAAGATTTAAAAACAAAGCAGGAAAAGCAGAGGATTTTTTAAGATCTGCAGTTACTGGTGGTACTTTATTTAATTCCATGGGATTTTATTATATTGGGCCAATAGATGGACATGATATTGATACAATGGTTTCTGTATTTAAAAATGCAAAAGAAATTAATTATGATGGTCCAATTTTGGTTCATGTAAAAACTGAAAAAGGAAAAGGTTATAAATTTGCAGAAAAATCAGAAGATAAATTCCATGGAGTTTCAAAATTTAATGTAAAAACAGGAGAACAGATAAAGCCTTCATCTAATGCACCATCATATACAAAAGTATTTGCTAACACCTTAATCAAGCATGCTGAAAAGGATAGTAAAGTTGTTGGTATAACAGCAGCGATGCCATCAGGAACAGGTATGGATTTATTTGGAAAAAAATTTCCTAACAGAATGTTTGATGTGGGAATAGCAGAACAGCACGCTGTAACTTTTGCCGCTGGAATGGCTACAGAGGGATTTAAACCATATGCAGCAATATACTCAACTTTTCTTCAAAGAGCTTATGATCAAGTTGTTCATGATGTTGCAATTCAATCCTTGCCAGTAAGATTTGCAATTGATAGAGCTGGACTAGTTGGCGCTGATGGACCAACACATGCAGGCTCATTTGATATAACATACTTATCAACACTACCAAATTTTGTAGTAATGGCGGCTAGCGATGAAGCCGAACTTGTAAGAATGATTAATACCTCAATAGATATTAATGATAGACCTTCAGCTTTTAGATATCCAAGAGGAAATGGTCTTGGGATTGAATTACCAGAAATAAATGAAAAAATTGAGTTGGGTAAAGGAAAAATTATTAAAACTGGAAAAAAAGTTGTAATTTTAAATTTTGGTGCAAGACTTCATGAGTGTATTTTAGCATCTGAAAATTTATCTAAAAAAGGGATTAATATTTCTATAATTGATGCAAGATTTGCAAAACCCTTAGATGAAAATTTAATCTGGCAAATTGCAACAGAGCATGAAGTTTTAATCACAATAGAAGAGGGATCTATTGGTGGATTTGGATCTCATGTTAGCCAATTTCTTAGTGAAAAAAATCTTCTAGATAGCAATTTAAAATTTAGATCAATGATATTGCCTGATAGATTTATAGATCATGATAAGCCAGAGTTAATGTATAAATTTGCAAATCTTGACTCAATTGGAATAGAAGATAAGATTTTAGATACATTAAATTCAAAAGTTTTAATAAAAAAATCTAATTAAATTTTATTTTGAGCAGTGTTCATTAAATAGTGATCAAGAATTACACAATTAACCATAGCTTCTCCTATTGGGACTGCTCTAATTCCTACACACGGGTCATGTCTTCCTTTAACAGATATTGTTGTATTTTTGCCGAACTTATCAATCGTTTTTCTAGATGATAAAATCGATGAAGTTGGTTTAACAGCAAACGAAATTTTTATCTCTTGACCTGTTGAAATTCCACCCAAAATTCCACCAGCATTGTTTGATTTAAAACTAGTTTTACCTTTTCTTTGTAAAATCTCATCAGAGTTTTCTTCCCCAGTTAGCGTAGCTGAATCCATTCCTGATCCAATATTTACCCCTTTTACAGCATTAATGCTCATCATCGCAGCTGCTAAATCCATATCTAATTTGGAATATATCGGCGCTCCAAGTCCTAAAGGTACTCCTCTTGCTCTTATCTCTATTATTGCTCCACAAGATGAACCAGCTTTTCTAATGCTGAGTAAATATTTTTCCCAGAGCTTAATTACAGATTTGTCAGGACAAAAAAATGGATTTGTGGATATAGTTTTGTCTTTCCATTTGTTTATATCACACCCTAAAATTCCTAATTGAATAACTGCACCGACTGCTTGATATTTAGCGCCAATCTTATTTTTCAAAACTACTTTTGCAATTGCCCCTGCTGCAACTCTTGCTGCAGTTTCACGGGCTGATTGTCTTCCACCTCCTCTATAATCCCGAATTCCATACTTTTTAAAATAAGTGTAATCTGCATGTCCTGGTCGAAATTTGTTCTTTATTGTCTCATAATCTCTAGATCTCATGTCTTTGTTATAAATTATTAAAGATATCGGAGTTCCAGTAGTTTTTCCCTCAAAAACACCAGATAAAATATTAACTTTGTCATCCTCTTTTCTTTGTGTTGTGAATTTAGATTGACCTGGTTTTCGTTTATTAAGTTCCTTTTGGATATCACTTTCCTTTATTGGAACATTTGGTGGGCATCCGTCTACAACACACCCAATTGCAGGACCATGAGACTCTCCCCAAGTAGTAAATCTAAATAACTTTCCAAAAGTATTAAATGACATTATCTTACTGTATAAATTATTTTTTTAAAATTATGAACGAAAAAAACTCTCTAGGATTAAATCTTTGCTTTAAAGACCATAATAACCCGATAAAACTTTTTGAAGAATGGTTCAATAAAGCAAAAAAAACTGAAATTAATGATCCAAATGCCTTTGCTGTAGGCACTGTTAATAAAAAAGGATTTCCAACAGTCAGAATGGTTCTTCTTAAAGATTTTGATAAAAATGGTTTCGTTTTTTACACAAATTTAAAAAGTGATAAAAGTAAAGCCATTAAAAATTCTTCAAAAATTTCAATGTGTTTTCATTGGAAAAGCCTACAAAGACAAATTAGAGTAATTGGTATTGCATCTAAAGTTTCAAAAAAAGAAGCTGATGATTATTATAAATCAAGAGCATATGAAAGTAGAATTGGAGCTTGGGCTTCACAGCAGAGCAGCATTTTAAAAAAAAGAGATGATTTATATAAATCTATAAAAGAATTCAAAAAAAAATTCCCAAATCAAAAAAATGTACCACGACCAGATTACTGGTCAGGCTGGAGAATAAAACCTAAAGAAATAGAATTCTGGCTTGATGGTCAAAATCGAATTCATGAAAGATTGAAATACATTAAAAAAAATAAAAGTTGGAAAAAAATTTTGCTAAGCCCTTAGAAATTTCTCTCTATACTAAAAGATGTTAAATTTTTAAGCACATTTTTTTCATCAGACTCCTCAAATACACTTAAAGAATTAGAAGCTAAATTTATATAATGCTCTGCTTTTTTATAACACTCTTTTATTATGTTATTTTTTTTTATTAGACTTAGAACATATTCTAAATCTTTCTTTTCACGAATTTGTTTTTCAAAAAAAGATTTTAATTTTTCTTTTTCAATATCATCTAATTTTTGATAAAGTAGAATTATAGGTAAAGTCACTTTTCCCTCATAAAAATCATTACCAATATTTTTTCCAAATAATTTTAATTCAGAATTATAATCTAATGTGTCATCTGCAATTTGAAATGTGAGACCTAGATTTTTTCCATAAAATTCTAAAGCATTTTTAAATTTTAAATCTTTTTCTGAAATAATTGCGCCAACTTTAGTAGCTGCTGCAAATAATGATGCAGTCTTTGAGGAAATAATATTAAGATATGTCTCTTCTAACATGTCTATTTCTTTATTGTGTTGCAATTGCAGAACTTCACCTTGAGCAATTTCTGATGATGTGTTAGCCAAAAGTTTAAGTAGTTCTAAATTTCCATCTTCAACCATCATTTCAAAACATTTGCTTAAGAGATAATCGCCTACTAAAATTGATGAGTGATTTCCCCAGATCTTATTCAAGGTCTTTTTTCCTCTTCTAATTTTAGAGTTATCAATTACATCATCGTGCATTAAAGTTGCTGCATGGATTAATTCAACACATGCAGCCAGATTAACATCTCTTAATCCCTTCTCGTATCCACAAATTTTTGAGCATTGCAATGTTAATAGAGCTCTAAGTCTTTTACCTCCAGTGCTTAAATGATATTTTGTCATCTTTTGAACTAACTCAACTTTACTTGCTAATCTGGAATTAATTTTTTCTTCAACTAGAATCAACTTATCTTCAACTGAGTTTTTTAAGTCAGTATAAGAATTATTAATTTGTTTTTTAAGCTGTATTACAGTTCCCATGTTTTAAAACTATTATATACAAATTATTAATATACTTATCAATTGACGCACCTTATTCTTTAATTATAACTAGGGTTTATAATATATTTAAAAAACTTATTAAAATTTTAATGTTTTCATTTTTTAAAAAAAAAAAAGTTATTAGTCATCTTAAACTATCTGGCGTTATAGGAAATGTTGGAAAATTTAGACAAGGAATAGATTATTCAAGCCAGGAAGAAATAATTAAAAAAGCTTTCTCACTAAAAAAAGCATTGGTAGTAGCAATTACAATAAACTCACCAGGAGGATCTCCAGTTCAATCACATCTAATATATAAACTTATTAAGGAACAATCAAAAAAAACAAAAAAAAAAGTGATTGTATTTGCTGAAGATGTGGCTGCATCCGGTGGATACCTGATCGCTTGTGCTGGTGATGAGATATATGCAAACTCAAGTTCGATAATAGGATCAATTGGAGTTATTTCTGCATCATTTGGATTTAAAAACTTAATAGAAAAAATTGGAGTTCAAAGAAGAGTATATACAGCAGGAAAGAATAAAAGTACTTTAGACCCTTTTCTTGATGAAAAAGAAGAGGATATAAATCGGTTAAAAAATATTCAATTAGAAATTCATCAGGACTTTATTGATGTCGTTGAGGAGAGTAGAAAAGAAAAACTAAACAAAAACTCTGGTATTGAACTTTTTTCAGGTGAGTTTTGGGCTGGAAAAAAAGCAAAAGAATTAGGTTTAATAGACGGTTTGGGTAATGCAGAACAAATATTAAGAGAAAAATATGGAGATCAAATTGAGATTAAGAAATTTGAAAAAAGTAAAGGGTGGTTGTCAAAAAAATTATCATCCTCAGAAAATTATACTGATAAAGTAATCAGTTTATTAGAAGAAAGATCAATCTGGCAAAGGTATGGTCTATAAAACAAAAAAAAAAACTTTATCTTTTCAAGACACAATCTTTAATTTACAAAAGTACTGGTCAAAAAAAGGTTGTGTAATATTACAACCGTACGATCTAGAGGTAGGAGCTGGAACATTTCATCCAGCAACCACTCTAAGATCGCTTGGTCCAAAACCATGGAAAACTGCATATGTTCAACCATCACGTAGACCGACTGACGGAAGATATGGTGACAACCCCAATAGATTACAACATTACTATCAGTTCCAAGTATTAATTAAACCCTCACCAAAAGAAATAAAAAAAATGTATTTAAATAGTCTGTCATCAATAGGTATTAATTATGAGGAACACGATATAAGATTTGTTGAAGATGACTGGGAAAGCCCTACTCTTGGAGCAGCTGGCCTTGGATGGGAAGTTTGGTGTGATGGTATGGAAGTAACGCAATTTACCTACTTCCAACAAATGGCTGGAGTTGAATGTAAACCTGTATCTGTCGAAATTACATACGGATTAGAGAGATTGTGTATGTTTATTCAAAACAAAAAAAGTGTTTTTGACTTAATTTGGAATGATGAAGGAATAACTTACAAAGATGTTTTTCATAAGTCAGAAAAAGAATTTTCAGCTTATAATTTTGAATATGCCAACACTGATAACTTATTTAAAATATTTGAAATGCATGAAGAGGAGACAAAATTATTAGTTGAAAAGAAAATTTCACTTCCAGCATACGATCAATGTTTAAAATGTAGCCATGTGTTTAATATTCTAGATGCTAGAGGGGTGATTAGTGTTGCACAAAGGGCTGAATATATTGCAAGAATAAGGGAACTAACTAAATCAATTGGGAAAGTTTGGATTGAAAGCCAAAGTTAATGTCAGAATTATTTGTAGAGCTATTTAGTGAGGAAATTCCTGCAAATCTTCAGATAAATGCAAGGAATGAGTTAAAAAAAAATATTAAAAATTTTTTTATCGATAACCAAATTAAATTTAATGAAAATTTCAATGTTTATTCAACACCAAATAGACTAGTTCTTTATATTGATAAAATCCCTAGTGAAATTAAGCTCAACCCAGAGGAAATAAGAGGGCCAAATGTTAATGCTCCCGAAAAAGCTTTAAAGGGATTTATTAGATCAAACAATACAACATTAGAAAAAATTTTTAAAAAAACCACTGAGAAAGGTGAATTCTATTTTTTTAAAAAAGAGTCTAGAAAAATAAAAGTTTCAGATTTATTAGAAAAAAATTTAAGTGAAATCTTAACAAAGATAACTTGGAATAAATCTATGAAATGGGCAAATTATGATCTTTACTGGGGAAGACCTCTTAAATCTATTTTAGCAATATTTAATAAAAAACCCCTTAATTTTGTTTTTAACCACATAAATAGTTCTAACAAAACTTTTACAGATAAATCACTAGAGGAAGATTTAAAAATTTTTAACGACTTTAATTCGTATATAAAATTTTTTAAACAAAAAGGTATTTTAATTGATCAAGATTTAAGAAAAAAAATAATACAGAATAAAATTAATGAAATAATTAATAAAAAAAATTTAAAAATCGAACAGAATGAAAGGCTTATAGATGAAATAGTAAATATAGTTGAAAAACCAGCGGTAATTATTTGTGATTTTGACAAAAAATTTTTGAATGTACCTAGTGAAATATTGATTACTACTATGCAGAGTCATCAAAAATATTTACCAACTTTTGATAAAAAAAATAATCTTACAAATAATTTTTTTGTAGTTTCAGATATAAAAGACACCAAAGGGTTTGTTAAATTAGGAAATGAGAGAGTGATTGAGGCAAGATTAAGCGATGCTGAGTTTTTTTGGGAAAAAAATAAAACTCAAAATTTAGTTAAACAAGTAGATAAATTGAAAAATATAAATTATTTTAAAGGTTTAGGATCCTACTTTGATAAAATTCAACGAATGAGAAAGTTATCATCAGTAATTTCTGATGATTTTTTAATTAGTAAAGATAAAATTGAAATAGCCTCATCAATTTGTAAAGTTGATTTAATGTCCGATCTTGTTGGAGAATTTCCAGAACTCCAAGGCATTGTTGGGGGTCACTTTGCAAAGTTTCAAGGGTTTGATAAAGAAGTTTGTCTTGCTATATCTGAACAATATTTGCCTAACGGCATGGAAAGCAAACTACCAAAAAAAATGTACAGTGTTGCTTTATCTTTAAGCGATAAACTAGATTCGTTAGTAGGTTTTTTTGGAATAAATCTGAAACCTACTAGTTCAAAAGACCCATATGCCATAAGAAGAATGGCTATAAGTCTTGTCAGATTAATTGTTGAAAATGAAACAAAAATCAAATTAAAAGATTTAATTGTTTACACTTGTTCAGCATATAGAGATCAGGGCTATGATTTTGACACCAAAAAGATACAAAACGAATTAAGCGATTTCATAATTGAGAGATTAAAAAATTATTTAAAAGAAAAAAAAATAAGACAAGATATAATTGAAAGCTCAACATTTTTGCTTGGATTGGATGATTTATTAAAGGCTTATAAAAAATCTTTATGTTTAAATAAAAATATTAAAAAAGAAATTGGTTTTGAAACTATTGCAGTATACAAAAGATCTTCAAATATATTAAATACTGAAGAAAAAATATCTATTGAAACTCTTGGTTTTGCAGATCCAGGCTTATTTAAAAATGATTATGAGAAAAAATTATATAAAAAAATAAATGATATAAGAAAATATTTTTTGAGTATTGGTAAAGATGAAAATTATGAGGAAAGTCTAAAAATTTTATCAAGCATTAAGAACGAGGTAAACGATTTTTTTGATAATGTTATTGTTAATGATGAAGATATAATAATTAAAAAAAATAGATTAGAATTATTAAATATGTTGTGCAAAACTTTTGATAACTATTTTAATTTTTCAAAAATAGAAGCCTAATATGAAAAAAATTATATTTAATTTTAAATCAAATGAAATAAAAAAAATTAAAATACCAAAAAATATTCTTGGTGGCAAAGGTGCAAACCTTTCTGAAATGGGAAGAATGGGGCTACCTGTGCCCCCTGGTTTTACAATATCTACTGAGGTATGTAATTTGTTTTACAAGAATAAAAAAAAATTAAATAAAAAAATACTTAATGAAATAAATAAAGAACTAAAATTTATTGAAAAAGATTCAGGAAAAAAATTTGGAGATATAAAAAATCCTCTCCTGGTTTCTGTAAGATCTGGAGCTAGGGTTTCTATGCCTGGTATGATGGATACAATTTTAAATCTAGGTCTAAATGATAATACGGTAACAGCACTTGCAAAAAAAACTTCAAATTTAAGGTTTGCAAATGATAGTTATAGGCGTTTTATTCAAATGTATTCCAATGTTGTGTTGGGTATCGAGGCCTATCACTTTGAGGATATAATCGAGAACTACAAGTTAACAAAAGGAGTATTATTAGACACAGAATTAGATGAGTATGACTTAGAAGCTTTAATAAAAGATTTTAAAAACACTGTAAAAGAAAAAACAAAAAAAGATTTTCCTCAAAATGTCAAAGAGCAACTTGTGGGAGCTATAAGTGCTGTTTTTTTATCTTGGGAAAGTAACAGAGCAAAAGTCTATAGAAAATTAAATCAAATACCATCTCATTGGGGTACAGCAGTTAATGTACAATCAATGGTTTTTGGAAATATGGGAAATAATTGTGCAACTGGTGTAGTATTTACTAGAAACCCATCAGATGGATCAAAAAATATTTATGGAGAATATTTAATAAATGCACAAGGAGAGGATGTAGTTGCTGGAACCAGAACACCACAACATATTACAAAAAAAGCCAGAGTTAAGTCAAAAGAAACTCTTAAGTCAATGGAAGAGGCAATGCCAGAGACATACAGGCAACTTAAAAATATTTTAAATAAGTTAGAAAAACATTACAAAGATATGCAGGATGTGGAGTTTACTGTTGAAAATAAAAAACTTTGGATGCTCCAAACACGCTCAGGAAAACGAACAGCTAAGTCTGCTGTTAAAATAGCTGTAGATATGGTTAAAGAAAAGTTGATTACCAAAAAAGATGCATTATTACGAATAGAGCCAAGTTCTTTAGACACTTTGCTTCATCCAACTTTAGATGAGAAAGCAAACTTAGAAGTGATCGGGTTAGGCTTACCTGCGTCACCTGGTGCTGCAAGTGGAAAAGTTGTTTTCACGTCTGAGGAGGCTGAAAGACTAAATAGTATGATGCAAAGTACAATATTAGTTCGTGTAGAAACTTCACCAGAAGATATACATGGTATGCATGCAGCAAAAGGAATACTGACATCAAGAGGAGGTATGACAAGTCATGCTGCAGTAGTTGCTAGAGGAATGGGACGACCATGTGTTTCTGGATCTAGTGAGATAGAAATTGATTACGAAAACAAATTATTCAAAACAAAAAATAAAGTAATTAAAGAGGGAGAACTAATTACAATTGATGGTTCTACAGGCAGAATAATTATTGGAGAGGTAAAAACAGTTAAACCAGAAATATCAGGTGATTTCTCAAAAATAATGGGTTGGTCTGATGATTTTAGAAAATTAAAAATTAGAACTAATTCCGAGACTCCATTAGATAGTAAAACTGCTAGAGAATTTGGTGCAGAAGGTATTGGTTTGTGTAGAACTGAACATATGTTTTTTGACGAAGAAAGAATTTTATCAGTAAGAGAAATGATATTATCAAGAACAATTGAAGATCGATCTAATGCACTCAAAAAGCTATTGCCGCATCAAAAAAAAGATTTTATTGAAATATTTAAAATAATGAGAGGTTTACCAGTAACAGTAAGGTTACTTGATCCACCACTTCATGAATTTTTGCCAAAAAGCAATAACGAAATTAATGATGTCGCAGTTTCACTAAATATTCCTGTTAAAGAACTTGAAGTTAGAATTTCCGAACTTCACGAACAAAACCCAATGTTGGGTCACAGAGGTTGTAGATTAGCAATTTCATTTCCAGAGATTTATGAAATGCAGTGTAGAGCAATTTTTGAGGCTTTAATTGAATGTAAAAAACAAAGAATACTATCAACTATGCCAGAAATTATGATTCCTTTAGTTTCAACAGCAGCAGAAATAAAAATCATGAAAGAATTAGTCATCAGAGTCGCCAAAAAAGTTCAAGACGAAAATAGAATAAAAATTGATTTTTTAGTTGGAACAATGATTGAATTACCAAGAGCAGCAATAAAGGCAAAAGAAATTGCTAAACATGCTGAATTTTTTAGTTTTGGTACTAATGATTTAACTCAAACTACATTTGGAATTAGCAGAGATGATAGTGGTAAATTTTTAAATGATTATATTGAAAACAAAATTTTTGATATTGATCCTTTCATATCAATTGATGATGGAGTTGGTGATTTAATAAAAATTGCAACTGATAAAGGCAGAAAACAAAACAAAAAAATTAAACTCGGAATTTGTGGTGAACATGGTGGAGATCCTAAAAGCATAGAATTTTGTGCAAAAACTGGATTAGATTATGTTTCTTGTTCTCCTTATAGAGTTCCAGTCGCAAGATTGGCAGCAGCTCAAGCTCAAATAAAAAAAAAATTAAATCTCTAATTTTAAATCCAAAGCTTGGATACTATGAGTTAATTCACCTACTGATATTCTATCAACTTTTGTTGAGGCTAAATTTTTAATGTTTTTCAAAGTTACTCCTCCAGAGGCTTCGGTCTCATATTTTCCTTTTGCATGTCTAACAGCTACTTTTAGATTTTTTGGGCTCATATTATCAAATAAAACTGTATTAAATTTTAGTCCATTAATTCTTTTAAATTGTTTTAAACTGTCAACCTCAACAGTAATTTTTCTTCCCTTTTTAGTATTAATTGCTTTTTTCACTATCTCTTCAAATTTCTTTGATGATGCCAGATGATTATCTTTTATTAAAAACTCATCACTTAAATTAAATCTATGGTTAGTTCCGCCTCCCAGTTTTACAGCATACTTTTGAATAACTCTTAAATTTGGGATTGTTTTTCTAGTACAACAAATTTTTGTTTTCTTACCTACTTTTTTTACAAATTTATTGGTCTTAGTTGCAATCCCTGAAATATGAGAGAGAAAATTTAGAGCCACTCTTTCTCCAATTAATATATTTTTAATCTTACCTTCAATTACAGCAATTACAGAACCTTTGGTAATTTTAGATCCTTCCTTTTTTTTTATATGAAATTTAATGTTTTTGTCTAATAAATTAAAAGCTTCTTTAGCAAATTCTAGACCTCCTATAATTCCTTTTTGATTACTTATTAATTTAACTTTTGAAATTGAATTATTATTTAATAAATTTGTTGTTATATCTCCTGAAGGGTAAAGGTCCTCATTAAGAGCAAGCTTACAGGTTGATCGGATAAAATTTTTACTTAATTGAATTTTCGGCACAGAATTTATCTGCCTATTTCAGCCATTCTCTCTACTGATTTCCTAGCTTTCTCAATTGTATCATTATCCATAATTAATTCATTACTTTCGTTTTCTAGGCAGTCAAGAATTTTTGGAAGTGTAATTCTTTTCATGTGAGGACATAAGTTACACGGCCTAATAAATTCTACATTAGGATTGTCAATTTGAACATTGTCACTCATTGAGCATTCTGTAACCATCATAACTTTTTCAGGCTGGTTGTCCTTTACATATTTAATCATTCCACTTGTTGAGCCAGCAAAATCACTTGCCTGTATTACATCTGGCGGGCATTCAGGATGGGCAATAATTTTGATTCCTGGGTTATTTTTTCTAATTTCATTTATTTCTTCATCATTGAACTGTTCATGAACTTCACAAGTACCCTTCCAAGAAATAATTTCCACATCTGTTTGGGAAGCAACATATTTTGCTAAATAGTCATCAGGTAAGAAAATTACTTTTTTTACACCTAAAGAATTTACAATTTTAACAGCATTTGCTGATGTACAACAAACATCAGTTTCAGCTTTGACATCTGCGGAAGTATTTACATAAGAGACTACTGGAACTCCTGGATAACATTTTTTTAAATTTATTACATCTTCTCCTGTTATTGATGAGGATAAAGAGCAACCAGCCTTCATGTCAGGTAGCAAAACTTTTTTGTTTGGGCTCATTAGTTTTGCAGTTTCTGCCATGAAATGTACTCCACACATAACGATAATATCAGCCTCAGTTTTTGATGCCTCAATTGCTAAAGCCAATGAGTCAGCTGAGAAATCAGAGATACCGTGATATATTTCTGGTGTTTGATAATTATGCGCAAGAATCACGGCATTTTTTTCTTTTTTTAATTTATTTATTTTATAAATGTATGGAGCGTGTAATGCCCATTCTATTTCTGGAATGGATTTTGAAACCTTCTGATATATAGGATCTGTTGCTAATTTTACTTCAGTCGTGAATTCCATAATAAAAACTTATCAACTTGAAATAGAATTGTCATTCATTTAATCTGACGCATTATTTGCGGCCATGCTGAAATTGGTAGACAGGCACGGTTGAGGGCCGTGTGAGCCTAGCTCATGAGAGTTCGATTCTCTCTGGCCGCACCATTAATTGGCTCTGAATATTAGAAAAGGGGCGTTCTGTTGCCAGGTGCCCCAAACCCCGTAACTTAATTAGTAAACTAATTAAGCTGCAAGTGCGTAACTTTCGTTAGCATTTATAAATTAGCCCGTTACGGCGGAACAATACCGAACGAAAGAACAACTTTTAGACACCCGTCGATCCTAATTCACCCCCTTAAGTTGTAAATGGTGGAGGTGGTGGGTACTGCCCCCACGTCCGTAATGGTTATTACGAAATTCGTTTATCGTCATAGTTGGAAAACCAACACTATTAATATAAAACCAAATAATAGAGATTCAATAATTTATTCATGAAACTTACAAAAGATCAAATAAACGATATAAAAGAACAACAATCTCAAGATAACAAAACTAAAAGAGTTACAGCTCCTGAATTAGAAAAAATTTTATATGAGGCTTTGCCAGCTTTAGATCACGGTTTTATAAGAGTTATTGATTATATGGGGGATGATAGCTCAATTGTTCAGTCTGCAAGAGTTTCATATGGTAAGGGGACTAAACAAGTTTCAACAGATAGTGGATTAATTAAGTATCTGATGCGTCACTGGCATAGCACTCCATTTGAAATGTGTGAGATTAAATATCATGTCAAATTACCAATTTTTATAGCTAGACAATGGATTAGACATCGTACAGCAAATGTAAATGAATACTCGGCAAGATATTCAATATTAGATAAAGAATTTTATTTACCTGATCCAGAAAATTTAGCTGCACAATCAATAGCAAACAGACAAGGTCGAGGTGATGTTATTGAAGGAGAACAAGCAAAAGAAGTTTTAGAACTTTTAAAAAATGATGCTGAAAGAACATATCACAACTATGAGACTATGCTAAATCAAAAATATGATGGATCTACCATTGATGATAATAAAAAAGGTCTAGCTAGGGAGTTAGCGAGAATGAATTTAACTTTGAATACATATACACAGTGGTACTGGAAAACAGATTTGCTTAACTTAATGAATTTTTTAAGATTGCGTGCAGATCATCATGCACAATACGAAATAAGAGTTTATGCAGATATTATGTTGGATACATTAAAGAGATGGGTTCCAATTACTTATGATGCTTTCATGGATTATAGAGTAGGTGGGACTGAAGTTTCAGCAAAAGGTAAAATTATTATTCAAAAGTTATTAAAAGGTGAAGATGTAAATATCGATAATTCTGGACTTTCAAAAAGAGAATGGAATGAATTAATGGAAGCTTTTGAAATTAAAGATAAGATTGTTTAATCTTCTCAGCAAATTCTAAATAAACTTTTGTTATTTCGTGATCTGGATCTTTTTCAACAATAGGAATACCCATATCTCCATATTTCCCTACATCAGCATTAATAGGAATTTGACCTAAAAATTTTTTTTCAAATTCTTTAGCTGTTCTTTCAACGCCATTCTCACCGAAAATTGAATATTTTTTACCATCATCCCCAATAAAATGACTCATATTATCTATTAAACCAATGATATTCACTTTTAATTTATCAAACATTCTTATACCTCTTTTAACATCTTGAAGAGCTATCTCCTGAGGAGTTGACACAATTATTGCACCATCAACTTTTATTTCTTGTGCAAAAGTTAATTGAGTGTCACCTGTGCCAGGAGGCATATCCACAATTATAAAATCTAAATCTTTCCATCCAACTTTTTGGGTAAAGGTTTTTATTGCACTCGTTACCATAGGTCCTCGCCATATCATTGGAGTTTGTTCATCAGTGAGAAATCCAATAGACATGCACTGAATATCATACTTGATGATCGGTTTTAAGATTTGACCATCACTTTCAGGTTTTTCATTAATTGAAAATAATTTAGGTAAAGATGGCCCATAGATATCCGCATCTAAAATTCCAACTTTGCAACCAACTTTTTTTAAAGCTAAGGCCAAATTCGTAGCAAAAGTTGATTTTCCAACACCACCTTTTGCGCTTGAAATGGCAATTGTAAATTTAGTGCCTGGAATAGGGTTTCTTTTGAAGGTTTTAGGCTCTGTTTTTGCCTTCATTGTGTCACTAAGACCTACTTTTTTATCGTTCATAAAAATACACTTACCTTGTTTTTGACCATAAAGACACTATATAGATTGACATAATGACGATTTATAAAAATCAAAGCCCGTGGGGCACGCCGCCTGGAAGTGGTGGAAGTGGTGGAAACGGAGGAGGTTTCAGAAGAGGCCCAACTCCCCCCAACTTAGATGAGGCAATTAAAAAATTACAGGACACAATAAATAAATTTACAGGAAGTAGCGCAGGTGGAAAAAAACCCATCATACTTGGATTAATAATATTAGTTGTTATTTGGGCATTAAGTGGTTTGTACAGAGTTTTACCTGATGAGCAAGGTGTGGTTTTAAGATTTGGAAAATTTGTTAACACTACTCAACCAGGATTAAATTATCATTTGCCATTTCCGATTGAAAGTGTGCTAACGCCTAAAGTAACAAAAGTAAACAGAATGGATATTGGTTTTAGATCAGAAAGAGACAGTGGATTTGGACAGGGTGGTGGAGTTGCAGATGTACCAGAGGAAAGTCTAATGTTAACTGGAGATGAAAATATTGTTAATATTGATTTTTCAGTATTTTGGGTGATTAAAGATGCGGGTAACTTTTTATTTAAAATTCAGGACCCAGAGGGAACAGTCAAAGCTGCAGCCGAAACAGCGATGAGAGAAGTAATAGCAAGATCAGATATTCAACCAATTCTTACAGAAGGTAGAGCAGTTATTGAAAGAGATACACAAGATATTATACAAGGTATACTTGATGAATATGAAAGTGGAGTGCAAATTACCCAAGTTCAAACTCAGAAAGCTGACCCACCTGATCAGGTAATTGATGCATTTAGAGATGTCCAGGCTGCTAGAGCTGATATGGAGAGATCTAAAAACGAAGCAGAAGCTTATGCTAATGATGTAATACCAAGAGCACGAGGAGAAGCTGCAAAAATTTTACAAGCTGCAGAGGCTTACAAAAAAGAAGTTGTCGCAAAAGCAGAGGGTGAAGCTAGCAGATTTTTGTCTATTTATGCAGAGTATGCAAAAGCAAAAGATGTAACTCAAGAGAGAATGTATTTAGAAACAATGGAGCAAGTCCTTGCAGATATTAACAAGATTATTATCGACAAAGACTCTGGATCTGGCGTAGTTCCTTATCTTCCATTACAAGAATTAAAGTCGGGGGCAAATTAATGAAAGCTGGAAAATTTATATTACCAATAGTTATTTTGATTGCCGCAACACTATTTTTTTCAATATTTATAGTTAAAGAAGTCAATCAAGCTATCGTTCTTCAGTTTGGAGATCCAAAAAGAATAATATTGAAACCTGGTCTTAATTTTAAGATTCCATTTATCCAAAATGTGGTTTTTTTAGATAAGAGGGTTTTAAATTTAGATACGCCTCCAGAGGAAGTAATTGCTTCAGATCAAAAACGTTTAATTGTCGATGCATTTGCAAGATTTCAAATTGTTGATCCATTAAAATTTTATATTTCAGTGGGCAATGAAAGAGTTGCTAGATCAAGATTAGCTACGATTATAAATTCAAGAATAAGAAACGTATTAGGTCAACAAAAGTTACAAACATTACTATCTGAGGATAGATCTAAACAGATGGCCTTAATTCAACAAGGTGTAAATAATGAGGCGGAAAACTTTGGAATAAAGATTGTTGATGTTAGAATTAAAAGGGCGGACTTACCTCAAGCTAACAGTGATGCAATTTTTAGAAGAATGCAAACTGAAAGGGAGAGAGAAGCAAAAGAATTTAGAGCAAAAGGAGCAGAAATGGCTGTAACAATAACGTCTACTGCAGACAAAGAAGTCACAGTTATTCTTGCAGATGCTCAAAAAAAATCTGAGATAATGAAAGGGGAAGGAGACGGTCTAAAGAATAAAATTTTTGCAGATGCATTTGGACAAGACCCAGAATTTTTTGGATTTTATAGAGCGATGCAAGCCTATCAAAAAGCCCTGATCGGTGGAGAAACATCTATGATTTTATCACCTGATAGTGAGTTTTTTAAATTTTTTGGAAATAAAGAAAACTAATTAAAATTATTTTAAATGAAAGAATTGATCATAGCTTTTGGTCTTTTCTTGTTTATTGAAGGTGTTTTGTATGCCTTATTTCCATCAAAAATGAAAAATATGTTAAAAAAATTAGATTTAATTGCAAACAGACAATTAAGAATAGGTGGATTATTTTTTGCTATAATTGGTTTTGCAATTATTTGGTATTTAAAAGTATGAAAAATTTGGTAAAAATTTTTGCTGTTTTATTAGTTTCATTTAATTATTTTTCTATCTCATTTGCAAATTCGATACCATCATCTTTTGCTGATCTTGCAGAAAGATTGATGCCTTCAGTTGTAAATATATCAACAACAACTACGGTTACGACAAGATCAAACCCTCTTCCATTTGAATTTCCTCCTGGGTCTCCTTTTGAGGATATGTTTGGTACACCACAACAAAGACAGACTAGTGCATTAGGTTCAGGCTTTATAATTGATGAGGAAGGCATAGTGATTACAAATAACCACGTTATTCAGGGAGCACAAGATATAGTAGTAAGAGTTAACGGTGATAAAGATTATAAAGCAAAAGTTCTTGGTGCTGATGCAGGAATGGATCTAGCAGTTTTAAAAATAGAGTCAGATGAAAAATTTAAACCAGTAAATTTTGGTAATTCAGATAAGGCAAGAATAGGTGATTGGGTAATAGCAATAGGAAATCCTTTTGGTCTTGGTGGCACAGTTACTGCAGGAATAATATCTGCAAGAAATAGAAGCATAGGTTTATCCAGATATGAAGATTATATTCAAACTGATGCATCAATTAATCAAGGAAATTCTGGAGGCCCACTATTCAACATGGCAGGTGATGTCATTGGAATAAATACCGCTATTTTAGGTCAATCAGGTTCAATAGGTATTGGCTTTGCAATTCCCTCAAATAGCGCTCAAAAAGTAATTAAACAACTAATAGAATTTGGAGAAACTAAAAGAGGTTGGCTTGGGGTTAGAATTCAAGTTGTTGATCAAGGAATTGCCGACGCAGAAAATTTAGATAAACCAAGAGGAGCACTTGTTGCAAGTGTTGCAGAAAATAGTCCTTCAGACAAAGGAGGTATTAAACCAGGTGATATAATTTTAGAGTTTGACGGAAAACCTATAAATGAAATGAAAGAATTACCGAAGATTGTGGCAGATACAGATGTTGGAAAAAAAGTTACAGTGAAAGTTTGGAGAAACAAAAGAGAAATAACCAAAGAAATAATTCTTGGAAGATTAGAAACATCTGAAGATTTCAAAGCGCAAAAACCAGTAATAGAAAAACCTAAAGTATCAAGAATTGATGGTTTAAAAATAGAAGTTCGTTTATTGAATAAAGATGATATTGAGTCAAGGAACTTGCCAAAAGGAACAAGTGGCGTTGTAATAACAAAAATAGATAAAGAAAGTCCAATTAATTACTTACAGGTAGGCAATATAATAGTCGAAGCTAATAGAAAAAAAATTAATACTATTGGCGATCTTGATAATGTAGTTAAGTTGAAATTAAGAAGTGACGAAAATAATTTATTGATTGCAATATATAATAATCAAAATCAGAGAACATACGTAGGCGTTAAGCTTAAATAGTCAAATGGACCTTAAGTCCAAAATAATTTTAATATCAGGACCCACCGCATCAGGAAAATCTAAATTAGCAATTGATTTTGCTAAAAAAGTGAATGGAGAAATAATTAATGCAGATAGTATGCAGGTCTACAAAGAATTAAAAATATTAACAGCTAGACCCATAAAAGAAAATACCAATAAAATCAAACATCATTTATATGGCTTTCAAAGTGTAAAAAATGAATTTTCTACTGGTCAATGGTTAAAATTAGTTAAAAAAAAAATAAGAGAAATTAGAAATAAAAATAAAATACCTATTCTGGTTGGTGGCACTGGTCTTTACTTTAAAGCATTAACAGATGGTTTAGTTAAGATACCGAAAATTCCTAAGACTATTAGAAATAAAATAAGATCTAAGCAAAAACAAATGGGTCAAAAGAAATTTTATTTAAAACTTTTGAAATTAGATAAACTTGTAAAAAATAAAATAATCTCTACTGATATCCAAAGATCTTTAAGGGCCTATGAAGTAATTTACTTTACAAAAAAATCAATCTTTGAGTGGTATAAAAAAACAAAATCACAATATATAATAGACGAATTTCTAAAAATTTATATTGATTATCCTAAAGAGATATTGGTCAATAAAATTTCGAAAAGGGTAGATCAAATGATAAAAGATGGGGCAGTCGAAGAGGTGCAAAACTTTGAAAAGCTGAATTTAAAGAGTGATAATAATCTTTATAAAGTTATTGGCATCAGAGAGATAAAAGATTTTATTGATAAAAAAACTTCATTGAAAGAAATGAAACTAAATATTGTAATAAAAACAAGACAATACGCTAAAAGACAGAGAACTTGGTCTAGAGGTCAAATGAATGATTGGCAAAAATTTGATCCTAAAGAGCTCTCAAAATTTATAAAAAAATTATAATTTATCTCTACTATAACTTGACCAATGAGCACAACTTCAGCTAGATTGTCTGAATGCCAAAATTATATTCAGGAGCGGAAATTGTATTTAAATGTTTAGAAGATCAAAACGTTAGTCATATTTTTGGATATCCAGGAGGAGCAGTACTTCCAATTTATGATGAGTTAAAAAATTTTAATTCTATAAAACATATTTTAGTAAGACATGAGCAAGGTGCAGGACATGCAGCTGAAGGTTACGCAAGATCATCAGGAAAACCTGGAGTACTATTAGTAACATCAGGACCTGGAGCTACAAATGCAGTTACTGCTCTAACTGATGCTTACATGGACTCAGTCCCATTAGTTTGTATTACAGGACAAGTTCCAACTCATCTAATCGGAACTGATGCATTTCAAGAGTGTGATACAACAGGAATTACTAGACCTTGTACTAAACATAACTGGTTAGTGAAAGATATAAATGATCTGGCAGAGATAATGCACAAAGCTTTTGAAGTAGCAACTACGGGAAGACCAGGGCCAGTACTAGTTGATATTCCAAAGGACATACAATTTCAAAAGACAAAATATAAAAATTATCAAAAAGTTAAAAAATTAAATGGCAAATCTCATGATAATTTTTCTCAAAAAAATATTGATGACTTAATTGGATTAATTAGTAAGGCAAAAAAACCGATATTTTATACAGGGGGTGGAGTAGTTAATTCAGGACCAAAGGCGAGTGAACTTTTAAGAGAACTTGTGTACGCAACTGGATTTCCTATAACCTCAACTTTACAGGGTCTGGGTTGTTTTCCTGCTGATGATAATCAGTTTTTAGGAATGTTAGGAATGCATGGTACCTATGAAGCTAACAATGCTATGTACAGTTGTGATCTTATGATAAATATTGGAGCAAGATTTGATGATAGGATAACTGGTAAGATTGATGAGTTCTCACCTAAATCAAAAAAAGTTCATATAGATATTGATCCATCATCTATAAATAAAAATGTTAAGGTGGATTTACCAATAGTTGGAGATATTAAATCAGTTTTAACATCTACGCTAAAAACTTTAAAAAAATCAAAAAAGAATTTTTCTAAATCAAATAAACATCAAATATCAAATTGGTGGGAAAAAATTCAAAAGTGGAGATCTAAACGTTCTTTAGATTATATTGGTAGCGATGAGACAATTAAACCACAATATGCCATTGAAAGATTATATGAACTTACGAAAGATAGAGATGCCTATATTACAACTGAGGTTGGTCAACATCAAATGTGGGCAGCCCAACATTATAAATTTAATAAACCAAATAGATGGATGACATCAGGTGGTCTTGGAACAATGGGATATGGTTTGCCTGCTGCAGTAGGAGTTCAAATAGCACATCCCAAAAAATTAGTTGTAGATATTGCTGGAGAGGCCTCAGTTTTAATGACAATGCAGGAAATGTCTACTGCTGTTCAATATAATTTACCAATAAAAATATTTATCTTAAATAATGAGTACATGGGGATGGTAAGACAGTGGCAGGAGTTATTGCATGATAAAAATTATTCTGAGAGTTATACTGCTGCGTTACCAGATTTTGTTAAAATGGCCGAAGCTTATGGATGTGTTGGCATAAGAGCAAAAACACCTGAAGAATTAGATGACAAGATTATTGAAATGTTAAATACTGATCGACCTGTAATATTTGACTGTCTTGTAGACAAACAAGAAAATTGTTTTCCAATGATTCCATCAGGAAAACCACATAATCAAATGTTACTAGGTCCAAAAGATCAAAAAGAAAAAAAAATTACAGGAAAAGGAAGAACTTTAGTTTAAAATGGTCAATTCAAAATCAGCTTATAGTGTAGCTGGAAAAAAACAGAAAAATGACACACACATAATCGTAGTTTGGGTAGATAATGAAGCTGGAGTTTTAGCAAGAGTAGTAGGGCTTTTTTCTGGAAGAGGTTATAATATAGAGTCTTTAGCTGTTGCTGAGGTAAATCAAAAGGAAAATATATCAAGAATTACAATAGTTACAACTGGAACACCTCAAGTAATTGACCAAATTAAACTTCAATTAAAAAAATTAGTACCTGTACATAAAGTTGCAGATTTTAAAAGAGAAGATAAAAACGTTATCTTTAAAGAAATGGCTCTATTTAAATTTGTTGCTAACAGTGAAAAATTAATAAAAGCATTTAAAGCGTGCAAAAACTTCAATCCTGTTGTATTGGATGAAACAAATAAATCAAAAGTAATTCAAATTACAGCTTTAAGAAGAGAAATAGATAAAATGTCAAAAAATTTAACAAAATTTGGTTTAGTAAGTGTGTCTAGAACGGGTGCTGTTGCCATGACTAGAGGATCAGATGTTTTTAAATAATTACAGGAGATAGCTATGAAAATGTTTTATGAAAAAGATACAGATGTAAATTTAATAAAAGACAAAAAAATTGCAATTTTTGGATATGGAAGTCAAGGCCATGCTCATGCTCTTAATTTAAGAGATAGTGGAGTTAAAGAAGTAGTAGTTGCTTTAAGAGAGGGGTCATCCAGCATTGCAAAAGCAGAGTCAAAAGGTTTAAAAGTTATGAATTTGTCTGATGCAGCTGAGTGGGCAGACGTGGTAATGATATTAACACCAGATGAACTTCAAGCAGCTATTTATAAAAATCATATTGAACAAAGAGTTAAAGAGGGAACATCAATTGCTTTTGCACACGGACTTAATGTTCACTATGATCTTATTAAAGCTAGAAAAGATTTGGATGTTTTTATGGTAGCTCCTAAAGGACCAGGACATTTAGTTAGAAGCGAATATGAAAAAGGTGGTGGAGTGCCTTGTTTGTTTGCTGTTCATCAGGATGGTTCTGGAAAAGCAAGAGATTTAGCGATGTCTTATGCATCTGCTGTTGGAGGTGGAAGATCTGGAATAATTGAGACAACTTTTAAAGATGAAGTGGAAACTGATTTATTTGGAGAACAAACAGTATTGTGTGGTGGTTTAGTAGAATTAATTAAAAATGGTTATGAGACATTAGTAGAAGCAGGCTATGAGCCAGAAATGGCATATTTTGAAACTGTGCATGAAGTAAAATTAATAGTTGATCTGATTTACGAAGGTGGAATTGCAAATATGAATTATTCAATTTCAAATACCGCTGAATATGGAGAGTATCAATCAGGTCCAAGAATAATTAAAAAAGAAGAGACAAAACAAAGGATGAAAGAAGTGCTAGCTGAAATTCAATCAGGTAAATTTACAAAAGAATGGATGGACGAATGCAAGAATGGCCAAAAGAATTTTCTTGCAACAAGAGCTAAACTTGCAGAGCATTCTGTAGAGAAGGTTGGTGCTGAACTTAGAGCTATGATGCCGTGGATTTCTAAAAAGAAGCTTGTTGATAGCGATAAGAAGTAGATTTAATATTGATTTTTGGTCAAAATAGACCAAATTATTTTGCAATCTGTGCGTGAGCATGTATTATGCCGAGTGCATAAAATAACAATATGAGCGATAAAAATAGAGTTTACATTTTTGATACAACTATGCGTGACGGCGAGCAGTCACCAGGTGCATCGATGAGTCTTGAGGAAAAAATTCAAATAGCAAGAGTATTTGATGAACTTGGTATTGATATAATAGAGGCTGGTTTTCCAATAGCATCTCCCGGCGACTTTGAAGCTGTTACTGAAGTAAGTAAAATTTTAAAGAAATCAATCCCAGCAGGTTTGGCAAGACACTCAAAAAAAGACATTGATAGATGTTATGAGGCTCTTAAACATGCTCCAAGATTTAGAATTCATACTTTTATTTCAACAAGTCCATTACATATGAAGCATAAACTTAATAAGTCACCGGATGAAGTTTATGAGGCAATTAAAGAAAATGTTACTTATGCAAGAAATTTCACTGACGATGTAGAATGGTCATGTGAGGATGGCACAAGAACCGATATGGACTATATGTGTAAGACAGTTGAACTTGCAATAAAATGTGGTGCTAAAACAATAAATATTCCAGATACAGTTGGATACACAATACCATCTGAATTTACTAAAATTATCGAAACTTTATTAAACAAAGTACCAAACATTGACAAAGCAATCCTGTCTACACATTGTCATAATGACCTAGGATTGGCAGTTGCTAATTCTCTAGCTGGCGTTCAAGCAGGAGCAAGACAAATTGAATGTACTATAAATGGATTAGGAGAAAGAGCAGGTAATGCAGCTCTTGAAGAAGTTGTTATGGCAATGAAAACAAGACCAGACTTAATGCCTTTTGAAACAGGAATTGAAACTACTCTTTTAAGTAAAGCTTCTAAAATTGTATCAAATGCTACAGGATTTCCTGTCCAATATAATAAGGCTATTGTAGGAAAAAATGCTTTTGCTCACGAAGCAGGTATACACCAAGACGGAATGTTAAAAAATAGACAAACTTATGAAATTATGACTCCTGAAAGTGTTGGCGTTAAACAGACATCATTAGTAATGGGAAAACATTCAGGAAGACATGCGTTTAAGGATAAACTAACTAGTTTAGGATATCCAGATTTAACTGATGATATTGTTGATAATGCATTTGCAAAATTTAAAATTTTAGCAGATAAAAAGAAGCATGTTTATGATGAAGATATAATTGCTCTGATAGATGATAGCCTAATAGTTGACAACAAAGTTAGCGCTATAAATCTAAAATCTTTAAAAGTATTTGCAGGAACAGGAGAACCACAGAGAGCAGAGATGACTTTGGATGTTTTTGGAGAAGTTAAAAAAGCCTCGGAAACTGGAGATGGTCCAGTTGATGCAATTTTTAAATGTATAAAAAAACTTTATCCTCACGATGTAAATTTACAACTTTATCAAGTACATGCTGTAACGGAGGGAACAGATGCACAGGCAACAGTAAGTGTAAAAATTGAGGAAAACGGCAAAACAACTGTTGGGCAAGCAGCAGATACAGACACTTTAGTTGCATCAGCAAATGCTTATATTAATTCTCTAAATAAGATGATTATTAAAAGAGATAAAACTGCACCAGGCGAAAACTTAGAAAATCAAAACTACAAAAATCAAAAAATGAGAGGTATATAAATGGCAATGTTTAGCAACTTAAAGAAGTTATGGAGTCAAGATATGGCAATAGATCTTGGTACAGCAAATACACTTGTAGTGTTAAAGGGCAAAGGTGTAGTATTGAATGAACCATCGGTAGTTGCAGTAGTTGACAATAAAGGAAAAAAATCAGTTTTAGCAGTTGGTGACGAGGCAAAAACAATGTTGGGTAGAACACCAGGAAATATTCAAGCTATAAGACCATTGAGAGATGGTGTAATTGCAGACTTTGTAGTCACTGAGGAAATGATTAAACACTTTATCAAAAAAGTTCATAAAAAAACGTTAGCTAATCCAAGAATTTTAATTTGTGTTCCAACTGGTTCAACACCAGTTGAAAGAAAAGCTATTCAGGATAGTGCTCTTGCAGCAGGAGCTCGTAAAGTAAATTTAATAGAAGAGCCAATTGCGGCAGCAGTAGGGGCCGGTCTTCCTATTTCAGAGGCAACTGGTTCAATGGTTGTTGATATAGGTGGAGGTACGACTGAAATTGCAGTTTTATCTTTAGGCGGTGTTGTGTATTCAGAGTCATTAAGAGTAGCTGGAGATGCTATGGACAATGCTTTGAAAGATTACATGAGAGAAGAGTATAATTTGATGATTGGTGATAGTACTGCTGAGAAAATTAAAAAAGACATAGGTACAGCAATACCAACTAATAATAACACTTATGCAGTAAAAGGTAGAGATTTGAGGTCAGGAACTCCAAAAGAAGTAAATATATCAGAGGAAGATACTGCAGAAGCATTAAATCCTATTTTAAAAGATATAGTGTCAGCTATTAAAAAAGCTTTAGAAAATACTCCTCCTGAATTGTCTGCTGATTTGGTTGATATGGGATTAACTCTTACTGGTGGAGGATCTCTGTTAAATAATATTGATAAAAGATTTTCAAAAGAAACTGGTCTTCCGGTGAACGTTGCTGATGATCCTTTATCTTGTGTTGCAATTGGAACGGGTAAAGCGTTAGATCAAGAGGAAACTTTTTCGTCTGTATTGACTGAGTATTAATAAAAATGTCTAGGGAAATGGGCAGAGATGATTTTGTTATATCTGCTCGTTCTGTTTTTTTAAAAAAGAGAAATAGACAAAAATTCTCTTTATTAACTCTAATTATAATATCTATAATAATTCTCTCTTTAGAGTACTTTAAATCTGGACCAATAAATCAAGCAAGATTAATTACAAAAGATATAATTATAAAGGCGTCGTATGTTGCATCTATTCCTTTTAAATCAATTACGAAGACTTATTACTCTTTTATAGATCATCTTAATATGTACGATGAATATGAAAAACTCAAAATCGAGCAGAAAAAAAATAAAAGTTTAATTCTTGAAAGCAATTTTTTTAAAGAAGAAAATCAAAGATTAAAAAAATTAATAGATGAAAAAAATCTTTACAAAGAAGATTTCCATATCACTAAAGTTTTATTAGATCAAAAAAGTCCTTATCTAAGATCCATGCTAATCAATAAAGGATTTAAGCATGGAATTAAATTGGGTGCTGCGGTTAGAAGTAATTCATATTTTATTGGTAAGGTTGTAGATAGCAACTATCTTACTTCAAGAATATTACTTATAAGTGATTTGAATAGTAAAATTCCTGTTATTATTGAACCCGGGGCTGTCAGCGCAATTTTATCTGGAACTGGTGATAATAAGTTAGGAAAAATTGAATATTTACCGGAAAATAATAATATAAAAGATGGAAATGTGGTTTATACGTCTGGAGCAGACGGAATAATTTCTTCAGGCATACCTGTTGGAAAAATAGTTATTGATAATGACCATGCAAAAGTGAAATACTTTTCAGATTTTACACAAATTGAATTTGTGAAGGTTTATTACAAAAAGTGAGCATACCAAATAAATTTTATTCAAGTATACTCTCAATATTTCCTCTTCTTATTTTAATTGTTTCTATTTTATTGAGCTCAAAATATAATTTTACATATAGTGGCCATAATCTAAGTTTTAATATTAGTTACCTTTTGATTTTTTATTGGAGTTTAAAAAAACCAAATTATTTAGGCTTAGGTTTCATTTTTTTAGCGGGTATATTAAATGATGTAATTCAAGATAATCCTTTAGGTATCTCATCAATTGAGTATTTATCACTTTGTATAATTACTGGTTTTGCAAGATCTAGAATAATATTACAAAATTTATTTTATGATTGGGTATTTTTTTTAATTTCAATTTTAATTGCAGGATCAATTAATTATATTATACTAGTTTTTATATTTGATGTCCCAATAATATATAACAGCTTGTTATTAGGATTATTTGCTACATTTCTTTTATATCCTTTACTTGCCAAAATATTAAGTTGGATTGATAATATTGTTCAATTGAGTGGCAATGATAAAAAGAAATAATAATTTAGATAAAAATAAGACTATTAATCGAAGACTTTTCATTTTAGGAACAGCAAAAGTTGGTTTGTTAGGATTAATAACCTCAAGATTATATAACCTTCAAATATCTGAAAAAAAAAAATATGAGTTATTATCTGATAAAAATAGATTTAGAGAGTGGAAAACGCCACCTAAAAGAGGTGTAATTACAGATTTTTATAATAATGTAATTGCTGACAACAAAAGAGTTTATCAGGTTCATCTTTCTTTAGATGAAACAAAAGATTTTAATAACTCTATATTTAAATTAAAAAATATAATTAATTTAAGTGAAGATGAATTAAGTAAAATTTACGAAAAAAAACAGAAAATTAAGCCTTGGGATACTATCGTAGTCTCTGAAAATTTATCTTGGGAAAAATTCTCAAAATTAAATCTTTATTTACATGAAATAGAGGGGGCGAAACCAGTTTTATCCACTTCCAGGTATTATCCTTATTCAAATGATTTAGTTCACATTGTTGGATATGTGGGTGATGC
>CACKHK010000005.1 GCA_902599955.1 uncultured Pelagibacteraceae bacterium
GGTGGTTATGATCAACAAATAATAAAAAATAAAAAATACTTGAATGAAAATAATATTTTCTTTCAACCTGGAATTAATGAAGAACTAGCTGCAACCTCCTTATGGGGTACACAACAGGTTAATCTCAGAAAAAAAGATAAATATGACGGTGTATTTGGCATTTGGTATGGCAAAGGACCAGGCGTCGATAGAGCGGGAGATGCATTAAAGCATGTAAATTTAGCAGGTACCTCGAAGTTTGGTGGTGTTATAGCTCTAATGGGAGATGATCACATCTGCGAGTCTTCTACAACTTCCCACCAAAGTGAATTTGCGATGATCGATGCAATGATCCCTTTTTTTAATCCAAGTGGTGTTCAAGAAATATTAGATTATGGGATAATTGGAATCGAATTATCTAGAAAAAGTGGTTGTTGGGTTGGTATTAAGTGTGTTCATGACAATGTCAGTTCAGGCGCAACAGTTGATTTAGATGAAAACAGAGTTGTTCTTAAAGATATTTCTGAAGATAATTATCCATCCGATGGATTAAATATAAGATTGAAAGATACAGCTCAAGAAAAAGAATATCGCTTACATCATCATAAATTAAAATACGTAAAAGATTATTGTAAAGTAAATAATCTAAACAAATTAATTTTTGACTCGGAAAAACCTAGAATTGGAATAATTAGTACAGGAAAATCTTTCTTAGATACTAAGCTTGGACTTGAAAAAATTGGAATAAATAAAGAAATCGCAAATAAGATAGGAATTAAATTTCTTAAAATTGCCATGCCTTGGCCATTAGAGGAAACAGTAATTGAAAATTTTGCGGAAAATTTGGACAAAATCATAGTAGTTGAAGAAAAAAGATCAATTATTGAGACACAAGTAAAAGAAATTTTATTTAATAAAAACCTAAAAGTAAAAGTAATTGGAAAAAAAGATGAAAATAATAACGATCTGTTTGTTTCGTCTGGAGCTCTAAATCCAGGAGAGATTGGGCTGAAAGTCTACGAAATAATAAAATATCTACAATTACCAGATGACGTGAATAATTGTTCTAAAGAATTGAAATCTTTAACTGAGTCAACAAATTCAAATATTTCCTTAAAAAGAGTCCCACATTTTTGCTCAGGTTGTCCTCACAACACTTCAACTAGAATTCCAGAGGGCAGTAGAGCGATAACTGGGATTAGTTGCGCTTATCTTGTTGAACATATGGAAAGAGATAATGAGGGTTTTTCTCAGATGGGATCCGAAGGAGCTACATGGGTAGGAGAATCAGTTTTTAGTAACACTGACCATGTTTTTCAAAATATGGGAGATGGGACTTATATACATTCAGGAATACTTTCGATTAGACACGCAGTTGCAGCAAAAACTAAAATGACATTTAAGATTTTATATAATGATGCTGTTGCTTTAACTGGAGGACAAGCATTAGATGGTTTGCCAACAGTAGCTCAAATGTCCAAACAGCTTGAAGCAGAAGGAGTTGAAGAAATAGCAATAATTACAGATGAAATTCAAAAGTATGGTGACACGGGAGGCTTTGCTAAGAATTCAAAAGTTTATGATAGAAAAAACATTATAGATGTTCAAATTGAATTGAGTAAAGTTAATGGAACAACTGTAATAATTTATGACCAAACTTGTGCAGCAGAGAAAAGAAGAAGACGAAAAAAAGGTATATTAGAGGAACCAAAGAAAAAAATTTTCATTAATAAAGATTTATGTGAAGGGTGTGGAGATTGTGGAATACAATCTAATTGTGTTTCAATCGCACCAGTTGAGACTGAGTATGGAAGAAAAAGACAAATCGACCAATCATCTTGCAACAAAGATTATACATGCGTTGATGGGTTTTGCCCTAGCTTTGTAAGTCTTGAGGGCGATATATCACTTAAAAAAAATTACGACGAAACCCTTATAAATAAAATAAATTCAAAAATTGAGGATCCAGTACTACCCAAAATAAATAAATCCTATGGAATAATGGTTGCTGGTATTGGAGGAACTGGTGTTGTTACAATTGGAGCAGTGCTTGCAACAGCTGCTCAAATAGATGGCAGAGGATCTGGTGTTCTTGACATGACTGGGCTAGCACAAAAAGGTGGAGCTGTAAAAAGTTTCTTAAGAATTTTTGAAAAACCAGAAGATGTTGGAGCAATCAGATTATCGTACGGGGATACAAACTTACTCTTGGGATTTGATTTACTTGTTTCAAATGATTTAGAAATAATAAAAACTTTAGATAAAAAAATTTCAAAACTAATAGTTAATACAGATGAAGTAATGCCAGGAGATTTTACACGGGATAAAGATTTTTATTTACCATTTGAGGAAATGCGAAATAATTTAATTAATATAGCAGGACTAGAGAATATTAAATTTATATCATCAAATAAAATTACATCTAAGATCTTAGGAAATTCAATATTATCAAATATGTTTAATGTTGGGGTTGCATATCAATCAGGCCTGATACCAATTTCAGCTTCATCAATTGAAAAAGCAATTGAATTAAATGGTGCAAGCGTAAAAGACAATATAGATGCCTTCAGATTTGGAAGACACTACAAAAATTTAAAAGAAGAAGTAAACAGCATTATTAAAGACGAACCTGAGATCTTAGAGGGTTTTGATGCCAAATATCAGAATAGATTAAAATTTTTAGAAGACTATCAAAACACAAAATATGCTCAAAAATATGTCGATTTGGTTAGTTATGCGAAAAAGATAGATAAAAATGTTGGAAATGGAAGTCAATTCTCAACAGCAGTCTTAAAAAATTATTTTAAATTAATGGCTTACAAGGATGAGTATGAAGTATCTAGATTAATGACAAATAAAAAATTTGTAGATGATATAAATAAAAACTTTGAAGGAAACTTTGATTATAATTTTTATTTAGCTCCACCAATTTTCAGCAAAAAAAGCAAAGTGGATGGCAAATTAATAAAAATAAAATTTGGTGGTTGGTTATTTAATGTGTTTAAATTGCTTTCAAAATTTAAATTTTTAAGGGGTACAAAATTTGATCCATTTGGTTATTTAGATGAAAGAAAAAAAGAAAGAGAGTTAATAAGAGATTATAAGCAAACCATTGTTGATATTGGATCTAAAATAAATAAATCAAACTATAATACAGCTGTAAAAATAGCGTCAATACCTGATCAAATAAGAGGATTTGGACATGTTAAGGAAAAGAATATAAAAGAAGCTATAAAAAATAGAACAGATTTACTAAATTCTTTTCATGAAAACATCTAGCCCAATATATATAGCTTCTATATACTTAGTGCTAGCATGTTTATTCTGGGCTGGAAATTTTATAGTGGGTAAAGCAGCAAGTATTATTGACATACCTCCAGTATCATTAAATTTTTATAGATGGTTTTTAGCCTGGATAGTCCTACTACCATTTACTTATAAGGAATTGCTTAGTAAGAAAAAAATTATATTGGATAATATTTTCTTATTTTCAATTTTAGGGATATTGGCTGTTAGTGTTTTTAATTCTGCTCTTTTTTATTCATTGAGGCATACCCAAGTAATAACTGGAGTACTTATGATATCCACAGTTCCAGTTATGATAATATTGTTTTCATTTTTACTTAAAATTGAGAAAACAAATTTCTTCCAAATAACTGGTGTATTCCTCTCACTTACAGGTGTTTTGTTTATAATAACTAAGGCAAACTTAAACAATTTATTAAAATTATCTTTTAATAAGGGAGATATTTTTGCGTTGATTGCCATGTTTGCTTGGTCACTATATTCAACTCTCTTAAAAAAAAAGGAGTTTAATTTATCTCCAATTTCCTTATTACAGGTCGTTATTACTTTTGGAGTTATTTTTTTAATTCCTATGTATTTTATCGACTATAGTTTAGGAAGCACAATAAAATTACAATCTTCTTTTTATTTAGTTTTATTTTATGTTGTTTTTTTTCCTGGTTTAATCTCGTTTTTATTTTGGATAAAGGGTGTAAAATTAATTGGTGCAAATAGATCTGGAGTTTATTTACATTTGATGCCAATTTTAGGTGCTGTAATGGCTATGATAATTTTCAATGAGAAAATATTATTTTATCATTTCTTAGGTGCATTTTTTATTATTGCTGGTATCACAATCTCAAATAAAAAAGTTCAAAATGCTTAAAGTTGCTATTTTAGACGATTATCAAAACGTTGCTCAAGAATTTATTGATTTGAAAAATCTTTCATCAAAATTTGATATTGAGGTTTTTAGTGAACCTTTTGAAAACGAGGACGATGCCATAGAAAAATTAAAAGAATTTGAAGCTCTACTTATAATGAGAGAAAGAACATCAATTACTTCAAATCTAATTAAAAGTTTGAAGAAACTAAAATATATTTCTACAAGTGGAATGAGAAACAAAGCAGTAGATCTTGAAGCAACTAAAAAAGCTAAAATTGTTGTTACAGGTACTGAAATTAACTCAAATCCTACTTGTGAATTAACATGGGCCTTAATTTTAGGACTAGCTAGAAATATTAAAGTGGAAGTTGATAATATGTACCAAGGCTATTGGCAAACAACAGTAGGAATTGAATTAAAAGGAAAAATTCTTGGTCTTATTGGTTTAGGAAAAGTTGGATCTCAAGTTGCCAAAATTGGAAAAGCATTTGGTATGCAAGTAATGGCATGGAGTGAAAATCTTAGCTTAGATAAATGTAAAGAGCTTGATGTTTTGCCTTCAAGCAAAGAAGATATAATCCAAAATTCTGATTTCATATCAATTCATGTACAAGGTGGAGAAAGATATAAAGATTGTTTTAAACTTGCTGAGTTTGATAAAATGAAAAAAACAGCCTTTTTGATTAATACCTCAAGGGGCCCAATTGTAAATGAAGATGATTTGATTATAGCACTTTCAACTAATGTAATCGCTGGTGCTGGAATTGATGTTTATGATAAAGAGCCTTTGCCTGCTGGTCACAAATTAAGATTTGTACCTAATGCACTTTTACTTCCACACGTAGGTTATGTAACAGCTGAAAATTATTCTATTTTTTATACACAAATGATTGAAAATTTAGAAGCTTGTGTTGCCGGTAAGCCTATAAGAGAAATAAAGTAAAGTGGAATTACCAGTTGTAAATCATCCTGACTATGAAGCAAAGATTGGTGATGATAATAAATTTCCAATTAAAAAGTTTGGCGAACTAGCAAATTTTCTTAAAAATGAAAAAGTAGTTAAAAAATTTTATAAGCCTGAACCATGCTCAATCGATACACTTAAAGAGGTTCACTCGGAGGAGTATATTTATAAAATTAAAAATAAAACATTAGAAAATACGTTAGTTAAAAAAATAGGGTTCCCTTTAATTGATAGTGTTGTGAGAAGGTCTTTAGTTGCAACAGGTGGAACTGTGTTAGCTTCTAAATTAGCTATTAATTATGGAATAGCTTGTAATACCGCTGGTGGGAGTCACCATGCAATTTATGACGAGGGAGCAGGATTTTGCGTTTTTAACGATGTAGCAGTTGCTGCGAAATATCTTCTTAACAGAGGATTAGCTAATAAAATTCTCATTCTTGATCTAGATGTTCACCAAGGAAATGGAAACGCTGAAATATTTAAAAATGAAAACAATGTTTTTACTTTTAGTATGCACTCAAAAGTAAATTATCCTCCTATAAAATCAAAAAGCGATTTAGATGTTGAACTCGAACAAGACATGGAAGATGTACAATACTTAGATATTTTAAAAAAAAATTTGATTTTTTTAAACGATTTTAAATTTGATTTTGTATTTTATATTGCAGGAGTTGATATTCATTTAGGTGATAGATTAGGTAAGTTAAAAATATCTGATATAGGAATAAATAAGAGAGACGATATGGTTATTAGAAACTTTTTTGATAGAAGAATTCCTATTTGTGGAGTTTTAGGTGGCGGTTATAATAAAGATTTTGAAAAACTTGTTGAATTGCATGCAAGTTTACATAAAAATTGTGCAAAATATTTAAATGACAAAAAATAACCCAAATTTATCAGACCAACAAAAAAAAGTTTTATTTGAAGAAGCAACTGAAGCTCCAGGCTCTAGTGAATTAAATTTTGAAAAGAGAGAGGGTAGTTATTATTGTGCAAATTGTGGAACAAAATTATTCGACTCTAATACCAAGTATGAAAGTGTTTCAGGATGGCCTTCATTTTACGAGTCTCTTCCTGATGTATTTGAAACTAAAACTGATCATCATATTGGATATGCTAGGACCGAATATCACTGTAAAAAATGTGGTGGGCACCATGGACATATATTTGATGATGGACCACAGCCATCTGGTAAAAGATATTGTAATAACGGAGTGTGCCTAGTGTTTAAACCAAAATAATCGATTTCAATTAATGAATTTAATTGAGATACAAAATAAGATTATTTCTGAAAAAATTAAGCTCAGAAAAAAATCAAAAAACGTTGTTAGTAATTTTAAAAAAATTGAAAAATATATTCAAAAAGAAGTTACAATAATTAAAGAGTCAAAAGATACAATTATTCCCGAAATAGAATTTGAGGATATTTCAACTAAGGATCAAACCACAATAAAAGATAAAGTATTCAAACGTGGCTGCGTTATTATTAGAAACGTTTTTGATAAAAACAAGGTGAAAGATTTAAATGAAGATTTAGATAAATATGTCTTGGAAAATAATTATTTTGAAGACCAAAAAAAAAAGATTGGTATAGACAAATACTTTAGTGACTTAAAATCAGGAAAACCTCAAATTTTTGGTTTGTATTGGTCTAAAGCTCAATCAGAAATTAGACATTCTAAAGAAATGGAAACCGTTAAAAAATGGTTGAACAATTTTTGGAATTATAATTATGAGGGTAAAAATGTATTTGATCCGAATAGAGAACTTGTTTATGCAGATCGAGTAAGAAGAAGAGAACCAGGAGATGATACTTTAGGTTTATCTCCACATTGTGACGCTGGATCTATTGAAAGATGGACAGATAAAGCATATCAAAAAATTTACAATGATATTTTTTCAGACAATTTCGAAAATTTTAATCCATTTGATGCTAAATATAGAGATGAAACAATTGAATTTGAATCTCCTGCGGTAGCACATGTATTTAGAACATTTCAAGGATGGACTGCCTTAACAGAACAAGGTCCAAATGATGGAACTTTACAATTAATTCCTATTGTAAAAGGAATGTCATACGTTTTAACAAGAGCTTTATTAGATGATGTTCCTGAAAATGAATTATGTGGATCAAAAGCAGGAAAAGCTTTATCGATAAATGAAAAATATCATAGTTTGTTATTAGAGGGTTTAATCTCAATTCCAAAAATGAAACCGGGAGATACTATTTGGTGGCATCCAGATGTAGTACATGCAGTTGAGGAAAAACATCAAGGCAAAAATTACTCAAACGTTATTTATGTTGGAGCAACACCTTATTGTAAAAAAAATATTGATTATATAAAAAAACAATCCAAAAAATTTATTGAGGGTAAAAGTCCACCTGATTTTGCTCCTGAAGATTACGAAGTAAATTATAAAGGTAGAGTCAAAGTTAATGACTTAAGTGAATTAGCAAAAAAACAATTAGGTTTAATTGATTGGAATTAATTTACTTTAAAGATGCTTCTAGTTGACCATTTTTTTCAAGGTCTCTTAGTTCTTGATATCCACCAATATGTTCATCGTTAAAAAAAATTTGAGGAATTGTTCTTCTACCATTAGCTTTTTGAATCATTTCATCTCTAAGCTCTGGACCTGTAGATACGTCAATTACTTTGTATTCAAGATTATTTCTTTTTAATAATCTTTTTGCAGCATCGCAAAATGCACACATTGGTCCTGAATACATTGTTATATTTTTCATACTTTAGATATAATTATATTTTTTGATTTTACCAGTTATGAATTTCATTTTTCTTTATCTTAACTCTTATTTGTTTTCTTGAATATTCAAACTTTTTTCTATGTTTAATGCTTTGTGAATTTACTCTTTTTCTCCATAACCTAAAAGATGAAGGTTTTAAATTTCTTCTCATTATCTTGATTACGTCAGACTCTGTTTTTCCAGTTTTTTTTTCGATGTCTTCAAATGTAATTCTATCTGCCCATGCTGCCCAAATGACCCAGTCTGGACTACCAGGTTTTGGTTCAGGATTTTTAACTCTGGTTGTGGGCCTGTGACTTTTTTTCATAAAATTCCAGCAATCTTGAAATAAATAAATAATGCAAATTTATATACCTATGATATTATCACTAATAGATAGTCCTATCTAGCCATCTTTAGCTCCCGGTTTTTTAGGACTATCCATCATGCTTCCTTTAAATTATTTCCTTTTTCTTCAAATTATTTTGTTCATGTTTATTACTCCTGGAACTCCTAGAATTGTTATCATTTCATATTCCATGAATTATGGTGTTAGAAATTGTATTTGGACTGCATTAGGAGATGTTACCGCAAATATTATTCAAGCATGTCTTGTAATTTTTGTAATCGGCTCTTTTATTTCTGATAATTCTACTTTATTAAATTTTTTTAAATGGTTTGGTGTAATTTATATACTTTACCTGGCATTCGATATTTACAAATCTAAACCTAAAGATATTAACTCAGGTGAAACTTTGCAAAAAAGTTCGTTATCATTTTTTAAAGATGGTTTTTTAGTTGCGGGGACAAGTCCTAAAGCTTGGATGTTCTTTCCTTTTATTTTTCCTCAATTCATTGATTTTAATTCAAACTATGTTGCACAATTTTTAATTTTAATAACAACTTATGTAATATTAGATTTTTTATCTTTAGTTGGTTATGCAGTCTTAGCAAATAAAATGATTATGTGGGTTAAAGCAAAAGCAAAGGTCATAAACACAATTTCTGCGTGCGTCTTAATTGTTATAGCTCTCATAATTGCATTTATGCAACAATATTGACCCTTAATGCGATACTACTGTTACTTGAAAAAAAACTGATTTCTTAGTTTAATAAGGTTTAAATTAATTAATTAATAAGAGGAGATAAATGAAAATTAAAAACATTATAATTACATTTGTTTCTGCAATAGCAATTTTATTTTCAACTTCAGTTGTTTCATTTGCAAAGGTTGTTGGTGATAAAATTATCTTAGGTGCCGCAATTTCTTTAACTGGAAAATATTCATCTAACGGTGTTCACACTCAAAACGGTTATAATATGGCCGTTGATAGAATAAACGAGATGGGTGGTGTTAAAGTTGGAGGAAAAACTTACAAGTTTGATATTATCTATTACGATGATGAGTCAAATCCAAAAAGAGCAGCACAACTTGCAGAAAGATTAATTTCACAAGACGGTGTTGAGTTTATGCTTGGGCCATATAGTTCAGGTTTAACAAAAGCAATTGCACCTGTAACTGAGAAATATGGTGTTCCAATGGTAGAAGCTAATGGTGCATCAAGATCTTTATTTACAAAAGGTTATAAATATTTATTTGCAGTGCTTGCACCAGCAAACTTATATTTAGATGTTGCAATTGAAACAGCAGTAGCATTGAATGGTGGAAAAGGTGTAAGAATTGCACAAGCTTTTGAGCAGGATGCATTCTCACAGGACGTTAGATTAGGTATTCTAGATGCAGCTGAAAGAACTGGATCTAAAATCATAATTGACGACAAACTACCAAAAGAGCTAAATGATATGGCTGCAACTTTAGCAAAAGTTAAAGCTGTTAAGCCAGATGTATTAGTTGTATCAGGCCATACAAAAGGTGCATTAACTGCAATCAGACAAATAGCTGAAATGAAAGTTGATGTTCCAATGTTAGCAATGACACACTGTGATGCTGCTAAATTATCTAAGCAACATGGTAAGAACTCACAGTATGCTTTGTGTGCATCTCAGTGGCATAAAACATTAACTTACAAAGATGATTTTTTCAAAGATGGCATGACATATGCTGCCGACTTTGAGAAATTATTTGGTTATGATCCACCATACCAATCAGCAGAATCATCAGCTGCTTTGTTAGTATTTAAAGATGCATTTGAAAGAGCAAATACTTTTGATCAAAAGAAAGTAAGAGATGCTCTTGCAGCTACTAATATGCAAACATTCTATGGAAATATTAAGTTTGCCGAAGGTGGTCAGAACGTTGACAAACCAATGGTACTTTTCCAAGTGATGTGTGATGACGCAGGAAAATGTGAAAATAAAGTTGTAGCTCCATTAAAATGGGCATCAGCTGAATTAATTCACCCTATTCCTAAGTGGTCTGAAAGATAATTAAAAACAATATTAGCCCCCTAGTAATAGGGGGCTTTTTTTTATATAGCATTTAGAAGTTATGGATTTTTTAATTTTCCAAGTTCCGATGTTAACTTTACAGGCCGTACTAGATGGATTGTTACTTGGAATTTTATTTGCGTTAATCGCCTACGGAATGGCTCTTCAATGGGGAGTTATGAATATTATTAATATTGCTCAAGGTGATTTAGTTATATTAGGAGGATACATTGCATACTTTATGTATCTGTATGGAATTCATCCCGCGTGGGGAGTGATTGTTTCGCCAATTATAATGTATTTTGTTGGAGTAATTATTTACAAATTAGTTATTAACAAAGTTGTTGATAGAGACTTATTCATTTCGATTTTAGCGACGTTTGGAATAAGCATTTTATTTATGCAATTAATGAATTTTGCATTTGGTGCAGATGTAGTTCTTGCAAACTCTGGATATGGAACAACTATGCTGTTTGATAATTCTGTTACATTGCCAAATTCAAAGATTTTTTCAGCATTTATAAGTATTGTCTTTGCTATTGGACTTGTGATTTATATGAAAAAATCTAAGCTTGGAAGGGCTATTAGAGCAACCGCTCAAAATGCCAGAGCTGCAAAAATATTAGGTGTAGATACTGAAAAAGTTTACGCAGCAACTTTTGGAATTAATGCTGCTCTTTGTGGAGTAGCTGGAGCGCTAATTTCTATTACATTCACGATACACCCTTATATGGGTCTACCGTATACAATAAGATCTTTCATGATAGTAATTGTTGCTGGACTAGGAAATTTACCTGGTGTTGCAATGTCAGGAATGGGTCTTGGGGTATTTGAAGAGTTTGCAGATTATATTTTAGGAACAGAATTTAGAATTGGTTCAGTATTTTTATTACTAGTTTTAATACTGGTTTACAGAAGATTTAAACTATCAAGAAAAAGAGAATATTTAAAATAATGAATAAAAATATTATTTTATATGGAACTATTCTAATATTTGGTATTGCTGCACCTTTTATTTTTCCAGCTTTTAAAGTTCAATTATCAATTCTATGTATATTAATAATTCTGGCTATCACTTGGAACGTCCAAGGTGGTGAAATGGGTTATAACACTTTTGGAAATATTTTATTTTATGGACTGGGAATGTATTTATGCGCCTCAGTTCAAGTAGGAATGTTTTTTCCTCTAGGAGAGTGGACCGAGGGAGGTGGAGAAAAAACTTTTGTTCATACTCCTGCTCAATTTTTTCAAGGTTTTGCAGTTGGCTTAGCTGTTGCTGCAGTAGTTCCAGCAATAATCGCAGGGCTTATAGGATATTCTATTTTAGGTTTGAGGGGACATTATTTTGCAATTTGTACATTAGGTTTAGGAGTTGCGGCTGGAGAAATTTCTGGTGGAATAGAAATAATTGGAGCTGGACAAGGTTTTACAACACCACCGTTTCCTAATGTTGATAGATTAGAAGCAAGAGGTGAGTTTTTCTATTTTTGTAGTTTCATAGTATTGGTATTCACATTCCTTGCAGTTAAAGCAATTTATTCAACAAGATTTAAATTAGTTCTTAATGCAATAAGAGATAATGAGGATAAAGCCGAAGCAATGGGTATACAAACAATGAAATATAAAATTATTGGTTGGATGATCTCTGCGTTTTTCTGTGGATTGGCAGGAGGTATTATGGGAGGACTAGTTGGATATATAGATTCAACCGATGTGGCATTTGATGGAAGAGAAATGGGAGTATTCATGGTCTTGATGGCCATACTTGGAGGAAAAGGAACATTGTGGGGCCCAGTAATTGGTGCAACTTTATTTCATATATTTAAAGAAGGTTTTTGGACTTTCTTCTTAGGTTGGCAGTATGTTGCTCTTGGGGTTTTGATTGTTGTAATAGTTATTTATTTCCCAGAGGGGATTATGGGTTGGTTGAGAGAAAAGTATCCAGAAAGATTTGGTGAAGTTGTGGATGAAGCAGATCGGAAAGCACAGGTCACACTTAAATGAGTATTTTAGAGGTAAACAATGTCAGTAAGTCATTTGGAGGTGTTAAGGCTAATGTTGATATATCCATGTCAGTTGAAAAAGGAAAAATTGTAGGTTTAATTGGTCCAAATGGATCTGGAAAAACTACATTGTTTAATTCTATAGTTGGAACATATCCTATAGATCAAGGATCAATTAAATTTAATGGTAAAGAAGTATCCGAATTACCAGTTCCAGTAATAGCTAAGCTTGGCTTGTTAAGAACTTTTCAACAAACAAGAATATATGGAAAACTAAATTGTGTAGATAATATGCTTATCAGCCACAAAGCGAGTGATGAAAGTTTAATTTCTATATTTTCCCAAATACCACAAAATCTTACTGAAAAAGCTGAAAATTTATTAAATTTTGTTGGTTTATATCAAAAAAGAAAACTAAGAGCGGGAGATTTATCATTTGGTCAGCAGAAGTTATTAGAATTAGCAATGGCATTAATGAATGAGCCTGAGATGTTATTGCTGGATGAACCGACTGCAGGTATCAATCCTACTTTAATAAATGGAATTATAGACAGATTAATAAAAGTTAATCAAGATTTTGGAATTACACTCCTTGTTATTGAGCATAATATGAGAGTAATAATGCAGTTAGCTGAAAGCATCTTTTGTCTTGCACATGGAAAAATGCTTGCAAATGGTACACCTGACGAAATTAAAAATGACAAGCGTGTTATAGACGCTTATTTAGGAGCTCAATAATGGCAAATCAATATGAAGTTCTTGGTAAAGCTCCTGGAGCAGAGGATTTAAAAAAACTATCATCTGAAAATGTTCACTTAACTATAAAGGGTCTATCAGCTGGTTATGGTAAGATGGAAATTTTACACAATTTTGATTTGTTTGTTAGTAAAGCACAATCTCTTTGTTTGATTGGTCCAAATGGTGCAGGAAAATCAACTATACTTCATTCAATATATGGTTTTACAAATATCTTTTCAGGAAAAATAGAAATTGATGGAAAAGAAATAACTAACCTCAGCCCTGCAGAAAAACTTAAGTCTGAGGGGATAGCATATATTCTACAGGATAATTCGGTTTTTCCAGATATGACTGTAGAAGAAAATCTTCTAATGGGTGGATACATTAAAGATAAAACAGAAGAATCTTTTGAAGAAGCAGAGAGAGTTCTTCAAAAATATGAAAGATTAAGAAACAGAAGAAATCAACCTGCTAAAGTATTATCTGGTGGAGAAAGACGACTATTAGAAATTTCTCGAGCCTTAGTTATGAAACCTTCTATCTTGCTTGTTGATGAACCATCAATTGGGCTTGAGCCTAGATACATTCAAATGGTTTTTGAAATTTTAGATGATCTTCAAAAAAATGAGAAAAAAACAATTATATTGGTTGAGCAGAATGCCAAAAAAGGTTTAGAGTTTGCTGATATTGGTTATGTTTTAGTTTCAGGAGAAACAGCTATTGCAGGTAAAGGAGATGATCTTTTAAATAATCCAGATGTCGGCCGTCTATTCTTAGGCGGCTAATGATAAACCTAAAATATTTTATCAAAGGAATAGTCTGCTCAAAAAAATTTGATAGTCCAGCAATTGCATTAGGCGCTAGCTTCATTGCTATAGGTGCCTTATTAAAAAATTTAGGATTTAATATACAAGAAAGTATTTTCTCAACATTATTAACTTACGCTCTTCCAGGATCATTAGTGATGGCAGAATCAATGCTGATTGGCGCGTCACTTGTAAATATTTTCTTAGCAGTATGGTTAGTAAATTCTAGACTATTTCCAATGACAGTTTCAATAATGCCATTACTTAAACATGATAGCCAACCTAGATGGAAATATTATTTATCTTGTCACTTTGTAGCTGTTTCATCTTGGTTGATTTTAAAAAGTAATTATGAGGAAATTGACAGGAAATATAGAATTGATTTTTGGATTGGTATAGGAACAGCCACTTGGCTAATTGCCATTTTTTCAACAGTATTAGGATTTTATGCTGCCGACTTTTTAAGCAAAGATATGATAATTGGACTTGCGATAGTAAATCCAATTTATTTTATGTGTGCAATGATAGGGGTTATGAAAACTATACAACTTTGCTCTGCAATTATCCTGGGCGCATTTTTGGGTCCAATTTTTTATTTTTTTTCACCGGAATGGAGTGTTTTACTTGGTGGATTGGTAGCTGGTTCAATTGCTTATTTTATAGGAGAAGTTTATGACAACTAATATTGTTTTAGCAATTTTAGTAACTTCTTTTGCAACTTATATTTCAAGATTTCTTGGTGCTTTAACTTCAGAAAAGATAGGAGAGACATCTAAAATTTATAAATGGTTTAATTGTGTAGCATATTCAACTCTAGCAGCTTTAATCTCAAGAATGTTAATTTTCCCATCTGGAGATCTTTCGGATGTGCATTATATTTTAAGGATAACTGTAATTTTATTATCAATATTAATTTTTTATGTCACTAAAAGAAATTTAGTTTATCCAACCATATTATCTGCTATAATTTTAGCTACTTTAAATAGTATTGTGGTATGAAAAAACTTTTTTTTATTATATTTTTTCTAATACTTTCTAGTAATGTAAATGCTGGATGTGATGATCCAATAGCTGATGGAGTAGATTATACTAAATGTAAATTTTCAGATGGTCAGGATCTGCAAGGAAGCTTTCTTCCTAACTCTAATCTCTCATTTGCTAGTTTTATTCAAGTAAATTTTGACAAAAGTATAATGATGAATTCAGATTTAACATTTGGAACTTTTTCAGAGTCATCTTTCATAAGAGCAAATTTATATGAGTCAAATTTAGGTGGTGGAAATTTTGAGCAATCAAATTTTACAAGTGCTAACTTAACTAGAGTAGATTTTACAGGTTCTACTCTAATAGATGCAAATTTTCAAAATTCTAATTTAATGGAGGCAAACTTTACGTCATCTAATATTTTAAATGCAAATTTTGATGGAGCTAATCTAATTGGCGCTACTTGGACAATGGGAGAAATTTGTGGACCAGAGTCTATAGGCACTTGTAATAAATAAACTCGTGAACAACCTTCTTAAATTAGATGGATTTGAAATTTCCTTTCATGAAAAATCTAAGAGGATAATAAATATAAAAATTGAGGATCAAATTATTGATCGATTAGTGTTTCCATTTAAAAAATTTAATATTACAGCATTAGAGTATAAACCATTTACAAGATTCACTATCGCAAAAAGTTTAGATGAAACTGCATCTAATAAATTAAGTAATTTTTTAAACGAAATTATTAAAGATAGAGATACTGGTTGTTTTATCATTGGTCCAAAAAATAAGTCTTCTAAAATAGATCAAACATTTTTAGTTAAACTATCAACTGCAATAACTCATTTAATTGGAAATCCAAATCACGACTCAATGGCTGGAAAATACTATGCAAGATTTCACGTTAAACATGAAGATAATAGCGACTCGTATCTGCGTAAGGCATATATAAATATGGATTTACACACTGATGGAACTTACGTGAGAGAAATAACTGATTGGATATTAATGTCAAAGCTTGAGGAGGAGAATGTGATTGGTGGAGAGACTGCTTTGTTACATCTTGATGATTGGGAACATTTATCTGATCTCTCAGATGATAAAATTGGACAGCAAAATTTTATTTGGGGATCTCCAAAAAGTAAAAATATTGATTATAAAGTTGAACACCCTGTGTTCTCTAAAGATAGTGATGGAAAACCGATTATTTCTTACATCGATCAATTTCCTGAACCAAAAAATATGGATCAAGGACTTTTTTTACAAAGATTATCCGATGCTCTCGAGGGTAGTAAAAATAAGATAATCACATCTTTACCAGTTGGCAGTGCTGTTGTAGCGAATAATTATTTTTGGCTGCATGGTCGAAAACCTTTTGAAGAAAATAAAAATTTATCAAGAGAATTACTAAGAATAAGAGGTTCCTTTTTTAACAATTAAGTGTAGAAAATACACTAATGAAACTTGGATTTATAGGAACCGGAAAAATTACTTCAGCAGTAGTGACGGGTATATGTAATTCTAAAATCAAGTATTCTAAAATTATTGTATCCGAAAGAAATAAAAAAATTTCAAAACAATTAAAAAAAAGTTTCAAAAAAATTTATATTGCAAAAAATAATCAAGATATTGTTAATGACTGTAACTGGATTTTTCTAGCAGTAACTCCTACTGTTGCTAATCAAATAATACATAAGTTAAAATTTAAAAAAAGTCATGTGATTGTAAGTTTCATATCAACAATGAATCTTCAAAATATTAAGAAGGCAGTAAAAGTAAAAGCAAATATTTCAAGAGTGATTCCTTTACCTCCTATTTCTCTTAAAAAGGGACCAATTCCTATTTTTCCACCAAACAAGAAAATTAAGAAGTTTTTTAAAAATCTTGGAACAGTGGTTGAAATTAAAAATGAAAAATTATCTAAAAATTTTTGGTCAACATCTGGGATGATGGCACCTTTTTATGAATTATTAAGAACAATGTCTGAATGGTTAAATGAAAAGGGAATTCAAAAAGACCAAGCTCAGAGATATATAACATCTCTTTTTTTAGCGCTTTCTGAAGATGCTGTGGTTAACTCAAAGAGAGATTTAAAAATACTTGTCAAAGACTCTCAAACACCAAAAGGATTGAATGAGCAAGGTGTAAATGAATTAAAAAGAGCAGGCTTCTATAAAGCTACTAATAAAACTTTAAATAGTATTCTTAAAAGATTAAATAAAGCATAATTTTATAAGTAATAAATGTCTAATATTCTACAAATAGATAATTTATCAAAATATTTTGGTGGCTTGGCTGCTGTATCAAATTGCTCATTAAAAATAAAAGAAGGTTCAATTACTGGAATAATTGGTCCAAATGGATCAGGCAAAACTACTTTATTTAATCTTATAGCAGGCAATCTTAAGTCATCAGATGGAAAAGTAATATTTGATGAAGAAGATATAACAAATGTTCCATCTCATGAGCTTTTCTCAAAAGGTTTACTTAGAACTTTTCAAATAGCTCATGAATTCTCAAATATGACAGTTCTTGAAAATCTAATGATGGTACCTGGTAATCAGTCTGGTGAAATTTTATTAAATGCGCTTTTAAAACCAAATTTAATTAAAAAAGAAGAAGATATAATTAGAGCAAAAGCATATGAAGTAACTGAGTTTTTAAATCTTAAACATCTAGCAAATGAACGTGCTGGTAACTTATCTGGAGGTCAAAAAAAGTTATTAGAACTAGGAAGAACCATGATGGTTGATGCAAAACTTGTATTATTGGATGAAGTAGGTGCAGGAGTAAATAGAACATTATTAAAAGAATTAGGCACAGCAATTTTAAGACTTAATAAAGAAAAAAACTATACTTTTTGTATGATTGAACATGATATGGATTTTATAAGCAGAATGTGTGATCCAGTTATTGTAATGTCAGAAGGCTCTGTTCTTTTTGAGGGAACTTCAGATGAAGTTAAGAAAAACGAAAAAGTTATAGATAGTTATTTAGGTAGAAAGAAGTGAATGGCATTTTTTGAAGGAAATAAAATGACAGGAGGATACGGCGATGGTCCTGATATAATTAGCTCATGCTCTATAAATGTTAATAGGGGAGAGATAGTTGCTATTCTCGGACCAAATGGAGCTGGCAAATCTACAGCAATGAAGGCAATGCTTGGATTGTTAAATTTAAAATCAGGTAATATTTCAATTGATGGAGAAGATATTTCTAAACTATCTCCTCAAGATAGAGTTAAAAAGGGAATATCATTTGTACCACAAACTAGAAATGTTTTCGCAGAACTTACTGTAAAAGAAAATTTAGAAGTTGGTGCTTTTTTAAGAAAAGATAATGTAAACAATGTTATCGAGGAAATATATGATCTATTTCCAATCCTAAGAGAAAAAAAAGATCAAGTTGTTGGACAATTATCAGGTGGACAAAGACAACAAGTAGCTTTGGGAAGAGCTTTAATGATAAAACCATCTGTTCTTATGTTAGATGAACCTACAGCAGGAGTTTCCCCAATAGTAATGGACGAATTGTTTGAACATATTATTAGAGTTAAAAATACAAAAGTAGCAATCATCATGGTCGAGCAAAATGCAAAACAGGCTTTAAGCATTTCTGATCGAGGATATGTTCTTGTGACTGGTGAAAATAAGTTTGAGGGGTCTGGTAAGGAATTATTAAATGATCCAGAAGTTAGGAGATCTTTCTTAGGAGCTTAGTATGGATTTAATTAATGCAGTAATAGTTTTATTGAATTATACAATTATTCCAGCCTTAACATATGGTTCTCAATTAGCTCTTGGAGCAATTTTTGTAACATTAATATACGGTATTTTAAGATTTGCTAACTTTGCAACTGGAGACATGATGTCATTTGGTACTATGTTTGCTGTACTTTTGACTTATTACTTCCAATCTATTGGAATAAATTTTGGTTTTCTGCCTACAGCTTTGCTCACTATTCCTTTTGCAATTTTTATGATGATTTTATACATGCTGCTAATTGATCAAACAGTTTTTAAATATTATAGAATTAAAAAAAGTCCACCAGTCCAGCTTGCAATGGTTAGTGTTGGGATAATGTTTGTAACACAAGCGATAATAAGAATTATAATTGGACCAACCGACCGAAGATTTTTAGATGGTGAAAAATTTATTTTAAAAGCAACTGAATTTAAAGAGATGACAGGTCTTGCAGAAGGATTAACAATAAAGTCTACACAAATGATAACAATTGTCGTTACTATTATTGTTGTTGCTATAATGTTTTGGTTCTTAAATAAAACTAAAACTGGAACAAGTATGAGGGCTTACTCAGACAATGAAGATTTAGCTCTTCTCTCAGGAATAGATCCAAAAAAAGTAGTTCTAATTACCTGGATTATAGCAGGAATATTAGCAACAATTGGTGGAATTCTTTATGGTTTAGATAAAAGTTATAGACCATTCGTGTATTTTAACAACATGTTACCCATTTTTGCTGCAGCGATAGTAGGGGGAATAGGAAATCCATACGGAGCATTCTTCGGTGGTTATGTTATAGCATTTGCTGAAATATTTTTGACTTATGCATATAAAAGATTTTTAGTTTATATTTTGCCAGAATCTTTAGAACCAAATTCGTTGATGCAATTATTATCAACCGATTATAAATTTGCAATCTCATTTTCGATACTAGTCATTGTTTTAATATTTAGACCATCAGGCATATTTGAAGGTAAACGTATATGAGGAATTATTTAAATATAATTATAGCGTATTCGATAATGCTACTTTTAATTATTTTAGTTGGCATATTTCAGTCTTGGTCTATAGCATTAACAATATTTAATTATTGCATGATTTCGGCAGTAATGACACTGGGAGCAAATATTCAATGGGGTTATGCTGGCTTAATAAACTTTGGAATTATGGGGTATACTGCATTAGGTGGTTTGGCAGTAGTGTTAGTATCTGTAGCTCCTGTACCAGAAGCTTGGAGTGTGGGTGGAGTAAATATGATGACTTGCCTAGGAATAATCATATTAATGATTTTTTCTACAAGGTATATTTTAAAAAATATTCAAAAATCTAATAAAAGAAATTATTTAATAGCTGCAATAATTATAGTTGGACTAATTCTAATAAAAATAATTGCTGGGCCTGCAATTGAACAAATAGAAGCTGTCGATCCCGCAAAGACAGGGTTTCTAGGAGGACTAGGGTTACCAGTTTTGTTCTCATGGATAGTTGGAGGACTTTTTGCTGCTGGACTAGCTTTTATTGTAGGGAAAGTTGCTTTAGGATTAAGAGCAGATTATTTAGCTATTGCAACGTTATTGATAGCTGAAATTGTTGTTTCCATTATTAAACATGAAGATTGGCTAGCAAGAGGGGTTAAAAATGTTATTGGTTTAAAAAGACCAGCGCCTTATGAAATTGACCTACAAACTTCTCCTTGGTTTATAAATTTAGTAGAAAAATTTCACTCAGCAAAATTAGATCTAGCAAATTCATTGTCGGAAAGACAAGATATTTTAAATCAGTTAGTGATTGATGCATCATCTGTTTATGTAAAACTATGTTTTGCAGGCATGTTTTTAGTTGTAGTTATAATTTTATTAATAATTACACAAAAAGCCCTTTACTCACCTTGGGGTAGAATGATGAGAGCAATAAGAGATAATGAAGAAGCTGCAAGTGCAATGGGTAAAAATGTAGTTAAACAACATTTATTTATATTTATTTTAGGATCAGCAATAGTTGGTATTGCTGGAGCTATGATGGTAACTAATGATGGACTGTTTACCCCAGGGAGTTATAGACCAATGAGATATACATTTGTAATTTGGGTCATGGTAATTGTTGGTGGTACAGGAAACAATTTTGGAGCAATTCTAGGAGGATTTGTTGTATGGTTCTTGTGGGTAGAGGCAGCACCTATTGCTTTATTTTTCATAAATTTATTTACAGCTCACTTACCTGAAACGAATGAAATTAAAATTCATTTAATTAATAGTGCTCCATATTTTAGATTTTTGCTCGTTGGTATTGGACTTCTTCTGATAATGAGATTTAGACCTCAAGGAATAATTCCAGAAAAAATTATAAAACAATAATTTAGGATGAGTTATTTCATTTTAGGGTTCTTTACAGGACTGAGTTTAATATTAGCTATTGGGGCTCAAAATATATTTGTAATTGAGCAAGGTTTAAAAAAACAATTTGTTTTTATTGTATGTGCAATTTGCACATTATCAGATTTCCTTCTTATATTTTTAGGAATATTCTTATTCCATTATTTTGAGAGTTTTTTTTCACCTTTAGTTGAACTTATTCTAAATCTTCTTTTATTTTTATTTTTAATTCATTTTATTTGGAAAAAACTGAAAAATATAAATATCAATTTTGAAATAAATCGCAAAAATGAAACAGCAAGTCTAAGTTCTGTAATATTTAAAACACTTGGTTTTACTTATTTAAATCCGCATGTCTATTCTGATACTGTATTTTTTTTAGGAAACTTTTCGAAAAACTTTTTAATTAATCAAAAAATATTATTTGGATTTGGAGCAACTCTTTCATCAATAATATTTTTTTTTACATTGGGATATTTATCTAAGTTTTTATCTGATTATTTAAACAGCAACAGAGTTTGGAAAATTATTAATTTTTCGATAATTTTATTTATGTCGTCTCTTTGTATTTACGTGTTGAACAATATTTTGGGATAAAAAAAACTCCAGCGATTTTCACCGCTGGAGTTTAATAATTAAGTATTATCTTTGTTTTTTGTCTTTAAACTTACCACCCTTAATTTCTTTCTCAATAAAGGCACCAGATGCTTCTCCAACATCTGTAAGTTCTACACTTGAAGCTCCTTCATAATTTACTGCTTTCCCGCTAGCTAATAAATCTAAAGCTTTTTTCAATTCACCAGGATAAATTTTTTCTCCTGGAGCATTTGCAACAGACATTACATTTGCTTGGACAGTTCCTCTGTCAGCTTTTCCACCAGCTTGCATAGCCAATACTATCAAAGCTGCAGCATCGTAAGATTCTGAAGTGTAAGGACCTGAAGAGTCAATTCCTGCAGCACCAGCAACATCTTTGAATATTGTTGCACCTTTACCCATTGATCCTGGAAGTGATCCAAAAGATTTATTTAAATCATTACCAAATCTGTCTGTTAAAGAGTCACCGATCATACCATCAGATAATACAAATACATCAAATGCACCTGAGTCTAATGAGCCATCGATGATACTTCCTCCAGCTTGATCTAAGTAACCTAAAACAGCTAAAGCATCTCCACCTGCAGCTGCTAAAGTAGCAACTTCTGCACCGTAGTCTCCTTTACCTTCTTCGTGAGCTGTTACAACAGTTACGTTTATACCGTGAGCTTTAACAGCTGCAACATATACATCTGCTAAACCTTTTCCATAATCATTATTTGTATGTGTAACTGCAATACTTTTAACTTTTCTATCTTTAGTAATATCTGCTAATACTTGACCACCTCTTGCATCAGATGGAGCAGTTCTAAAGAAATAACCGTTGTCTTTAAGATCAGTCAATCCTGGAGATGTAGCTGATGGTGAAATCATAACGACACCATTTGGTACAGCAACATTTGTTGCAATTGCTCCAGTTACTCCAGAACAGTCAGCTCCCATAATTGCAACTACACCGCCAGATATTAAACCTTCGGCAGCAGCTGTTGCAGCAGCTGAGTCAACACAAGTTGAGTCTGCTCTTTCAACAGAAATTTTTTTACCACCTAGCAATGAACCTGAGTCTGAAGCTTCTTTAAATGCAAGCTCTGCAGAAGCAGCCATAGCTGGAGTTAGGGACTCAATAGGACCTGTAAATCCTAAAATAATTCCCATTTTAATGCCATGTCCATCCGAATATGCTTTTGAGGTAAAGCAAGATACAATGACAAACATCGCTAATACTAGTTTTTTCATATATTCCCTCTAATTGTTAACAATTTGTAAAATTAAATTAAATCCTATTAGTTATAATTTTCAATGACAAAATTATCTCATTTTTTGTGCAAAAAACACAGAAGTAATTACAATTAATCCCCCAGTAACAGTAACTAAAGATGGAACTTCACCGAATATGAAAAAAGTAAGAATTAACCCAAAAACTGGAAACAAAGCGTAGAAAGGAAGCACCATATCAATTGGATAAAATTTATACAAATAAAACATCATTAAATGACCTAATAAAGAGATTATAGCTCCTGCATATAAAACTGTAAGCCAACTTCCAATACTAATATTTTTAATAGTTTGAATAGAAGTTCCTTCAAACAATACTGATAGTGTAAATAAAATTACAAAGCCAACTAAACTCATAAATGTATTTGTAAATTTTACATCTAAATTTTTAAGATACCTGGAGAAAACTTGCGATAAACCATAAAAAAACGCCATACAACAAATTAGGAGAGACCCTGTTAATTCCTCAACAACTTTTGGATCAAAAGCAAGTATCACAATACCAAAAAAAGATGTCATGATAAGTAACCACTTTTTATAACTTATCTTTTCACTCAAAAATATTGAACTTAATATTATGCCAAAAGGAATAGAAAGCTGAGCTCCTATTGTTATAGGTGCCAGAATGCTTGAAGCGTTTATGGACAAATATAAAAACATATTAACCATAACGCCAAAACAAATTGAAAACCCAATCAAAGGAATAATATATTTTCTTTCAATTATTTGAAATTTAAAAAATGGTATTAAACATAAAAACACAATTAACATTCTTAAACCACCAAAAAGAATTGGAGGTATTGTATCGTTTAATCCTAATTTACCTGTTGGATATGCACTTCCAAGTAGGAATACTACGAATAAAATAAGTAATGTATGTTTTGTTGACAATTATTATCTGATTGAGAAAGGATCTAAAGTTGGTTCATCAGAAGTATAATACCAAGTAGTTTTAACTCTAGTATAATCTTTAATTGACTCCATTCCTGCTTCCTTTCCATACCCGCTATCTTTAATTCCTCCAAAAGGTGCAGAAGGTGAAATTAGTCTATACGTATTAACAAATGTAATTCCTGCCCTAATAGCATTAGATACTCTCAAACCTCTAGCAAAGTCACTAGTGTATACACCAGAAGATAATCCATATTGATTATCATTCATTTTTTCTATGACTTCCTTTTCATCATTAAATTTCATGACAGATAAAACTGGTCCAAATAGTTCATTTTCAGCAGTTGGAAGATTGTGATTATCACACTCTATTATTGTTGGAGGAAAATAATAACCTTCATTAGAAAATGGATGTCTTTTTCCTCCACATCTAACCTTTCCACCTTGCTCTATTGTTTTTTTTATATTTTTTTCGATAATTTCTAGTTGCTTAAAGTTACTTAAAGGGCCCATTTCAGTATCAGGATCCATTGGAGCACCAATTTTAATTTTTTCAGCTCTTTTTGTAAGTTTATCAAGAAACTCATCATAAATTCCTTTTTGCAAATATAATCTTGAACCTGCAATACAACTTTGTCCACTAGCACCAAATATACCTGCAGTAATTCCATTGATAGCATTTTCTTGATGTGCATCATCAAATACTGCAACTGGGCTTTTTCCACCTAATTCTAAACTAACCTCTGACAAGTTTTCTGCAGAATTTCTAATAATATGTCTTGCAGTTTCAGGTCCTCCTGTAAAAGCCACTTTCTCAACTAAATCATGCGTGGTTAAAGCTTTACCACATGGATCTCCAAATCCCGTAATCACATTTACTACTCCTTTTGGAATACCAGTTTCCTCTATAAGTTTTGCAAATTCAAACATCACAGCAGGTGCAAGCTCAGAGGATTTAATTACAACTGTATTTCCCATAGCTAGAGCTGGAGCAAGTTTTGTTGCTGTTAAAAACATTTGGGAGTTCCATGGCACAATTGCTGCAATAACACCTATAGGTATTCTTGAGGTTATAGCTTGAATGTTTGGTTTGTCTATTGGAAGAACAGTACCTTCAACTTTATCAGCCATACCAGCGTAATAGTCATAATATTCTGCTATATAGTTTGCTTGCTTGTTGGTTTCTCTAAATAGCTTTCCAGTATCAATCGTTTCAATCTTGCCAAGTAATTCTGCATTGTCTCTAAGTTTTTTTCCAATAGCTCTTAAAAATTTAGCTCTTTCTCTTGGTAATATTTTTGGCCAATTCCCTTCAAAAGCTTTCTGAGCAGCTTTAACTGCTTTATCGACATCATTGGCACTTGCCTCTGGAACAACAGCCCATGGTTTGTTATCTTCTGGGTTTAATGTTTCAAAAGTTTTTTTAGTATCAGAGTCAACCCATTCTCCTCCAATAAACATTTTATATTTTTTTAATTCAGGCATTTTGTATATGGTCTTTTATTGCATTATTTACATCATCTGAGCATTCAATACTACAGAGATGTTTTCCTTTAGGAATAATTTTTACAACAGAATTTTTAATTTTTTTACCTAAATTAATTGACATTTCTGGGGTTGATCCCATATCACCTTCACCAGTTATCAATAAAGTTTTAGTCTTGATGTTTTCAAATTTTTCATTGTCTTGATGTTTCACGAATAAGGAATAGATCTTTATAAAATTATTCATGTTATTGTTTTGAAGAATATTGAAAATTTTATCGGAGATGTCTGGATTTTTATTTAAAAAATCTTCTGTAAACCACCTTTTAAGAGCATCTTTAGTAAGCTTATGATCTTTTTTAGTCTGTTCAAATCTATCATTTACAATTTTTTGCTCTTTATCAGATCGATTAAATATAGAGCACAAAAGTGTAAGAGAGGCCAATCTATCGTTAAATCTTGTAGCAAAATTTCTTGCAATTAATGAACCTATAGAAAAACCAACTAAGTGAACTTTATTAAATTTTAATTCATCCATTAAGTTTAATATTTGATTGGAAAAATCATCAAAACTTAAATCATTTTTGTTTAAAGGTGTTTTACCATGACCTAGAATATCATAAATTAAAACAGTATTATCAAATTCATTTATCTGTGGATCCCATATAGAGTGATCAAGTCCCACACCGTGGATAAATATGATTGGAGTTCTATCTTTTTTATTTAATATATAGAATGTACCTTTTGAGTCTGTTGCATGAATCATTATTACTTTGGTTCAATGCCCATTTCCTTCATGTCTTGGTATCTATCACCTGTTCTAGCATGTGCTCTTCCAGTTGAAGCACCTCCAATTGCAATTACAATTTCGTCATCAAAAGGAGCATCATGTATTGTAAACTCATGTGTTAAATAATAAGGTCTTAAACCTGAGTCAGTTTTATGCATCATTGGGATTGATATTTTTGATCCGGCAGGACTCCTTGTGTTCGTAAAACTTAGGTAAGAAGTACCACCGACAGCATCTCTAAATTTATTACCAAATCTCAACGTGTGAATGAAAGCAGATGCATGCTCAATTTCTCCATTTAATCCAACTACACCGGCTTTTCCATAAGCTAATATTTTATCAGGAGAACCTATTTCTTTAATTAATTCTGGGACAAGTAAATCTCCAAGTTTTGGAGCTAGATCTAAAATTATGGGTTTTAAATCTTCTACAAAACCTTTCCCGTCCCAAGGATTTTTAAAAACTGCTGCTACAGAAACCATTAAAACTGGATCTTTAGCTTCTTTTCCACCCTCAATAAAAGTTTTATCTACAAATTTATTAAATTTTCTTAATTCTAATTTCATTTTTTAATTCGATGTGTAAAGCTATCTCTTCTAAAACTGTATAATGCTTTTGGATCTACATCAACATCTATAACAACTGGTTTGTTTGCTTTAAGTGCACTTTTAACTGCTTGATTTATCTCTGATAATTTTTTTACTTTAATTCCTTTTGCACCGTAAAGTTTAGCAACCTCATCAAAAGGAGGACTTTGAATATCTGCGCCCAAATATCTTTCACCATAGAAATCTTTTTGGTAAGCCTTTTCGGCACCCCAACTTTTATTATTCATAACTATTGTAATTGTATTTATTCCATGTTCTACGGCAGTGCTTAATTCTGAAATAGTCATGCCAAATCCACCATCGCCCATTAAACTAACTACAGTTTTATTAGGTTTCGCAACCTTAATGCCTAAACCACAAGCAAATGAAAAACCTACTAATCCAAAATCTAAAGGAGTAAAAAGAGAAGGAGGATTGTAATACTCTAAAGCATCAGTAGCTTGAAGGCAAAGTGTGCCAGCATCAAGTGTAATAGCTGAATTTTTAGGAAGAACTTTTCTTAACTCTTTAAATAGTCCATTTGGTTGTATTGGATAATTTTTAGATTTTATATTATCCCTATTAATTAAAAACTTTGATCTTTCTAATAAAAAATTATTTGTCCATTCTTTATAATTTAAAATTTTTTTTTGTTTTTTTAAATCATTCAACATTTGATTTGCCACATTTGCAGCATCGCCATGAATACCAATACTAATAGGAAAATATCTTCCTAACATTTTTTTCTCAAGTTCAACTTGAATAATTTTTGCTTTCTTGTTTATATTATCGTAAGAATAGAAAGTAGAATTAAAACCAAGTCTAGTTCCTAATGCAATAATAAGTTCTGCTTCTTTAACCAGTCTTGAAGCAACTAAATTTCCTCTTGGCCCCATTTGTCCAGCATTTAGTTTATTACTAAATGGTATCGCATCTCCGTGTCCAGCAGCTGTTACTATTGGAACGTTTAAAAATTCAGCAAGATCAGTTATAGATTTAAATTTTGAATTATATTTTATACCTCCGCCAGCAACAATTACAGTTTTCTTGGAATTAAGAATAAGTTTTGTTGTTTTCTGAATTAAATCTTTTTTGCTTTTTAAATTACTTTCGCTTTTAAAAGACTTTTTATTTTCATTGATTTTAAATTTTGATGTATCTGAAAGTACGTTTCTTGGTAAGTTTATACAAACTGGACCTCTCCTTGGTGACATTGCAAGATTGAATGCATCACTGAAAGCTTTTGGAATATGACTTGCCTTTTTTACAGTCCAAGTCTTTTTGGTTATTGGATTAAATAGTGACTGTTGATCAAGCCCTTGAAATGCATCTTCCATTTTATCTTTGGTAGAATATAAACCGGCAATAGATACAACAGGCGAAAATGCTGCTTTTGCTTGAGCAATTCCTGTAACTAGATTAGTAGCTCCTGGACCGTTTTGTCCTGCAATAATTACCCCTGGTTGATTGGAAGCTCTTGCATAGCCATCGGCCATGTGTGTTCCTGTTCTTTCATCTCTTACACCTATAAATTTAATTTTTTTTTCATGATACAACGCATCAAACATTTCCATTGTAGCAGAACCAATTAAACCAAAGACGTGCTTAACTTTTTCCTTTTTTAGGGATTTCACTGCCGCTTGACCGCCGGTCAAGGTATTCTTGGACTTAATCACGATACTTTTTTAACTTCAGTATCTAGATCATCTTTAAAGTTAGGCATTACTTTTTCAGTGAATAATTTAATACTTTTCATACAATCTTCATGTTTAACACCCGGAAAGTTAGACCATACTTGAAGATTTTGAAGATTTAGCTCTGATTGAAGTTCTTTTATCTTATCTGTTACGTATTCAGGAGTACCAAATAACATATTTCTCTTGTGTAAAAACTCATAGTTAAGAAGATCTAATTTCCCTTCTGTTTGTGGAAGTTCTTCACCCGGATCCATATGATTTCCTAGACCTCTCCAATGACAAACCCATCTCATATAATTTACCATGTGTTCACCAGCTTTCTCTTTGGCTTCTTCCATTGTATCTGCAACAAACATATCTCTAACAAGAGTTACCCCTTCTCCCAAAGGAACATTTTTTTTTGTAACTTCTGATCTTTTATTTTTGTATGCTTCAAATCTAATTTTGAGTGCTTTTACAGTAGGTATCCACATAATTACGTTAATATTATTTTCTGCTGCCCACTCAATAGATCTTATGCCATCAACAACTTGATGTATTGGAGGATGTGGATTTTGATATGGCTTAGGAAGAACACTAATTTTTTTCATAGTGCTATCTTCCATATTCATAAACTCTTCACTAGGTGGACTCATATCATGTTGCCACACATAGTTAGGTGAAGGATAAGTATAAAATTCTCCTTCGTGATTAAAAAATTTTTCTGACCAAGCTTTTTTTAAAATTTCTAATGTCTCTGCAAACAATCTAAAGTTTTTTGCCTGATCTTTTAAATCTGCTTCTTTATTTAGATTTATTGCTTCTCGACCATAAACTCCTCTTGCAACACCAACTTCTACTCTTCCTTTAGAAAGTTGATCAAGTGTTGCAATATCTTCTGCCAATCTTATTGGGTTATGAAAAGTAATTACGTTTGCAGCTTGTCCTATTCTTATATTTTTTGTTCTTGCTGCAGCATCTGCTCCTAACATTAAAGGGTTTGTGCAAGATTCCATTCCCTCATGATTAAAATGATGTTCTGTAAACCATATTGAATTCCAATTATTTTGATCACAAAATTCTGTGATTTCTTTAGTCTCATCTAATAGCTGGTGATATGGTTTGTGAGTCCAATTTGTGGTATTACAAAAATAACCAAACTTCATTAAAGCCTCCTTTAAAAATTAATTTAAAGACGACCGATCCCACTTTCGTATAAGATTTTACGACGAGTTATGTATCGCTTTATATGACAATATTATTATTCTTATCTTTGATATTCAACGAATTTTTTTAAAGACTTATTTAGAAATTTATCATATCTGATGCCACCGTTACTAAATCTTCGCTTATTTAAAAAGGAAAGATTCATTTTAAAGTCATAAGAAGGTTCAAAAAAGAAAGGAACAGAGAGCCTTTTTTGCTTATTCCACAATACCCTATGATTTGTTGCTTTAAACTTGCCTTTGCTTAAATATTCTAGCGCTCTACCTGTATTCACTACCAAGGCATTTTTATTGAAAGGAACATCATGCCATTTTTTTGTTTTCCGGTTTTGAACTTGAAGACCACCTTTTTTATTTTGATATAAAACTGTGAAAATACCACTATCAACATGTGTTTCACATCCAAGTGCGACCCCATCTTGTTTTGATATTTCAACTGGTTTAGATTGATTTGGGTAATAATTAAATCTTAAAGTACTTAGTGTTTTTAATCTTGAAAAAACTTTTTTAGATAAATTGGGGTCCTTTTTGTAAATCTTTATAATACTTTTGAACAGAGTTTCGCTTAAATTAAATAAATTTTCAAAATAATCTGCAAGTTTTTCAATAGATTGCTTATTAAATGACCTCTCTATACTTAAATGCTCGATGTATTGATTTCTAGTTTTTTTTGAAAAATCTCTTGTTACTTTTAAGTCACCTAAGTCCAATCCTTCTTTTCCATTAACATCATTTGGAAAATATCCTCGATAAATATTTTTACTCCTTTTATTCCATTTCTTTGGAGCCAATTTAAATTTATTGTTCTTATTTGATTTAAAAAAATTTTCTCCAATTTTACATACTTTATTTATTTTTCTTAATTTTATCCCATGACCAATTATTTGAAAAAAACCAACCTCAACACAAGCTTTTTCAATTTCCCTAGTAATTTTTAATGTTGCTTTTGAATTGAAGTTATTTTTTAGAATAGGATTAATATTTATTGTTGGAATATAATTTTTTCTTATCATCTATTCGCTGGTGTATCTGTAGCAATCATTTGTCCTCGGACTTTTTCTCTAAAATAAATATATACGCCAGCACCAATAATTATTGATGCACCTAGAAAAGTTCTTGGCACTGGTATTGTTTCAAATAATATATAACCAGCTACCATTGCAAACACTATGTATGAATACTCAAATAATGAAACCACAGAAGGTGAGGCAATACTATAGGCAGTAAATACACAAAAAAATGAAATCGAAGCAACTATTCCCATAATTAAAACATAGGGCCATGCCTCTCCTGGGTTAGTAAACCATTCTCTAACAATAAATTGTAAAGTTGGATCTGTAAAAGTGTTAAATTTTCCATCTCCGCTAACAAAAAATATTACCAAACTTGCAAATAATGCAAAAATATAAAGCCAAGTCATTTGAGTATAAATACTATCTTTATCGGATGTATATTTTGTTATTGTCATCGAGATTGAATAACAAAGCGCACATGCTACAGGTGCTAATTTAAAGAAATTAAAATCATCTAAAGATGGATTTAAAACAATTAATACTCCAATAAATCCAACTACAATTGCACTCCATCTTCTAATTCCAATTTTTTCTTTTAAGAAAAATTTAGCAAACATAGACATAAAGAACGGGCAGGAGAAAAATAGTGCACTTGTCATCGCAAGCGTCATAAAAGTCAGTGAAATATAAAAAAAACTAAAACCAAAGAAAAAGCATACAACTCTTATTAATGTTAATAATGGGTAATGGGTTTTTAAAGATATTGTTTTTTTAGTGATTAAAACAAATGATAGCAAAAATACTGATTGTATAAGGGTTCTTCCAAAATAAAGCTCGAATAAAGCAATATCCTCAAAAATAAATTTAATTAAAGAGTCTTGTATTGAAAAAAAAGCCATACCAGTCATTATAAAAAAAATACCTCTGGTATTTTGGTTTGTGTCCATGAGACACCTATATCAAATCAGTGGTGATAATAATATTAATTATTTAAAATTGCCTCTGAACCTTTTTCAGCAATCATAAGTGTAGGAGCATTTAGGTTTGCACTTGGTATTTCAGGTATCACTGATGCATCAATCACTCTTAAATTTCCAATTCCATTTACCCTCAAATCCTGGTCTACTACTGCCATATCATCAACTCCCATTTTGCATGTTCCACAAGGATGATATGCAGTGTCTGCTTTCGATCTAATATATTCATTTAATTCATCATCTGACTGTGCATCAAAACCTGGCCCAACTTCATCACCAGCGTGCTCTGCTAAAGCTGGCTGTGCTAGAATTTTTCTTGCAATATGAATACACTCTCTTGTTTGTTTAAGATCTTCATCTTCTTTTAAATAATTAAATAAAATTTTAGGATAATCGTATGGGTCTGAAGAATTAAGTGTTATTTCACCTCTACTTTTTGGATGATTTGGACTTGCATGTAATTGATAACCATGTGTATCAGGTTCTTCTAGGCCATGATTTATCACAAATGATGGAAAAAAATGAAATTGAATATTAGCAACTTTTCTATCAGGCGATGATTTTGCAAAACCACCAGCCTCTAAAAATGATTTTGAGCAGGGTCCAGATTTAAACATAAACCATTGCATACCTGCTAAAATTTTAGGAATTAATTTTGTGTATGTGTAAAGTGTATTAGGAGTTTTACATTTTTGCTGTATGTAAGTTTCAAGATGATCTTGTAAATTCTTTCCAACACCCTTTGAGTGATGAACAACTTCAATACCATTATCTCTAAGATGGGTTTCGTCGCCTATACCAGATAACATTAATAATTGTGGAGAATTTATAGATCCTCCACTCAAAATTACTTCCTTATTTGCATAAATCTTTTCAACTTTGTTATTTATTTTTACTTGAAGACCAACTGCTTTTTTTCCCTCAAATATTATCTTTTCAACAAATGAGTTTTTTAAAATATTTAAATTTTTTCTATTTTTAACAGGGTTTAAATAATACTTGGCAACTCCAGCTCTCTCGCCTTGATGCATTGTAGTATCAAACATGCCAAAACCCTCTTGTTCCTCACCATTCATATCTATATTTGTTTTGTGACCTGCTTCAGCTGCAGCATCAATAAATGCTTTAAATAATGGATTTGAATTTTTAGATAAATTTACTGGAAGGGGTCCCAATGAACCTCTATATTGATTTTCACCTTCAGACCAAGTTTCAATCTTCTTAAAGTAAGGAAGAACTTTATCATAAGACCAATTATCCAAACCAAAATTTTCCCATCTAGTATAGTCATCTCTATTTCCTCTTACAAAGACCATTCCATTATGAGATGAGCATCCTCCAATCATCTTTCCTCTAGGGCAAAAAACACGTCTATTGTTCAAATATGGCTCAGGTTCTGAATAATATTTCCAATTATATTTGGGGTCATGCATTGTATATAGAAGAGCTAATGGCATTTTAACCTTCCAAATATCACTAGATCCACCTGCCTCAAATATAGCTACAGAATTATTGGCATTCTCAGATAATCTGTTAGCTACTACACATCCAGCTGAACCAGCACCAACTATGAGATAATCAAAAGCTTGCATTTAATTTGGATGATCACCCTCGACTGCAATCCTGTCCATAACTCTTTCATGGCCCAATCCTCTGCCAGGAAAAAAATCAGTCAGACCTTGGTGAAGGGTGCTTCTATTGTCCCAAATTGCTACAGCATTTTCAGTCCATTTAAATCTACATGTAAAATCAAGTCTTTCTTGATGTAAAAATATTTCATTTAAAATATCTGAACTTTCATTTTCACCTAAATCTAAAATTCTTTTAGTGTACATTGAATTTACATACAAAATTTTTTTTCCTGTTTCAGGATGAGTTCTAACTACTGGATGGGAATTTGAATATTCATCTAGATTACCATTCCCTTCCATTTCCTTATATGCATCAACAAACGCTGCTGCCCCTAGAGAGCTATGAATGGCTCTCTTATCATTAACCTTATCTTTAATTTTGTCGCTTAATGTGTCGTAAGCGATTTCCATATTAGAAAACATTGTATCTCCACCAACTGGTGGAACTTTAATTGATCTTAAGATAATTACTTTTGTTGGTTTAGGGTTATAACTTACATCAGTATGCCAAGTTTCACCCCATTGTCTCTTTTCTTCTGGAGCTTTAATTATTCTTAATATTTCAGGATAATCTTTTCTTCCCTTAACATAAATGTGTCTTTCTAATGGACCAAAATGTTTTGCTAAGTTTATCTGTTCCTCCGATGTAATATCTTGATCTCTAAAGAACAGAGCTTTGTGTTCTAATAATAGATTATTTATCTTCTTCCAATTTTCTAAAGAGCTATCTTTTAAATCGATGCCTTTTACTTCTGCACCTAATGCGCCTGATACTAATTTAATTTCCATAATCTATTTTTTTAATCTACCAGATAATTCTAAATTTTCAGACTTAAAACTTGATTTATTTTCGTCAATAAATTCACCCATAATTTTTAGCTTATCTTCCTCAAATTCTGTGACCTTTCTTTTCCCCAAGTCAATATAAAGGGATAAACTTTCCATAGTGGCAGCAAGAGTTTTAGTTTCTTTTTCATACATCTCACATTTTAAATGTAATCTTTTTTTATCATGGTCAAAATGTGTGCAATATACCTCTACTTCTTGATTTTCTTTAACTTCATTATTGTAAGTGGTTCTAGTTTCAACAACCATAGTGCTTCTCAGATTTGATTTTGCATTTTCGCCACCCATTTGAAATTTATTAAGCATTGTCTCCCATGCTTGATCAAAGATTAAGATATAATAAGCCATATTCATATGTTCATTATAATCTGTCCACTCTTTAACTATTTTTCTCGTTGCAAGATGATACGACATTTTTAACTTTTGTTAATTTTATCAGCTATTAGTATTTTTCTTTTCATTTCTCTAAGGACAGGTTTTTCAATTAGTTTACCATCTATAACTACTAAACCTGTATTTGAGTTATTAAATTCCTCTAATATTTTTTTTGCCTTAGTAATTTCATCTTTTGGAGGTGTAAATACCTCATTTAAAATTTGAATTTGTTTGGGATGAATAGAGCCTTTTCCAGTAAATCCAAGATTTCTAACTTGTTCAGCTTCTTTCCTCATTCCATCCATGTTTTCTAAATCTAAATATGGCACATCTATAACGTCCACACCGACACTAGCTCCCGCATGAACCAACTTTGATCTTGCATGAACAAGATTTTCCCATTTATTCTCAACTCTTAGCTCTGCTGCCATATCAACTCCACCAAAATATAAAGCTACAATTCTCTTGCTAGCATGAGCAATATTATAAATATTTTCTAAAGCTTCATTTGTTTCCATTATAACATGAAGATCGGTATCTAAATTACAGTCTGTAAGTAGATCGTCTATAAATGTTATTTCATCTGGCGTTTTAACTTTGGGTAACATAATAGCCTTAAGATCTACTTTACTTGATATAAAAGCTTCTAGATCTAAAAGACCAAATTTAGTTCTTTGATTATTTAACCTTACAACTAGTTCTACATCATTTTTAACTTCGAGCGTTTTAAGAGCTTCTATAGTATTGTTTCGGGCTTGTTCTTTATCGTTTATTGCTATTCCATCTTCTAATTCAATACAAACCATATCAGCACCTGATGCAATCGCTTTTGGAAACATTTCAGGGTGAAGCCCCGGTGTAAATATAAAACTTCTTCTTACTTTTAATTTATCTAGGTCCATCTTAACTTTTATAATCTGGCTCTTCTTTATCTAAAATGATCCTAATTTGAGATAAAAATAAATTTGCGAAATCTGTGGGAAAATTTTCATGTTCCTCTGCAGTTTTTTCTGCAATTTCATGGCTTACAACATTAAGTTCCTGGTTTGTTGATAGAGCTGTAAGATATGTTTCCGCTGCTCTCTCAAAATAATAAAGAGAGTTAAAACCTTCAGCCACTGTTCTTCCTGTGGTTAAAATTCCATGATTTGCAAGTAACATGTGTTGTTTGTTTCCTAAAGCATTTGCCATCTTAATGGACTCTTCTTCTAGTCCTAGACCTCCAAATTCTTTGAATGCAGATACTCTATTGTAAAACATCATTGTATTTTGATCGATAGGTTTCATAACAGGGTCTTTAAGAGTGGAGAGGGCAGTTGCATATTTTGAGTGAACATGAAAAATGCATCTTGCATGTGGTGCTTTTTCATGTATCGCGCTATGTATATATAGAGCTGTTGGATCAATTATGTCTGGTTTATTCTTTAGTTCTTCCTTATTTTCTTTTGTCACCAAGATTAAATCACTTGCCTTCATATTACTAAAATGAATGCCTGCCTTATTTACGTAAAAATCAGAAGAGTCAGGGACGCATGCACTAAAATGGTTTGCAACACCCTCGTGCATATTTAGTCTTGCTGTCCATCTAAAAGTAGCAGCTAATTCTTTCTGTAATTCAGATATTTCCATTTATATGATTTTAAAATATAGTTGAAAAATAAATTATGAACAATAACGTTTTTATCTCATGCGCGGTTACTGGGTCTGGAGATACTGCAAGCAAACATCCTGATTTACCAAAAACTCCAGAGCAAATAGCTAAATCCGCAATAGAAGCAGCAAAGGCAGGTGCTGCAATTGCTCATATTCATGTAAGAGAAGAGGACGGTACGCCAAGCAGAAGACTGGAATTATATAAAGAAGTAGTAGATAGAATTAGATCAAGCGAAACAGATGTCATTTTAAATTTAACAACTGGGATGGGCGGAGATTTAGACATTGGTCAAGGTAAAAATCCGTTAGAGTTTGGTCCAATGACTGATATGGCAAATGTAATGGAAAGAATAGCTAATGCAGAACAATTTTTACCCGAAATTTGTACTTTAGATGCTGGTACATTAAATTTTGGAGATGGTTCTGTAATTACAGTTAATACACCAAATGATTTAAGAAAGGCTGCAAAAAAATTACAAGAAATTAAAGTTAAACCAGAGATAGAGGCATTTGATTTAGGAAATATGTGGTTTGGATCACAATTGTACAAAGAAGGTTTGCTTGATGATCCACCAATGTTTCAAATGTGTTTAGGTATTCCTTGGGGAGCTCCTGCTACTCCATTAGCAATGCAAGCCATGAAAGACATAATGCCTAAAGAAGGAGTGTGGTCAGGTTTTGCAATTTCAAAAAACGAAATGCCATTTGTAGCTCAAACAGTTGTTATGGGAGGAAACCCAAGAGTAGGTTTGGAAGATAACCTATATTTATCAAAGGGCAAACTAGCAACAAATGCTCAATTAGTAGAGAAAGCAATAAGGATAGTTACAGATCTTGGAGCATCAATAATGACAGCAGAGGAAACTAGGACAAAACTTAAGCTTGTTAAACACAAGTAATGTTAAATATTAAAAAAGTTGCTGTAGTTGGAACAGGTGTAATCGGAATAGGGTGGATTATAAGATTTCTAGCTCATAATAAAATCGTTCATGCTTACGATAAAAATCTTAAGCAAAAAAAAATTTTGATTAATGAAATTAAAAGAGCACTTCCATATGTAAAAAAACTTTTTAACAAAAAAAAAGTAAATTTAAATAATTTAAAATTTTTCCTATCTTTAGAAGAAGCAGTTAAAGATGCTGATTTTATTCAAGAATGTGCACCAGAAAATTATAATTTAAAAACTGTTTTAATGAGGGATATTTCTAAAAGTTGCAAAAAAAAAGTTTTAATTTCATCAAGTTCTTCAGGATTGTTGCCATCAAAGATTTTTTCAAAATGTAAAAATATTCAGAGAGGTATTATTGGCCATCCATTCAATCCTGTATATTTGTTACCTTTGGTAGAGATAGTTCCTAGTAAAAAAACTAGTGAGAAATCTTTAAAAATTGCAAATAAATTTTATAAGTCAATCTCAATGAATCCGATAGTTCTAAAAAAAGAATTACCTGGTTATTTATCTGATAGACTTCAAGAAGCCTTATGGAGAGAGGCGTTACATATTATAAATGATGGATATGCTACAACTGAGGATTTAGATAGAGCCATAGAGGATGGTCCTGGTTTAAGATATTCTTTAATGGGAACATTTTTAACCTTCCATTTAGCGGGTGGAAAGGCTGGGATGAAGCATATGTTGGAACAGTTTGGGCCAGCATTAAAACTTCCATGGACTAAGCTTAAGGCGCCAAAATTGTCAAAAAAGCTCTCAGAAAGGTTGATTTCAGGCACAAAAAAACAAGCTAAAGGAAAATCAATAAATCAACTGTCAAATATAAGAGACGAGTATTTAGTCAACTTACAACTATTTAGAAAAAAATATGAAAATAAAATTAGAAAATAGATATCTAAAGAAAAATTAAAATGGTAAATTAAACACATGGACTTTAACCACTTCTTAACTAGCTATATGCCGGATACAAATGTAGGTTCAAAACAACATTTTAAAAATATGTTGGAAGAATGTGTTGTTGCAGAGAAACTTGGTTATGCAACAGTATCAATTCCTGAACATCATTTAATAAATTTACTTATGATGCCATCACCTTTGCAGATGGCTGTAAAAATTGCATCTATCACGAAAAATATTAAAATCACAACTGGAATAGTTGTTTTACCTCTTCATGATATGAGAACATATGCTGGTGAAGTCGCAACAGCAGATATTTTAACTGATGGGAGATTAATTTTAGGTGTTGGAAGAGGTGCTTTTGCTTGGGAGATGCAAAGATTAGGAACTCCAATTGAAAAATCAAAGGAAAAATTTATTGAATCACTCGAGGTTTTACAATTATTGTTAAAAAATAAAGAGGTTTCATATAAAGGTAAATTTTATGACTTTGAACCTATTACTATTATGCCTCGACCAATAAGCAATCCTGTACAAATGATGATAGCTGCCATGAATTTAGAAAGTATTAAAGATGCAGCATCAAGGGGATTTCATGTTCAATCAACAGTATTGTCAGGTACTAAAGATCTTTTATTAAGTAGAGTGAATGCGTTTAAAGAAGGTTGTACAAAGTTAGGAGAAGAGGGAAAACTACTAAAACTTTCTATGCAACGTATGGCTTATTTAGCGAAAGATGAAAATGAAGCTAGAGAAAAAACAAAACTTGCTTACGAATATTACAAACGATTTGATAATATGTTTACTGGTCCTGGTAAAGTAAATGAAGGAAATATTGAAGCTTTACCTAGAAAACAAACTTTAGATGAATTAAAAGAAAATCTTTTAATCTGTCCTCTGAATGAGATGATTGATAAGTTAAGTGTCTATGCCGAGGCTGGAGTTGACGAAATTATTCTTAGTTCAAGTTTTGGTCAATCACAAAAAGATTTAATAGAGTCGATGCATAGAATTGGTGAAAATGTAATTCCATATTTTAAAAAATCAAATATTCAAGTAGCATAAATATCTATGAATATCATAGATTGTAATTTTTCAGTAACAGGATCTGGACCTGCAATTTTTTTTACCCATGGAGTAGGAGGAGCAGAGGATGCATGGAGGTTCATAGTTCCAAAACTTAAAGATAGGTTCACAGTTGTAACTTATGATTTAAGAGGCCACGGAAAATCACCCGTAAGTAACAAAGATTTTAATCTAGATGATCTTGTTTTAGATCTTGAGAGAGTTAGAGAAAGAACAGGTATAGAAAAAGCCCATTTTATGGGGCATTCTTTAGGAGGTATGATTGCTCCTGCTTATGCAAGAAAATTTCCCGAAAGAGTAATTTCAGTAGGTTTATTATCAACGGTGGCAGGAAGATCGGAAGAAGATAAACAAAAAGTGTGGAACGTTATTTCTGATTTAAAAAATAAAGGTGTTGAACAAACTTTAAAAAATTTAACCACGAGGTGGTTTACAGATGACTTCATAGAAAAGAATCCTGATCTTGTATCAAGAAGATTAAATCAGGTTATAGATACAGACAAAGATGTTTTTATAAACGTATTTAAAATATATGCAGAAACTGAGATGATTTCATGGTTAAAAGAAATTAAGAAGCCATGTTTATTTATGACAGGAGAAAATGATGGAGGTTGTACACCTTCTCACAATGAGAGAATGTCAAATGAGATTGAAATTTCTAAATTGGTTATAATACCAAATGTAAAACACTCTTTTTTGATAGAGGCTCCTGAGCAAATAACAAATAACTTATTAGGATTTATTGAAAGTTTATAAAAACTTAATGCATTCTTAAAGTGTTTCCATCTACACCAATAACTTGTCCTGAAATTCTAGAAGACTCATCTGAAATTAAATAGCAACACATATTTCCAATATCTTTTTCATAAACCCAAGTGTTTAGAGATGTCATAGAAACGAACTCACTTTCAACAGCTTTTTTAGAAATTTTTAAAAATTTTGCTTTATCTCTGATTACTCTACCCATCCTGTCTCCTTTTACAGTTCCAGGACAAATCGCATTAACTCTAATTTTAAATTTTCCTAATTCCATTGCTAAGGTTTTTGTCATTCCCACAACTGCCCATTTACTTGCTGAATACGGAGATCTTAATGGAAAACCAAATATACCTGCAGTAGAAGATAGATTAACTACAGAACCACCTTTATTTTTTTTTAACATTGGAATTGCAAATTTTGAAAAAATAAAATGACTAATTACATTTATTTTTAATGTTTGTTCCCAATCTTTTGTCTTAAGTTTTTCCATAGTTCCAGTTGGACCTGCTACTCCAACATTATTAATTAGAGCATCAATTTTTTGTGTTTTTTTTTTAATTTCTCTAAAAAAATTAGTCACATCGTTTTCATTTGAAGCATCACAATGAAAACTAAACAATCTTTTATTATTTAATGGATGTTTTTTTAATTTATTTATTGATTTTTGATCTATGTCACACAAAAATACTTTTGCACCTTTTTCAAGACACTCTTTTACTGTCGCCCAACCAATCCCTGTAGCACCAGCAGAAATAATTATCTTTTTACTTTTAAAATTATATGACATTATTTTATTTAATCAGCTAAACCGTCAGATCTAACTTTATTTCTTTCTATATGTATGGGCAACACCTTTCCATAAATTGCTTTAGAATGTTCAGGTGTATTTACTCTCCATGGATCTAATACATATGCTGGTATGCACATGTAACGTGAGGTTTTTCCTATTATTTTGGTTACTCTATGCATAGTAAATCGTCCTTTAAATATTTGTAAATCACCAGGTTTTAGTTCAAGTTGTTTAACTTTTGAACGATCTCCATCTAATACTTTTTTTACTTCATCAAATCTTTCATTTCCTGGTTCTCTTATATTTGGACAATACTCAAATATCCCACCTTGATCTGGTTTTTGTATCATAAGACTTAAAGTAAATTCACAACTATCAAAATGCCAAGGCAATATGCCATCAGGCTCCATTACATTATAAGCATGACAAGCTAAGGGATCAGCCCATCTATAAATTGGAGAAATTCCTAGACAAGCGGACACGAATTTAAGTAGCTCTTCAGTTTCGTAAAGAAATTTCATTTCGGAGTTTTTTGCAAAACAATCAGAGTTTAGATATCCATTGTATCTGTTCATAAAAATTCTTTTTGGATGATCCTTAGGAAGAGAGGGGTCATCTTTTGCATAAAGATATGCATTGATACTTTCTTTAGACATATAAACTTCATCTAGCTGTTGCTCTAACTCTTTTCTAATAACTGCTAAAGAATTTGGTAAAATAAAGTTTGGAATTACTGAACAACTATCATTTTCTAATTCTGCTTTACATTTTTCAATTATTTTTTTTATTTTGTGAGATTGTAAGTCGTGAATAGGATATTTTTCTAAATCAACAATTTTGCTTAAGTTTTTTTCCATAACTGCACAATATAAATTATGAGCTTCTCAGCGATTCTTGTAATTCTTTATTTGAGATATAACCTTTAGCGTTTCCTTGTTTGTCGACAACTTCGCAATTGGAATTACTACAAACAACTTGAGGTAGAAATTCCTCGATAAATTGATCTTCTTCAACTTTAATCAGGTTTGATTTATCTATACCATCTGATTGATTAATAGGTTTCATTATAATTTTTGCTTTTATTACTTTTGTTCTGTTTACATCTTTTACAAATGCCTCAACATATTCATCTGCCGGGTTCATTATAATTTCTACTGGCGTTCCTACTTGCACAAGTTTTCCAGCATTTAAAATTCCAATATGATCCCCTAATCGAAGTGACTCATCAAGATCATGAGTAATAAACACTATGGTTTTTTTTAATTCTGCTTGGAGATCTATCAATTGTTTTTGCATGTCACTTCTTATCAATGGATCTAATGCTGAAAAAGCTTCGTCCATAAGCATAATGTCAGTATCAGTGGCTAAAGCTCTTGCAAGCCCTACTCGTTGCTGCATTCCACCAGATAGTTGAGCTGGATATTGATTTTCAAATCCAGATAAACCTACGGACTCAATTTTCTCCATTGCGGTAGCATTTCTTTTTTCAATTTCCACACCTTGCATTTCAAGTCCGTAGCCAACATTCTGTAAAACTGTCTTATGTGGAAATAAGCCAAACCTTTGAAATACCATGCTCATTTTTTGCCTTCTGAATTCAATTAATTGCTCTTTATTGAGAGTGGTTACATCCTTGCCTTCAACTAAAATTTCTCCAGAAGTAGGATCTATCAATCTATTTAAGTGTCTGATTAATGTAGATTTTCCAGATCCAGATAAACCCATGCACACAAAGGTTTCTCCTTCCTCAATTTTTAAAGAAACATTATCTAATCCAACTGTATGTCCTGTTTGCTCTAAAACTTCCTCTTTAGTAGCACCCTCTTGAACCATTTTTAGAACACTAGATGGTTTAGGCCCGAAAATTTTATATACGTTATTGATTTCAATTTTTGACATTTTTTAAAAGTCTAATTCTTTTAATGCATCAAAGCAAACCTACAATTAAATAAATAAAAAGCTTTCAACCATTAATTGAATTGAAATTTTTACCATTTTATATAATTATTTATCATGAATTCAATTTCTAAAATCTCAAAAAATAGCACTTACCTTCAAATTATTTGGAATGATGGGGAGGAGAGTAAATTCAATTATATGTGGCTAAGAGATAATTGTCCAACCGCGCATGACAAAGATTCACGACATAGAATGTTTAATATTTTAGAAGTTTCTAAAGATATAAATCCTAAAAAATACTCTCTTAATGATGATGGTAAATTAGAAATTGAGTGGAGTGAGGGAGAACACATAAGTTATTATGACCCAAAATGGTTAAGAGAAAATTGCTATACAATCAAAAATAAACAAAAATATATATCTCCTTATCAACTTTGGGATAATAACTTAAAAAATAATTTTGAAAGTATATGCATTGAGCATGATGAAGTAATTGACTCTGATGAAGGTTTAATAAAATGGCTTGAACTATTACATCATAAAGGTATTGCCATAGTTAAAAACTCACCAACAGAAAAAAAATCAGGCTTTAAAATTCTTCATCGAATAAGCCATGTCAGAGAAACATTTTTTAAAACCCCTTTTGAGGTAATAAATATTCCAAAACCAAATAATTCTGCATACACGGCGCATGCTTTAAGAAATCATATGGATTTACCTTGGTTTGAATTACCACCTGGTTATCAGTTTTTGCATTGTTTAGTAAATGATGCAAATGGTGGAGACTCTTCAGCAATCGATGGGTTTGCTGTAGCCGATTATCTTAGACAAAATGAAAAAGATATATTTGAGACACTGGTTTCTGTGCCTCTTAAATTTAGAGATAAAGATTATACTCAAGAATCTCACAGAAGCTATCATGCACCCGCAATTAGTTTAACAAAAGATAAAGATTTTCATGATATTAGATTTAGTGTTGCAACGATGGATGCTTTAGATTGTCATCCAGATAAAATGGATAAAGTTTATAAAGCCCACCATAGATTTGGAAATCTTCTACACGATGATAAGTTTCAGATTAAATTTAGATTAGGACCTGGAGACATATTTTCTTTTAATAATAGGCGTGTTTTACACGGCAGAACTGCTTTTGACCCAAATTCAGGTCATCGTCATCTTCAAGGATATTATTTAGATAGAGATGAAATACTTGGAAGATTGGAATATCTTAAAAAATATAAATCATAAGTTTTCAAATATAAGATTGTTATCTTTTTCATATTTCAAAAATTCCTTTTTGTTTTTAATCGTGTAATAATATTTCTCTTTATTAATTATTTGTATTCTTCGACTATTTAAAAACTTTTTATCTAATATTAGATATTTTATTTTTTTGTTTAGGCTACTTTTTAAAATAGATTTTATGCTAGATTTGTTGGAAAAAGATAAACCTACTGATAGTTTTGAGTTAAGTTTAAGAAGATTATAGATGTTTTCATGCTTAAAAGAGATAAAAGTACATTTTTTAAAACTTCTAGTTTCTTTAATCAAATTAGATAAAAGTTCTTTATTAAATAATGGCTTTATTTCAATAAAGATAGGAAATTTATTTTTTGAAATTTTTAAAACCTCTTTTAATGGTGGTATTTGAAAGTTTTTATTTTTAATTTTTTTTAGATCTTCATAATTAATATTTTTGATACTTTTACTTATTTTAAAAATTCTCTTTAAAGTAAAATCATGAAAGCATACAAACTTTTTATCTTTGGTTGAATGAATATCTGTTTCAATCCCAAATCTTTTTTTAAATGACGCTCGAAAAGACTCTAAGCAGTTTTCTTTGTAACTCTTATTTACAATTCCTCTATGTATTATATGCATGTAAAAAAAAAGGGCTCTGTTTCCACAAAGCCCTTAATTATTTTTTTGAAGTTTAATTATTAGTTAGGTAACCAACTTTTCCATTTATCTGGATTGTTGTCTAACCACTCATTTACAACTTCTTTAACGTCTCTTTTTTTGATGTCAACTTCAACAAGCATCTTAGCTTGGTCTAAGTTTTCTAATTTCATTCTTTCAAAAAAAGCTTTTGCTTTAGCATGTTCTGGTTTAGCAAATGTGTCAGGATTTCCATAATTCATAGTGTAATCTTTATCCCAACCAGTTGCTGGCCATCCATCTGTACCGCAAGTTTTCCAGTTGTTTGCTTCAGTAAATGTGTCTCCTTCACAAGTTTTGTATTCAGGAAGTTGAACTCCTACCATGTCAAACTCACCAAAGAACCAGTGTGGTGACCATAAGTATAACAAGAACGGCTCTTTTCTCATGTAAGCAGCTTTTGCTTCTGCAATTGCAGCCGCTTCAGTACCTAGCTCATCTGCTTGGAAATCAATTCCTAAAAGATCAAGTCTTTTTTGGTCATGACAGTTCCAACCAGCTACAGGACATCCAATTAATCTTCCTTTACCGCCGGTTTCAATAGTTGCAAATTTAGCTTTATGTTTGTTTAGGTCTCTCCAAGTTTTAATGCCCATTTCTTCTGCAGCATATCTAGGTATCCAGTAATCTGACATACCGATGATTCCAGTAGTTCCTAAAAGATCAACTGTTCCATCTCCTTTATAAGACTTTACTACTTTGCCGTCATAAATTAAATCTTCATTAAACATTACATCGTCTGCCTCTGCATAACTTGGCCAACTCTCGCAAGCGAAATCAAGTTCTCCAGCTGCAATTGCTTCCCATAATCCAGTACCAGACGGGAAAACTGTTTGTTTAATTTTATAGCCCATTTCTCGTTCAAGAATTGCTACTGCAACTTCACAAGTGATTATTCCACCTGTCCAGTCAGCAATAGCAGCATGTAATCTTTTTGCATTTGCCTGAGTAAGACTAGCAAGTAAAATTACGAAAGATAAAAATAGAGCTGATATTGTTTTTGATAACCTCATTTATTTCCTCTCTTTTAATTAATTAAAGTCTTATTCTAAAACAAAAATTACTAGTTTGTAAACTGTGAATAATGATGCTTTTACTTGATTTATAAACCTAGAGCTTCTCTCTGTTTTTTAGTCCAAGCAAGTGAAATTCTGTCTATAATTATTGCTAATAATACAATTCCTATACCTGCTGCCAACCCTCTACCGGTATCAGATCTTGCTAATCCATTAAATACTTCCAAACCTAATCCTTTTCCACCAATTAAAGGTGTAACAATCTGCATTGCGAAAGCCATAATTACTGTTTGATTAAATCCAATAACTAAACTTGGAATAGCTAATGGAAATTTAATTTTATTTAGAGTTTGTAATAAAGTACCACCAAATGAACGTGAAACCTCTGAGTAAGTCCCAGATACTTGAGTTAAACCTAAAGATGTTAATCGAATGATGGGTGGTATAGAGTATATAACTGTTGCAAGTACTGCAGATACTATTCCTCCTCCAAAAAACATTAAAACAGGAATTAAATAACAGAAGTAAGGTAAAGTCTGCATGGCATCCAAAACCACGTTTTGAACATTTCTAAATCTCTCATTATAAGAGGCAATTATTCCAAGAGGAACTCCAATTATAAAGCATAAAGCTACAGACACTAAAACAGATGATAGTGTTATCATTGATTGTGGCCATATCCCACAAGCACCAATGAAAAGTAATAATATTGCTGTAATAATTGCAAATCTAATACCGACAGTAAAATATCCAATTGCTGCAAATACCCCTAATGTATACCACCATGGCACATGAGTTAAGAATATATCAAGTGGTCTTAAGAGTTTAAGATATACAAATCCCCTAAGAGCTTTTGTAAATGCAATAAAACTAGGATTAACAGTTAAAGATTCTACACTACTAGAAATCGGTTGCCTAATTGACAATCTCCACTCTTCAGGAAATGATCCTATACTTACCATATAAGAGTCAACGAATGAAATAGTCAGAACAAGTAAAAAAGAAGGTATTATATAATATCTTCTAGAAATTATTTCACCAATATCTCTTGCTGTTTCTTTATTTGCTAAAGAAACACAAAATTCAAATACATACGCAATAAATTTTGTTAAATTTGTACAAACAAAATTAATTAAACCAGCTAAAAATTCTAAAGGCTTTTCTATAATTCTTACTATTGCAAATTTTTCCCAAGATTGTGGGAGTAAATAAAATTTTTGAACATTCGATGGAAGTATTTGTTTTGTTTTGCTAAATGACATACTAAATCTATCAAACATTATTGCCATGAAAAGAATACAAAGTCCTCCTTCCATTGCCCACCCAACATCAAGTCTTCTAATTGCTTGCCATACTTGACCACCAATTCCTTCAGCTCCAATGAAACATGCCAAAACTACAAGTGCTAAAGCCATCATTATCACCTGATTAATTCCCATCATTATACTTGGTAGCGAGAGTGGAATTTTAATTTTAAATAGTAGTTGTAACTTACTTGATCCAAATGAGGTAGCAGACTCAATTGTTTCTGCTGAAACTTGTCTTATACCAGTATTTGTTAATCTTATTATTGGAGGCATTGAGTAAATCATAGTGGCTAATATTGCTGGCGCTCCTCCAATTCCAAAAAAGAAAAGAGCTGGAAAAAGATAAACAAACGCCGGCATTACTTGCATTGTATCTAAAATAGGCTTCATAAAATTTTCAAACCTGTCACTTTGTGAACAAAGCACACCTAGAGTCACTCCAACTACGACACATAGTAAAACCGATAAACCCATCAATGCTACCGTTTGCAGAGATGGTTCCCACATTCCTGTTGCACCCCAAAAATAAATGACAAATAAAGAGTACAATCCTAATCTTAAACCACCTGCAATTAAGCAAGGCAAAAATATTAATGCTGCAATTAATAGCCAAGGTGAGTCGATAAGGAAATCTTCAACAAAGTAATATATATTTTTAATATAACTGGCTATTATTTTGGTAATCCATCTATAATTTTTCTTTAAATAATCTTCACCTTCATTAACCCATGCTGTAAATGTAAATTGATCAGTGACGACCTTTGGCATTTTTGAAGGACCATCGCTTTGAAAAGATAACCACAGTGCAACTAAAAATGTTATTAAGATTACAGAATACGTAATAATATTTTTTGATGAATTTGGCTTTCCTTGGATACTTGCTACTTCAGAAGACATATTATCTAAAATTTAAAATAAATAATTTTACTTTTAAAGAAAAATATTGTCTATTTTTGTGTTATTAAAATAACAAAATATGAATAATCAACCAAAAATAACGTGTTCAAATGTTTGGAAATTATTTGGTTCTGACGAACAAAGAATAATTAAAGATTTAGATAAAAGTTTATCAATAAAAGAAGTTCAAGAAAAAACCGGACATGTGGTTGCAGTAAAAGATGTTAGCTTTTCAATTGAGAAAGGTGAGACATTTGTTGTAATGGGTTTATCGGGAAGCGGAAAATCAACCTTAGTTAGATGTATTTCAAGATTAATTGAACCAACGTCTGGAACAGTAAAAATGGATGATGTTGATGTAACGAAAATGAGCGGAAAAGAATTATTAGATTTAAGAAGAAATAAAATGAGCATGGTTTTTCAACATTTTGGTTTATTTCCACATAGAACAGTTGTGGAGAATATTGGATATGGTTTAGAGATTAGAGGAAATAAAAAAAATGATAGAGTAGAAAAATCAATGGAAGTTTTAAAAATGGTTGGTTTAGAAGGTTGGCACAATAATTATCCAAGAGAACTATCAGGAGGAATGCAACAAAGGGTGGGTTTAGCTCGTGCATTAGCTGTAGATCCAGAAATTTTAATTTTTGATGAACCCTTTTCAGCATTAGATCCATTAATTAGAAGAGAAATGCAGGATGAACTATTAAAGATTCAAGAAAAGTTACAGAAGACTATGGTATTTATTACTCATGATTTCTTAGAGGCAATTAAAATGGGTGATCATATTGCAATTATGAAAGATGGAGAAGTTTCTCAAGTAGGGACACCAGAGGAAATAGTTGCTAACCCCAAAGATCAATATGTAAAAGATTTTTGCGAAGACGTACCAAAATACAAAGTCCTTAGTGCAAGCAAAGTAATGAGGGAAGAATGTTGTGACGATACAAAAAAAATGTTTGAAAACGGATCAAATAATATTCCTCACAATTCAAAAATAGAAACTTTAATTGATAAGCTTGTAGATACAGATCAGAAATTTCCAGTGGTTAATAGTGAGACAGGTGAGCTTATTGGTGAAATTGATAGAGCAATAGTTATGAAATCAATGAAATCTGCTAGTTAATTTCTCTACTCACCTTAGTTTTTTTTTGTTTTACTTTATCTCTCCAAATTATAATCATTCCAGCAAACACAATTACGAAAACTCCTGGAAATAATTGTTCCCAAGGAGCTTCATTAAAAAATAACCAGCCCAAAACAAACGATGAAGGAATGCCAAAATATTCAAACGAAGCCATCTTACTTGCAGAGATTAATCTGTAAGAATAGATAAAAAGTATTGCTGCAGTACCTCCAAGAATACCAGTCAATGTCATAAGAAAAAAATCTTGAGTATTTTTTATTTCTGCATGTCCAGTGGTCAATAAAAACAGCACAACACCACCAATTACATTAAATATTAAAGTATATAATTGAATTTTTGCTGTTGAGTGACCATCAGGTATAAATTTTAAAATTATCACACTTAATGCCCAAGCTATCGCAGTTAGAATTGGAAATATTGAGTAAAAACTAAATATGTCACTTCCTGGCTGAACAATTAAAACAACTCCAAAAAAACCTATAAAAATTGCGGACCATCTATAAATACCAACCTTATCCTTTAAAAAAATTATTGATAAAATTACAATGAAAAATGGTGAAGAAAATGTAAGAACCATAGCAGTAGCAAATTCTAAGTTAATAACAGAAATAAATATAAATATATTCATTGATAAGAAAGCCAAACCTCTAAAAAAGCTTAAGATTATGAATTTATTGTTTAGGTTCTTAAAAACTGAAATGTACTCTTTAGTAAATAAAATAAGTATAAATAAAGGGATTACCCCCGCAATATTTCTGAATACTGCTAACTGAATTACAGTATATTCATTACCCAAAAACTTTATTACAACCATATACATATCCACACATAAAATTGCTAAGAGCATCGTAACTATTGCTAAATATGTTTTTTTTAAATCTGTATTCTCAGACAAAATATTCATTTATAATTTTTTAAAATTGTATACCTTATAAAAGAAATGCAAAGTTTTAAACTTAATGAAACTGATATTCTATCCAATCAAGATTGGACGTTTCCGACTAATATTGCATACGGTCCAGGTAGATTGAAAGAAATAGGTGGTATCTGTAATAATTTAAATATTAAAAACCCTTTAATTGTTACAGATAAAGGTAGCACAAAGTTACCATTTATTATAAATTTACAAAATTATTTAAAAAGTTCTGATGTAAAATCAGATTTATTTTTTGATATATCTCCAAATCCAAGAGAAGATGAGGTTTCAAATGGTGTTAGTAAATTTAAAGATGGAAACCATGATGCTATAATTGCAATCGGTGGAGGCAGTGCCATGGATGGAGGAAAATTAATTTGCCTCACAGCAAACAATGACGTTCCATTAAGAGATTTTGAGTTTGAATTAACTCCGCCTAACATTAGTAAGGATAACCCGTTCCCAAAAATTATAACTATTCCAACAACTGCTGGAACTGGAGCTGAAACAGAAATTTCAGCTATGGTTACTTATTTAAAAGAAGGCATGAAATTTTGTATGTGGCATCCAGATGTTAGACCTTCCTTAGCATTGTTAGATCCAGAACTAACTATTGGATTGCCAGCAAACTTAACGGCATGGACTGGTGCAGATGCTTTAATCCATGGTATAGAGGGTTATTGTGTTCCTGGTTTCAATCCAATGTGTGATGGTGCAGCGTTAGAGGGATTGTCATTAATATCAAAATCTTTAGTCACAGCTGTAGAAGATCCTAGCAATATAGTTGCAAGAGGTGGAATGCATGTTGGATCTTGTTTAGCAGGAATTTCTTTTTTAAAAGGTTTAGGATTAGTACATGCTATTGCTCATATGGTTGGAGCCGAATACAATACTCATCACGGACTAACGAATGCAATAATATTACCTGTAGTTTTAAAATATAATCTGCCAGGTATGGAAGAAAAAGTTAAAAGAATGTCTGAAGCAATGCAATTTAAAGATCATTCTGTGGATGCATTTATATCAAACATTGAAAACATTCTTGATAGAATTAAAATTCCAAAAAGTTTAAGCGAAATTGGAGTCCCCGAGGATTGTGTTGATAGAATTGCTGAAAAATCAATGAAAGATCAAGCCTATGGACAAAATCCTAGAAAAGCAACTTTAGAAGAAATAAAGGAAATTACTCTAGCATCCATTAAAAAAGCTAGATAATAGTAAATTCTCATGCTTGAAAATAAATCAGTTAAAGAAATTATTTCTTTAATTAAGAAAAAGGATGTTTCAGTAAAAGAAATAGTTGGCTTATATTTTGAAAGAATAAAAAAATTTAATCCATCTTTGAATGCTATTGTTTCAATTAAGGATGAAGAAGAAATAATTAAAGAAGCTGAGATTAAGGACAAAAATTTTGACGAAAATAAGCCGTTATTCGGCTTACCTCTTGCCTCTAAAGATTTGCTAGATGTAGTTGGTTTTCCAACCACTTATGGTTTTCCCGGATATAAAGATTATTTTCCAAAAAAAAATTCTATAATTGTTGATCGACAAATAGATGCCGGTGGAATAATAATTGGAAAAACAAATACTGCTGAATTAGGAGTGGGCGCTCATACAGCTAATAGATTATTTGGAATAACACCAAACATTTATGGAAATAGTCAATCATCAGGTGGATCAAGTGGTGGAGCTGGTGTTGCAGTTGCAGCAAATTTACTACCATTTGCTGATGGTACAGATATGATGGGTTCTTGTAGAACACCTGCTGCTTATGCAAATGTCTATGGTTTTAGACCAACACCAGGATTACTTCCCGATTATCGAACAAATGAAAAAAAGAAAAATCTTCCAGTTATTTCAACACCAGGATGTCTAGCCAGAACACCTAATGATCTGTCTATTTTTTTAGATGTCATAGTTGGAGAACATAAAGAAGATCCAATTTCTTTCAGTTTAGATAATTCTTTTAGTGAGGTTAATTTAAGTGACCAGGAATTTTCAAAAATAAAAATTGGATGGTTATCTGATATGAATGGTAATTATCAATATGATCCTGAGATAATTGAAATATGTAACAAACAACTTAACAATCTTGAAAAGCATAAAGTTATAATTGAAAACTTAAAACCAAAAATAGATGCTCATAAATTATGGAATTGCTGGGGAACGTTGAGAGCAAAAAGTATTTATGAGGATATTATTACAATGAATATAAAAGATATTAATGAGATGACTCCACAAGCGATATGGGAATACAATAAAGGTATCAAACTTACAGATGAAGATGTAAAATCTGCTCTTAACTCAAGAATTGAATTATTAAATGATGTAAATAGTTTATTTGGTGATTTTGATTTTTTAGCTTTACCATCTCAACAATCATTTCCTTTTGATAAAAATTTAAGACACCCAGAAAAAATTAATGATAAATTAATGGATACTTATCATAGATGGATTGAAATACATATATTTGCTAGTCTTTTTTACCTACCATCAATTTCTTTACCTATTGGTTTTAATAAAGAAGGATTTCCAATAGGTATTCAAATTATAGCAAAACAAAAAGAAGATTTAAAAGTGATATCTTTTGCAAAAAGATATGAAGAAATTTTTAATTTTTCTAAAATTAAACCAAAATTAAACTAATGGTCAGACACAAACATCATTTTAAAATAGCTTTTGCATTAGCAATAGCTGCTGGATCATGGGGAGTTTATTGGCTACCTCAAAGAATTTTAGAAGATGGAGGACTTACTGGAGGATGGGGAACAATTTCTCAAATGATGATCGGAATTTTATTACTTACACCCATCTCTTTGTGGAGAAAGTATAAAGGTCGTACATCTGGTTTAGAAATTCCTTTTGTTGGTTTTTTAACGGGCAGTGGTTTTATATGTTACGCATTAAGTTTCTTGCTTACAGATGTTGTACGAGCATTGATCATGTTTTACATGATACCTGTCTGGACGACTATTTTTGAAATATATTTTTTAAAAAAAAGACCAGGTTTAGAAAGAGTTTTAACTTTAAGCTTAGCACTTGGGGGTTTGTGGGTAGTTTTCAGTCAATCTAATATCATACCATTACCACAAAATGCAGGAGATTGGTTGGCATTACTAGGAGGTGTACTATTTGGGGCTGGGTTAGTGCGTTTAGAAATTTCCAAAACAGACGGTGTCTTTCCGGTAATCTTTTCTTTCTTTTTTTATGGGACAATATTTAATATTTTTGCTGGCTTTATTTTAAAAGATTACTTAGGACCGATGCCACCGTTTGAAGCTTTTGCATCAATGTTTACTTTTTTAGTTCTTATTTCAGTATTTTATTTTATTCCTACCGGAGTAGTTATAATGTGGTCTCCATCTGTTTTAGGTGCAGGCCTTTGTGCAATATTATATTTAAGCGAAATAGTAGTTGGAGTTATATCGGCTGGCATTTTAACAGATGAAACATTTGGTTGGAGAGAAGTTGTTGGAAGTACAATGATTGTTGTAGGAGGAGTATTAGCTGTTGTTCTAGCACCAAAAGAAGAAAAATAGATGCTCTTTAAAGAAAAGTTTAAATCAAATTCAAAAATATTCTTAGATGGTGGAAATGGGTCTGAGATTGCAAATTTAGGAGGCGAGATGACACCAGCTTTTTCTGCATTAGCAACAATCTCAGCGCCAGAAATTGTAAGACAAGTTCATGAAAATTTTATGGATGCAGGCTGTGATCTTATTACAGCAAACACTTTTAGCACCACAAGACACAATATGAATAGTATTAATAGAGGTGATGAAACAAAAGAGTTTATTGTTAGATCTGTAGAAATAGCCAAAAAGGCAATTAAGAATAAGAGGAAAGAAAATATAGTTGGAATAGCAGGTAGTATGTCGAATTTTTTTTCATTAAAGGAAAATGAATTTGTTCCAGATCCAAAGTACTTACCTTCATTTAGAGAGGAAGAGAGAAATTATAAAGAGGCTGCTAAAATCTTAAAAGAAGAAGGAGTCGATGTTTTAATTCTAGAAATGATATTAGATATAGATCACTCAAAAATCTTACTTAGCTCTGCATTAGAAACTGGTTTACCTGTTTGGGTTGGACTAAGTTGCTGTATAAGTAAGTTCGATAATAACGTTATTGGAAGAAATTTTAGAGCTGAAAAAGAAAAATCACTTATTTATGATGAAAGTATATACAAAGAGCAACCAAAATTTATTCCTGATGATAAGATTGTTTTTTTAGATGATATTATAAAATCTCTAACAAATATGGGCGGAGATGTTTATGGTATTATGCATACTTGGCTTGTTGATGCCCTTGATGGATTGAGGGTGATTAAAAATAATTGGCAGGGCCCAATTATGTTTTATCCAGAGATACATAAGTTTGATACAAAAACACATAAGGCAACAGTGACACACGCAGAGGATGAATTTGCTGATGAATGTGAAAAACTAATTGATGACCAAATTCAAATTATTGGAGGATGTTGTGGTGTTACAGATAATCATCTGAAAAAATTAATTTCAAGGTATTCTTAATTTAAATATTAATTATTAACTAAATTTATTAACATATTAATCATATCAACTTTATAACTCTCTTTTGTTGCAGATTTTGTTTCCAATACTGAAAAAAATGCAGCAACTTTGCCAGTTTTAAAATTTGTTGCTAAAAACTGACCTCCATATCCAGAGTGTCCAATCATGTTACCTGATACCATTGTTGAATTAGAGTAATACAAATATTTATTTTTTGATAATTCCATGTATTTAGGTCCTAAATTTTTAATTGTTTTGTCAAAATAAGAAGGTGATCCAACTTTTCTATTTCCAACTCCCATACCTTTTCTAGCAAAAAGCAAACCCATTCTTAAAAAATCCCTAGCAATTAAACAACCACCACCTGACATCCATGGCATCCCATATCTATCAGAAGCAATATATAAGCCTTCTTCAAATCCAGCAGCTTCAACTGCCGACAATACCCAATCTCTCAAAGTTCTTCCACTTACCTTTTCTACAATTAATCCCACTACATCAGTATTCGCTGATTTATAAAATGCATATTCAGAACTATTTATTAAACTTTTGCTTTTAATTTTTTTAATCGAATTTAAATATTCCTCTTGGCTTAAATGATTTTTTAAATTTTTTGGTAGTCTCCAACCTCCAACTGGCTCATGTAAAAATGAAGAAGAATATGCTTTAGTATAATCTTCGGTATAGGAATTTATAATATTCATATTTAAAACATCTTGTATATTTGCTTCAGCGTAACCACTTCCAATTTCAGGCAAATAATGTGAAACTTTTTTATTCAAATCTATTGATTTATTTTTAACAAGTTCACCAACAAATAAATTAATAAACATTTTAGTTATTGACATTATTGTCTGTGGTTGATTTCTTTTGAAATCTTTAGCATATTTTTCAAATAATATATTTTGACCTTTGCCAACGATTAACGAGCAAAAAGACTTATTTTTGATCATTTTTTTAACCAATGGTATTTTACTAATTTTATTATTAGGTTTTGACTTTAGTCTTAATACTAGATCAGATCTTAAATAAAGACTGTACCGATTTATTTTATGTAAATTTCTATAACCAAATCTTCTAGTTTGTGGAAGATTCCATAAAGCCTTATTGTCTTTAATTGTTTCTAACTCAGGATTTTTAACAGAAGCTAATTTTTTAATTTTCAATATTTTAATGATTTTTTTTGTTCGTATTTCTGGTGATATCCTTCTGCTTTACAATAATTTTTTTCCTTAGATATTTTTGTTGATACTTTACCATCCAACTTTTTATTCACCTCGTTTAACACCTTTTCAGCAATCTTTTTTTCTTCATCAGTATTATAAAATATTTCAGATCTATATTGAATACCTACATATGTACCCTGTCTATTTACTTGTGTAGAGTCGTGCAGTTCAAAAAATAGATTTACCATATCTTCATATGATTTTTTTTTCTCATCATATTGAACTTTTACAACTTCAATATGTCCAGTATCTCCACCACACACAGCTTTATAAGTTACATTGGGATCATCACCTCCACAGTAACCACATTCGGTTGAGATTATACCTTCAATACCCTCGTATTTAGTTTCATCCCAAAAGCACCCAATTCCACCAATAAATGTTTTCATTATTTTTTAATTTATACTTTAGTTTTTTAAAATTGAAATTGCTTTAATTTCATCAACCCCTATACCACAACAGCCACCTATAATTTGAGCTCCATCTTTTACCCAATTTTTTACTTCATTCAAATAATCATCAGGAGTCATATCATCTATAAATCTCCAATGTGGTTTTTCATAATATCCTTTATTTGGATATGCTCCTATAATTCCATCAAAATTTTCTCTTGCAGTTTTTATTGCCTTTCCTGTGGTTTTAATATCAGAATGAGCTACTAAAATTGGACCGTTATGAATTTTTTTAAAATTATTTATACATATTTCAAAATTTTCATAAACATGAGTATCAGCGTCAATTGTATCATTATATCCAAGCATTATTTGATTTTGATCATTCGTTACACATGATACTGATAACCAAACTGGTATATTTATTTTTGTAGAACAGTTTAACATTGTTTCCACAATATCTGCCTGAGAAGACATAGCTTCTAAAATAATTAAATCTACTCCTTCACCTGATAAAATTTTTAGTTGCTCATCAAAACCAGGTATCATTGCTTTTACTCCAAGTTTATAAAAATTACCAAAAGTTGAAACGCTTCCAGCAAGAGCAACATCTTTATTTAAATTTTTAATTGCTTCTTTTGCAACTTGAACACTTTTTCTATTAAAATCCTCAATCGAGTCTTCATAACCATACTGCCTCATCGATATAGGTGTAGTACTATATGTATTGGTAGTTATTACATCAGCACCCGCATTTATATAATCTTCATGAATTTTTCTTACTAATTCTGGATGATCTACTGAGCATTTTCCACACCACATTTTTTCATCCATTTTAGCGCCATTCTTTTCTAATTCAGCACCCATTCCACCATCTAAAATAATAGTTTTTTTATTTTTTAATTTTTCATGAATTGATGAATAAGACATAGTATTATTCCTTGCTATTTGTAAAGGTGCAAATTTTATTTCCATCAAGATCACGAACGTAAGAATAATAAACCCCTGATCCCTCTGGTCGTTCACCTCCTGATCCTTCGCTAGTACCTCCAGCTTTTAGTCCTGTTTCGTGAAATCTATCAACAATAACTCTTGAAGATGTTATAAATGATATTTGTGTTCCATTTCCAAAAGTTGCTGCTTTTTTATTAAACGGTTTTGTGATGTAAAACTCTATTTCGTTTGTATCTTTCTTTCCATATGCAGCATAATCATTTTCTACAGTTTCGTTTCTTGTTAGCCCAATAACTCCCAAAACTTCATCATAAAACTTAATGGCAGCATCTAAATTATTTGTACCCACCATTACATAACCTATCATTTCAACCTCAATTATTTTGAATATAATTTTTTAATTCCAACCAGTAATTGCTTTAACCTCTAGGTATTCAGTAAAACCCCATAGTCCACCCTCACGACCATTTCCTGACTGCTTAAATCCTCCAAAAGGTGCTCCAGTTTCGGCTCCTTGACCGTTGATATAGACTGTTCCTGCTCTTACTTTTCTTGCTACTCTTTTTGCTTTTTCTTTATCTTCAGTTTGTAAATAGTTACCTAATCCATAAGATGTATCGTTTGTAATTTTAATTGCCTCTTCTTCTGTATCAAATGGAATAATTGAAAGTACTGGACCAAATATTTCTTCTCTAGCAATTTTCATATCGTTGTTGACATCTGTAAAAATCGTAGGTTTAACAAAATACCCCTTATTAAGACCATTTGGTAGATCGGGCCCGCCAGCAGCAAGAGTTGCGCCTTCTTTAATTCCCTCATTAATAAGATTAATAACTTTATCATATTGAACTTTTGACACTAAAGGTCCAATGTGATCGCCTTTTTTAGATGCCACGTCTACTTTAATTTTATTTGCTTCATCTACAGCTTCTTTTACTGCTCTATCATAAATTGATCTTTGAACTAACATTCGTGTTGGAGCATCACAAGATTGTCCAGTGTTACTCATTATAGTTCTAACTCCGTCCCTTACAGCATCTGGATAAGAGTCCTCAAAAACTATATTTCCACCTTTACCACCAAGTTCAAGTGTGACCTTCTTAATTGTGTCAGCTGCATTTTTCTGTATCAATTTTCCTGCTCTTGTAGATCCTGTAAACGAGACCATATCAATATCTGGATGACCAGATATATGATTCCCAACTACTTCTCCGTTACCATTTACTAAATTGAACACACCTGGAGGAAATCCAGCTTCGTCAATTATTTCCGCAAACAAAACACCTGATACTGGAGCCACCTCTGATGGTTTTAAAATCATTGTGCAACCTGCTGCAAGCGCTGGTATAACTTTTAGTACTATTTGGTTCATTGGATAATTCCATGGCGTTATTAATCCGCAAACTCCAATTGGCTCATATCTAATTTGATTGTTTGATTTTGGATCAAACTGATGTTCAAAATTAAAATCTTTTAAAATATCTATTACATTTTTGGATATATCTGCCCCCATTTTAGTATGTATCTCTGATGCAAAATCTAATGGCGCACCCATTTCCATTGATTGTGC
>CACKHK010000006.1 GCA_902599955.1 uncultured Pelagibacteraceae bacterium
TCTGTTTTTGGTATTTCTAAAGATAGTGCAGAGAGTCACCAAAAATGGAGTAAAAAACTTAAGTTAAAATTTGAGTTGTTGGCTGATGAAGATAAAGTTTCTCTAAAAGCTTACAAAGTGTGGGCCAAAAAGAAATTTATGGGCAGAGAGTTTATGGGAACTATAAGAAGTACTTTTGTAATTCAAAAAAACAAAATTATTAAAGAATGGACAAATGTTAAAGCAGCAGGACATGCTCAAGAGGTTTTAAATTTTATTAAGTGTGTTTGATGAAAAAGGCCCCTTTTCAGGGGCCTTTTCTTAACTATAGAGAGAGAGATAGTTATTCTTTAGTCTCTTATTGCGTATGCAATTACACCAGACTCTGAAACGTCAGTTCCAAGTCTTTCAGCTTCTTTACTCAATCTAATACCCATTGTACCTTTCATAATTCCCCAAACTATTAGTGAAACTATAAATACAAATGCATTGATTGATATTACTCCAAGGAGCTGCGCACCGAATGATGCATCGCCATTTGTAAGTGGAACAGCTAGTGTACCCCATACTCCAGCGAATAAGTGAGCTGGAATTGCTCCAACTACATCATCGATTTTAAGTGAGAATAATAATTTAGTTCCGAAGACAACTATTAGTCCCCCAATTGCACCTATAAGAATTGCTGCTAGCGGTGAAGGCATTAATGGTTCAGCTGTAATTGCTACTAGACCACCAATTGCTCCATTAAGCATTTGTATAACGTCAGTTTTACCTGCCATTAATCTAGTTATTGCTCCAGCTGCTAATACACCACCACAGGCTGCTAAGTTTGTATTAATGAAAATATTTGATACTGCAACTGCATCGTCAAATGTTCCCATAGCTAATTGTGATCCACCGTTAAATCCGAACCAACCTAACCATAAAATAAATACACCAACTGTTACCAATGGTACAGATGACGCCGCAAATGGCTTCATAGGTTTAGCTGCTCCAGATTTATCAAATCTACCTGTTCTAGCTCCTAAAAGAATTGCACCAGCTAATGCTGCAGCACCTCCAGTTGAGTGAACAAGAGTAGAGCCAGCAAAGTCTGAGAAACCAGCAGCTGCTAACCAGCCACCTCCCCACTGCCAACCCATAACGATTGGATAAATAATACCTGAAAGAATAGCTGCAAATAAAAAGAATGGCCATAATTTAATTCTTTCAGCTAGTGTTCCAGATACAATTGAAACTGTTGTTGCACAGAATACCATTTGGAAATACCAATCTGATCCATCAGCATAGCCAGTATCGACTGAACTTGCATCTGACCAAGGAGTAAAGCTTCCAATATATCCACCTTCTGGAATTCCGTATGCTAAATTATATCCAACCATCCAGAACATTATTCCAGCTATTGAAAATAATCCGATATTTTTGGCACATATCACTGATACACTTTTTGATGTTACCATTCCTGATTCGAGCATGGCAAATCCAGCTGCCATAAACATTACTAGAAAACCACAGACCAAGAAAAGAAATGTATTGAATATGAAACCTACCTCAGCTGAAACTGTAGTTTCAGCATAACCAGTGCTAGTCATATTAAGTAAGAAGAATAAACTTACTAATGGACCAACCAGTTTTTTTAAAAGTTTAACCATTTCACCTCCGTTTAATTAAAGGTGCTGTTATATTTTTAAAAAAAATTAAAATCTATTGATTGTTAATTAAAAGAGATATGCAGTATTTGCATGTAGTTTATCAATTACTTTAATAAAAAAACAGCCTCTATTAAATTGGTGTTTAATAAAGGCTGTTTTTTAAAAAGTTTATTTGTTAAAAACTTCTTTAAGCGCTTTAGCAGGTAAAAACTTTACCTTTTGAGAGGCTGCGATTTGGATTTGCTCTCCAGTTCTTGGATTTCGTCCAATTCGGGCTTTTCTTTTAGCCACTTTATATGTTCCAAAACCAGCTATTTTCACATTATCGTCGCCTTTTAAAGCATCCAAAATAGTGTTGGTAATTGTATCAAAAGTTCGCTCGGCATCAGCTTTGCTTTGATTTAATGACCCAGCTAGTTTCGCTATAAGTTGTTTTTTGTTCATTTTAGCTCCGGTTTTAAAGGTTATGCTTATATACTTAACAAAATCATTGATAATTCAAGCTTTTTTTTTGTGTCTAAAATATTTTTTGGCACAACATATAGTTTTAAAAAAACGTTAATTTATGTAGCTTTTTTAACTGTCAAAAATGCCTTTAAAATAAGCCTAAATCTTTAAGGTCGTTGAAAGTCGCAAAAAACATCAAAGTTAATAATAAAAACATTCCGATTCGAAAAAAACCTTCTTGAGTTTTTTGGCTTAACGGCTTTCCTAATACTTTTTCAAAGGCGTAAAACATTAAGTGACCACCATCTAAAAGTGGGATGGGAAATAGATTTATTAGACCTAGACTAATTGAAATATAAGCCATCATACTAATAAATGGGAGTATTCCAAACTCTGCAACTTGACCTGAAATTTTAGCTATTCTAATAGGCCCTCCTAATTGAGAACTGTCTCCAGAGCCAGTAATCATTGAACCCATATATTTAAGAGAAGAAGTGGTAACAAAGTAAACTTCTTTAAAAGACTCAATTAATGCCCTCGCTGGTCCTAATTTTTTATGATTTATTTCATTGTTATAAGGACTAAGTTTTATGCCAATAATTCTTTTTTTAATTTTGTTTCCTAGATTATCATCTCCTGCAAAAATTTTTGGTTTTACTTTTAATAATAATTCTTGATCATATCTAGAAACTTTAAAATCAACTATTTCAGATGTTGACATTAAAATTAGTTTAGAAACGTCAAGAATACTCTCTACTTTGTTATTATCTATCTCAAGTATTATGTCATTTTTTTTCATTCCAGCAATTTCTGCAGGGCTGTCTTTTTGAACCTCATCGATAATTGCTGGGGTAAAGTCTTTTCCAGCAAACATATATATGAATAAAAAAATAAATATTGCTAAAACAAAGTTTGCAATTGGACCACCTGCAACAATCAATGATCTTTGATACAACGGTTTTGTGACAAAAAGCTTTTCTTGATCTTCTTTATTGTATTTTTTTAAAAGTTCTTCTTGATCAGCCTGGGAAAAAACATTTCGATCTCCAAAAAATTTAACATAACCGCCAAGGGGTATCCAGCAAATTTTCCATCTTGTTCCAGATTTGTCATTCCAACCAAATAATTCTTTTCCAAAACCTATAGAAAAGTCAGTTACTCCAACACCATATTTCTTTGCAAAATAGTAATGTCCATATTCATGAATAAAAACAACTACTATGATCAATACAATAAATGGCAAAATAAAACTCATAACTTTTATAATATATTTATATAAACAGGATGTAAATGATGGTTTATTTTAGTCTCCAAGTTAAAATAGGTAAAAATGTTGCAACAATAAAAGAACAAAATAGTAAGGATTGAGAGATAAATATAGGCAAAAAGTCTATTGGCAATATTATTCCAACCAAAATTGATTTTGAAAAGTCTGGACTTGGAAAAAAAAGAATTCCTCCAACCAAGCCAACTATAATTGAAACATATGCATTTTTTTCATTAAATTGTTTGGAGTAAAAACCATAAAAAACACTTAATACAGCTGCACAACAAAATAAATCAGCTAATAAAAATAAATACAAAATACTTAACCCCTGTGATGCCACAAAGAATGAGATCAAAGATATTAATATTATTATTTGCTTAGATAATTTAAAATAATCACCTTTAAATTTGATAACTTTATTTCCATCAACAATTATTAAACTAGAAATAGCGTTTACCAAAGTATCTATGCTGCTTACTGTTAATGAAATAGCTAGAATTATTATTATAATTGATAAAAAAAGAGCATTTTCTTTAAGTAGCAAAGAAAAAAATGCTAGATCAGGAATAAGATTTGAATTTTGAGAAGTTGCAATTAACCCTGTAAATCCCATCAAAAATACAATTGGTATAATGATTAAAAATGAGAAAATTAGACTACTTTTTAAAACTTTATTGTCTTTAGCTGCATAAACTCTTTGCCAATTTCCTTGATGAAAAAGATTTGTTGCTGCAACAGCTATAAAAAAAGTTAAACCTGCAGTAAGATTTGGCAAATAGTTTAAACTTAATAAATTAGGTTTATTTTGTTTGATAAATTCAAAGCTAAACTCATTAGAGTTTAAAGATATCAAATACGAAAATGATATTATTAAAAGTAAACTAAAAACTGTAAACTGAATGTTATCTGTAAATATTGAAGCTCTTAATCCACCATACAATGTGTATAAAAGAGAGCTAATGATCACTATTGATGCTGTTATCCATAAGTTTGTTCCAGATATATAATTGATTAATATAGAAACAGCTGTCACCTCTGCTATTAAAAAAATGGACATGTAAAAAATGGATAAAAATAAAATCAGTTTAAACAATTTTGCACCAAATCTATATCTTATAACTTCAATTAAAGATTTGCCTCTTGGATATTTGTCTCTAAAATTTTTTCCTAAATAGATGAGAGCAAAAAGAGGAAATGCTGTTCCTAAAGAATATCCGATAACTGCACCTATGCCTCCCCAAGTTGCAGCAGATGCAGGACCAAACAATATCCATGCACCTAAAGCAGATGCGACCAAACTGGCTGTTAAAGAAAAAGTACCAACAGATCTACTTGCAACTAAATAATTATTAAGTCCTTGATACTTTTTAGAGTAAAGAATTCCAATTATTACAAAAATAATACTAATTGCTAAAGTTAATATTATTGCTGACGATTGACTGATGATATTTACTTGCTCCATTATTCCCTTTCTGAATTACCGGACAGGTTCATTGGGTTTTTCTCAGCCTATACTGGCACCCCATGTGTCAATATAAAGTATTTTTTTTATTTTAAAAACACATAATTTAATTTTTATGATTAGAAAAATTTTAATACTTACAATTTTTCTATTTGCATTTAGTGCGAATGCAATGGAAAAGAAAACTACATTTGACCAAAAATTGTTTAATAAAGCCCAATCAGAGGGTAAAGTTATAGTGATTAGCTCTTGGATAGAATATTGTTCATCGTGTGCAAAACAAATGAAAATATTGCAAACTGCCAAAAAAGAAGGTGAATTATCAGATATTAAATTTGATAATATTGAGTATTTTTCATTTGATGTAACAAATAGAGATATTGCTGATGCTTTTAAAGTACTTTATCAGACTACTCTATTAATTTTTAAGGATGGTAAAGAAGTCTATAGAAGCATTGGCGAAACTACAGAAGATTTGATTTATGAGGCTTTAAAAGCTTCAATTTAAAAAATTACAAAAATTATTAAATATTACTCATTTCTAACAAGCGGATAAACTTTTGGACTTAAATATTTAAAGTTTGTCATTATTATAAGAGCAAGTGTTGTTAAACCTACACCAAGTATAACATATAAAAATATATCAAATTCGAATAACCAATTGAGTTGAAATATATTTTCAATAATAAACTTTGATGCTATTGCAGAAAAAATAGTAGAAAATAATATTATAGACAAAAAAGATATTATGAATTCAATAATTGAAGAAATAATAATTTCTTTCTTTGAAAAGCCTAAAATTTTGAAAATAAGATTTTGAAATGTTTTAATTTTTCCTTGAACAATAATTGCACTTGAAATTACAACTAAGCCAATAATTACTGTGACAGCTGAAATTATACTAACCGCTACAAATACTTTATTAAGCACATCAGTTACTTTTGACAAATAATCAGAAATTTTTATTATTGATACACTCGGGAATTGATCTAAGAAATTAACTTCATTGAAATTTTCAGTTTCTTTAAATTTTATTGTTGATAGGTACTCATGTGGAATATTTTTTGCGAATTGTGGATTAAGCAACATTGCAAAGTTAATACTTAAATCTTGATAATTCACCAATCTAAAATTAACTACTTCTCCTTCAATTTCTCTACCATAAATTCTAAGTGTAAACTTATCACCAATTTTTACTCCAAAGTCTTTTGCAACTTTGCTATCTAATGAAATTTGCAATTTGTTAGGTTGTGAAGTGTCCCACCAACTACCCTCTAAAATTGGATTATCTTTTGGAATTGTATCTGTCCAAGAAACTCTTCTATCATTCATAATTACCCAATAACTATCATTAGTATTTGATATATAGGTGTTAGGATCTACTCCATTAATCTTAACAATTCCAGCTGACACCATAGGAACAATTTCTATTACGGCATCTTCATCTGTTTCATTAATGACTTTTTGAAATAAATCTTTCTGATTATTTTGAATACCTAAAAAGAAATAATCAGGAGCAATATCTGGAATTGATTTTGCAATTTCTCTTTTAAAATTAGAGCCTACAAATGCTAAAGTAAGCAACAATGTCATTCCTAATCCAAGAGACATAACAGTTATTGGAGTAATACTTTTTGATTGTGTAATATTTTTAACCGCTATTTTTGACGAAATTCCAAGATTAGTTAGATTGTTCCTTAGTAATAATATTATTAAACGGGAAACATAAAAAAACATAGCTAAGCATACAAAAAAAGAGGCAAAATAAATAAAGCTGTAATATGGAAGAGAGGACCTATATGCAAATAAAATAATTAAAATAGCTAGTAGAAATAAACTTAATATTATTGATTTTTTTGAATACTTAAACTGCAAACTTTGAAAAACATTTCTAAACAAACTAGAGGCTTTAATTTGGTCAATAGAATTAACTGTAGGGATTGAAAATATAATTATTACCAATAATCCAACTAAAAAAACTATTGATAAATTTGTTAATGAAAAAGAGGCCTCAATATTTAATCCAAGTCCATCTGATATATATTTATCTACAATTGGCACCAATAGAAAACTTAATCCATAAGCAATTAGTGAAATAACAAATAAAATAATAAATAATTGCAAATAATAAACGGTCTTAATATTTAAAGAATTAATCCCTATTGCTTTTTGAACTGCAATTGATGAATTTTTTTGATTAATAAATGAAAGAAGGGTATTTGCAATTCCTATTCCAGCAATAAGCATAGCGCTTATGGATACCAATGACAAAAATTGTGAAAAATTATCAATAATTCTTTTAATTCCTCCAGCAGAATTTTCTGGATATCTTATTTTTACTTTATTATCATCTTTAAAAATATTTATAATTTTATTTATTTTATTATCTTTGTTTTCGTTACTATCAAATCTAATTTTGTATTCGTAATTTAAAAAGCTTCCCAAAGTATTTAGTTCTAAATTATCTAATGTTTTTTTTCCTGTAAGGGCAAAATCACCAAAAACAAAAGCTCCACCAATATCTGGCATAGCTTTCACAATACCAATAACTTTAAATTCTTTATTTTGAACTTTAACGATATCATTAATTTTAAGTTTTAAGTTCTTAAATATATTTTCGTTTACCATTATGGTATTTTCAATTTTATTTAAATTTTTTAATGATCCACTTGGTTCATAAATTACATCTCCATATAGAGGGTAATTTTGATCTACTGCTTTAATTCTTGTAAATGATGTTTTATTATTTTTTTTTTTGGTTGTTGAAATCATTGTACTGAATTCAACCATTTGCGATACTGTGGAAAAACTTCTAACCTGATTGATTAAACTTCTGTCACCTTCTTTATTATTGTAATCAATTTCTAAATCCCCTCCTAAAAGAACTTTTGAATTTTCATCAAGTTCATTTTCTAAACTATCCTCGATAGTAAGAATGGCACTAAGTATAAATAGGCTTATTAATAATGTAATAATAATACTTAGTATTTTTGAGTAACTTCTAGATAAATCTCGAAATGCGTATCCAGAGTAAAGACTTAAATCATTTATTTTCACTTATTACTCCATCTTTAATAATGATTTTTCTTTTTGTTAAATTAGCCAAATTATTATCGTGGGTAACCATTATTAAACTTGCATTTTCATCTTCAATATAATTAAAAAGTAAACTAGAAATTTTATCTGTATTTTCACTATCTAAGTTACCAGTAGGCTCATCCGCTAAAATTAGCTCTGGTTTCATTGCAACAGACCTTGCAATGGCAACCCTCTGTTGTTCGCCTCCTGAAAGTTGGCTTGGAAAATTATTAAATCTATTACTTAAACCAAACCTATCTAAAATTTCTTTTGCTTTCACTGTTGGATTATCAAATTTATTTATTTCTAAGGATAGGCTAACATTTTCAAGTGCAGTATAATTTGGTATTAAATAAAAGGATTGAAATACTATTCCTATATTTTTTCTTCTAATTTTAGAAATTTCATCCTCATTCATTTTAGACAACTCTGAATCTCTAAAAAAAATATTTCCTGATGATACTTTTTCTAGACCTCCGATCAACATGATTAAACTTGTTTTGCCTGAACCACTTTCACCAACTACTGAAATAGTTTCTTTATTATCTGCTTCGAAACTAATATTTTTTAAAATATTTATAGACTTGCTGTCTATTGTATAATTTAAATTAACATTAGATAATTTTAAAAGTTTACTCATGATAAAAAAATTAATTATAAAAATAATTGTTTTATTAATACCAGCATTTGTAGCCAAAGCCGATTACAAAGTTGTCTTATTTGGTGATAGCCTTATGTCAGGTTATGGTTTAGATAAAAAATATCATTTATCGAATGTGCTTGAGAAAAATTTAAATAAAAAAGGCTTAAAAGTAAAAGTGATCAATGCGAGTGTATCAGGGGATACATCTGCTGGAGGTTTAAACAGGATTGACTGGACAATTAGTGAAAAGAATATTGATATAATTTTATTATGCCTTGGTGCAAATGATATGTTGCGTGGAATTAGCCCAAATGAAACCAAAAAAAATTTAGATCAAATTATAATAAAAATATTAAATAAAAAAATTCAAATAGTTATTGCTGGAATGATTGCACCTGAAAGTCATGGGAAAGATTATAAAAATGAATTTGATAAAATTTTTAAAAGTTTGTCTGTCAAATATGAAATGGATTTAATACCTTTCTTGCTAGATGGAGTTGCTTTAAATCCTAATTTAAATTTAGATGATGGTATGCATCCAAATGAAAAAGGTGTCATAGTAATAAGTAAAAATATAGAGAAAAAACTACTTAATATTCTTGATTAATTTAACGCATCTCGAGCAGTTAAATAATCATATCCAAAAACGTCCGCAACTGCCTTATATGTAATTTGTCCTTTATGCACATTTAGTCCAGCTAAAAAATTATGATCATCTTTTAATGCTTTATGATATCCATCATTTGCTAGTTTTGTTAAGAAAGGTAAAGTTGCTTTATTTAATGCTAAAGTTGAAGTTCTAGGTACTCCACCTGGCATATTTGCAACACAATAATGTACAATGTCATCAACAATATAAGTTGGTTCTGCATGAGTTGTGGGTTTGCTTGTTTCAACACATCCACCTTGATCAATTGCAACATCGACAATAACTGATCCACGTTTCATATTTTTAATCATTTTCTTAGTAACTAATTTAGGAGCCTCCGCACCTGGAATCAAAACTCCACCAACTAAAAGATCACATTTAGAAATTAATTTTTCCAAGTCTGTCTTATCACTTAATTGAGGAATAATTTTATCACCAAACATTTCAGTCAATTGTTTTAATCTAGCCTCTGATTTATCAACAACATGTACTTTTGCTCTCATTCCAGTTGCTATCATTGCAGCATTTTCACCAACTACACCTCCACCAAGTATAACTACTTCTGCTGGATCTCCACCAGGAGCACCTCCTAACAATATTCCTCTGCCCTTTTGATTTTTTTCTAAACAATGTGCACCTGCTTGTACTGACATTCTACCAGCAACAGCGCTCATGGGCGCTAATAGAGGCAGTCTTCCATTATCATCTGTAACAGTTTCATAAGCTATACAAACTGATTTTGAATCTACTAATCCCTTGGTTAATTCTTTTGCTGCTGCTAAGTGTAGGTAAGTAAAAACTATTTGATTTTCTTTAATCATTTTGACTTCATTTGAAAGAGGTTCTTTTACTTTTACAATTACATCCGCATCATTAAATATATCCTCTGCTTGATTAACTACTTTTGCTCCAGCAGACTTGTATTGATCGTTTTCAAAACCTGCTTCGTATCCTCCATTATTTTCAACTAATACTTCATGACCATTAGATATAAGGGTTTTAACGCTTTCAGGAGTTAAGCCGACTCTGTTTTCTTGAGGTTTTATTTCCTTTGGAACACCTATTTTCATATAAGTGAGTTAGTTTTTTTTACTTTTAGAGTAATTCGTAATTCCTGTTCTAAGTTTATCGATTATTTCATCAATATGTTTCTTTTCACAAATGAACATTGGAGCAATAATTAAGCAATCTCCAGTAGCTTTAAAATTGACGCCAGCTTCATAACAATGTTTAAAACAAGTAAATCCAGCCGCTCCTGGTTTTTTATCCATTTTAATGTCAATTCCACCCATCATTCCATATCCTCTTATATTATCCACTACATCAATATCTTTTAAAGACATTAAGCCTTCTTGAAAGTAAGGAGCCAAATTTTTTGCTCTATTAAATATGTCTTCCTTATCAAAAATATCTTGGACAGCTAATCCTGCTGCAACAGAAACTGGTATCCCAGAATAAGTATAGCCATGAAATAGTTCAATTGAACCTTTTGGTGACCCATCCATTACTGTGTCATAAATTTCTTCCTTGCAAGCAACAGCTCCTAGAGGACTAATTCCATTTGTTGTAGCTTTAGCCATAGTAATTATATCAGGTGTTACTCCGTACTCTTGAGATGCAAATGGTGAACCTGTTCTTCCCCACCCTGTAATTACTTCATCAAAAATTAAAAGAATACCGTGTTTGTCACATATCTCTCTAAGTCTTTGCAAGTATCCTTTTGGAGGAACAAGTGTTCCTGTTGATCCTGCAATCGGTTCAACTATGCATGCAGCAATATTTTCAGATCCAAAGTTAGTACAAATTCTTTCAAGATCTTCAGCTATCTCAGCTCCAGTTTCTGGTTGTCCAGAAACAAATTTATGTTCTGCTAAATGAGTATGTCTCATGTGAACAACTCCTGGCATTAAAACACTTGCAAAAGTTTTGACGTTATTAATCATTCCACCAACTGAGGTAGCACCAATATTCATACCGTGGTAAGCTCTTTCTCTTCCTACAAATCTAAATCTTTGTCCTTCACCCCTAGCCTTATGATAAGCAACTGAAATTTTAATTGCTGTTTCAACAGCAGTTGATCCACATATAGTATAAAAAATTCTATTCAAATTTCCTGGTGTATGTTTTGAAATTCTTGTGGCAAGTTCAAATGAACCACCAAAGCCTTGTTGAAAGGGTTGAGCGTAATCAACAGTTCTTAATTGTTTTGTTATAGCCTCAATAATTTCTTCTCTTCCATGGCCTAATGGATTACAAAATAAACCCGAACTCGCATCTATTTGAGTTTGTCCTTGATGATTTTTTAAATAAACTCCTTTTGCCTCTACTATCAATCTTGGATTTGCTTTAAAATCTCTATTTGAAGAGAATGGCATCCAATGTTCATTTAATGAATTTGGTATTTGTGGTTTTTCAGAACTCATAATTATTTAAAAATTGTTAATTATACTCTCTCATAGACTAATTTAAAAAAATAGAAAATAATTAATGCGCACATTTAATATGTGTTTAGGTAATATAGCATACAACCTACAATTGAACCCATTTTAGACATCTTCATTTACCTGTGGTTATGATGCCTACAAAATTCATTTACTTATATTCAAAATTGAACTTAAATAACCCTAATTAAATTTAATTAAGGAGACAAAATGAAGAAAATAATTAGTTTTATTTTAGGAAGTTTATTTGCTCTTAACCTATCAATTTCAGCTGCAAATGCTGCTGCAAATGAAGTTAGGGTTGCATACTTTCTAGAATGGCCTAGTCCAAATCTAGAGGACATGCAAAAAAAGAATTTTGCTAAAGCTCTTGGAGTTCCAGTAAAATGGACGAACTTCACAAATGGTGGAGCAATGACAGATGCAATGCTAGCAGGAGACATTGATATATCATATTCACAAGGTCTAGTGCCTTTTATTAATGCTGTAAAATCTAATGCACCTATCAAGTTAGTTGATATTGCTATGGAATATGGAATGGGCGGAACTACTTGTGTTACATCTAACGCTTCTGGAATTACAAAAGCAAATGCAACAGAATTAGAAGGTAAAAAAGTTGCAGTTCCACTGGGAACAATGGCTGAATATGTATTTGATGAAAGTATGAAAGTTGTTGGAGCTGACAGAAGTAAAATGGATATAATTCAAATGGACCCTGAAGAAGGTGCTGCTGCGTTAGTAAGTGGTGATGTTGTAATGGCATGTTTATTTGGTGGTAACTCTATCAAAGCAGCGGTTGCTGTTGGTTCAAGATTGCTAACAGTAGATGAGGCAAGAGCAGCTGGAATTCTAGGAATAGATATTACTTCAGTAACTGATAAATTTATGAAGGAAAATCCTGGAATGTTAAGAACTTTCATAGAAGTAACTCATGAAGCAAATGACAGATACAGAGCAGGTAAGAGTGATATGAATGCTATGTCTAAAGCTTCTGAAATGAAAGTTGCAGATATGAAAGAAACATTAAGTGGATTTAAATTCTTAACTCCTGAAGAAACTAAACAATCTATGGAAAGTGGAAACCTTGATGCATTCTTAAAAGGAATGGGAACGCCTGGTGGAAATGTAGATACAAGTTTCTTACCTTTATAATTTAAAGAGTAGAAATATTTTATAGGCGCTAACTAAAATTAGCGCCTATTTTTTTAATAAAATTTTTATATAGTTATCTTATGAGTGACTTAGTTTCCCAAGATCTAAACATGATCTTTAAAACACCAAAAGGCGAGACTGTTCATGCATTAAAAGATGTAAGTTTCACTCTGAAAAAAGGTGAACTACTTACAGTCCTAGGACCTTCGGGTTGTGGGAAAACTACACTTTTAAATATAGCAGCTGGATTTTTAAGACCGACGTCTGGTTCTATCGTTCTTGGCGGAAAGGAAATTAATGGCCCTGGTGTAGAACGAGGAATGGTATTCCAACAGGGAGCTTTATTTGAATGGTTAACGGTTGCTGAAAATGTTGATTTCGGCCTAAGGATGAAAAAAGAAGATCCAATTAAAACAGCTAAAAAAGTTGATGAATGGCTAGAAATTGTTGGATTAAAAGGTTTTGGTAACACTCCTACATACCAATTATCAGGAGGCATGCAGCAGAGAGTTGCACTTGCAAGATGTCTAATAAACGATCCAGATTTAATATTAATGGATGAACCATTGGGTGCTCTTGATGCTTTAACAAGAGAAAAAATGCAATCTTTAGTTCTTAAAATTTGGAAAGAAACAGGAAAAACAATTATTTTAATTACTCACTCGGTGGAGGAGGCATTGCTGCTCGGTGAAAGATTATATGTGATGGCGCCAAGACCAGGCAGGATACATAAAGAATACAATCTTCCTTTTGCGGAAATGGGTTTAAAAGAGGATTTAAGAGAAATTAAAAAGAATAAAGAATTTTCATCTAAACGTGAGGAAATATTATCCATGATTTGGAACATGGAAGAAGAAATAATGGGGAAAGAAAATTAAATGTTAACCCAAATAGTAACAATACTAATCTTTGTATCTATTATTGGATGTATACTTTATGGGAGAAGACTTATTCAAACTGAAAAAGTTGATGCAGTATTTGGTAATCCAGAAAGAGCCAAAGGAGGAACACACTGGGTTATCGTTGGTAGTGCTGCAATATTATTAGTTTGGCTTTATTATTCATGGGATATTGCAAAAGGATTCTATCCAAAATCTGCAAATGAATTATGTCAAGTTGCAAAAATTAATGAATCATTATTAGGATTAAAATATCAATTTCCTATTGAAGAAAGAGAGTTTAAAAGTACTTCAATTATTAAAATCGAGAACAAAAATCTAAAAAAAATTACATCTGAAATACAGAATTCTAAAGATTTAAATAATCAACAAAAAACAATTTTAGTTGGTTTTATAAATAAGACTAAACAATTAATACCTCTTTTAACAAATGAAGATTTAATTGAAATGGATACAAAAATTAAAATTGATGAGATGACTAAAGAAATAAGACTCTTAAGTTCTAATTTTAAAAAGCAAGATTATCCGTTTGAAACTAATGATCAAAAAAATGATAGACTTGAAGCAATTTCAGAACAAGGTGAATGGGGTATAATTACAGTAAGATCTGGAACTGGATCAATAGAAAATACAATAGAAGTCCCATTTGTTGCTGAAACAGCAAAAGGATTGAAATTTCAAGCAGCAGCTGAAGAACTTAAAATCATAAATGATAAATTTTTTAAGTTGAGAAATCACAATCCACAATTCAAAAATTCTATAAAACAATTAAAAGATGAAGTAAAAGCTTATAGAAAAAATCTAGATGACTCTGAAGAAATTGCATCTGATTATGCAAAGAATATTGTCAAAATTGCAAGAAGAATAGAGTTTGCAAGTATCTATCCACCAAATGCTCTAAATGAAATGCAAAAAGCAATTATTGAATTTGATAACCTTCAGGAAAGTGAGCAAGCTGGCCTAAGATTAATTGACATTCTTTTATTTCCAGCTGGAACAATTGTTGCTAGTGGACCAAGTTGTTCTGAACAAGGATCAGGAAGATGGCTTCCTAAACCTTCAGATACTTTTAATAAATTTATATTAATGTCTAAACCAAGTGTAGGTTATAAAAATATCCCTCTTCTTTGGATAGAAATGATAGATGTTAGCTCAATTATTGGATTTATTTTACCAGATTGGATTGCTGATATTTTACCAGGTGAATATCCTGTTCATACCAGTGAGGGTATTGTTAAAGAAAACTTTAAAGGAAAAGTATTAAAAATTGTAACAGGTGATTTTAAATTATTTAAGATACCTGTTCCTTATGGTCATATCTGGGACTCCTTCTTAAGAGTATTTTTAGGATTAGTTTTTGGAATAATTATTGGAGTACCATTGGGTTTATTTATGGGACTAAATAGATTTGCCAAAGGTTTCTTTGACCCTTTAATCGAACTATACAGACCTGTGCCACCATTAGCTTGGGCACCTTTAATAATTTCTGTTCTTGGAATTGATAATACAGGTAAAGTATTTTTATTATTTATGGTTTCATTATCAATTATGATTATATCAGCTAGAGCTGGAGCATCTGGGACACAACTTTCTAAAATTCATGCTGCACATTCGCTTGGAGCATCAAAAAGACAAATACTAAGGCATGTTATTTTTCCAAATTCTTTACCTGAAATTCTTACCGGAATAAGAGTCGCTGTAGGGATGTGTTGGGGAACTTTAGTTGCAGCAGAATTTTTAGCTGGAACAACAGGTATTGGTTTTGTTGAAAATGTTGCAAAAAAATATTTTCAATATGAGGTAATTTGGATAACAATATTTATAATGGGTATGCTTGGTTTATTGTTTGACGTGACCTTAAGAAAAATAATAGACAAAACTATACCTTGGAGAGGCAAAGGTTAAAAATAAATTTTAATAACTAAACCTTTTTGAAAAAACCAATTGCAGCACCAATGGTTGTCAAAAATCCAGCTAAAGGTAAGATTGCAACTGCATATTTTTTGGGCATATAATTTGGTTTGAACTCAATACCTTGCATACTAATTTCAAAATACCACATTTCCCAGTACTTTCCTCGCATACCCTCTACAAGTTCAATTCCATAAATAATTAAGACTACACCAATTATCATAATCATAATTTTCCAGAACTGACGTATATATAAAGAAAATCTGTCTGGTAATTTTTCATAAATTAAATTTAAAGCTACATGTTCATTATCTCTTGCTGTGAGAGAAAGTGCTATAAACATCAACCAAATATTACTTAACACTGTTAGCAAATCCCCCCAAACAGGAGGGTTATTAAAAACATACCGCATTGTAACATTGTAAAGAGTGAAACCAACCATCGCAGCTAGCAAGAGTGAGCACATAGCTTCCAACGTGCGGTGAACAAAACGGTCAATGTTATTTAAAAAATTTTTCATATAACTAATTACTCAATAGGTTTGGAAGAAACATTGTCAACTGAGGGATAATAAGAATAAAAAATAAAAGTAAAAATAATCCAATCAGATAAGGAATTAACGCTATAGCAACCTTTTCAAGGCGGACTTGTGCAATTGTTGCAGATGTAAAGTAGGCAACACCAACTGGTGGTGTTACTGATCCAATTAAGAAACCAACTATTACAACCATAGCTGCTTGCACCTCTGGAAATCCTGCTTGAGACATAACATTCACTAGTACTGGACCAACAATGATAATGTTAACTGCTGAGTCCATTACCGTTCCAAGAAGAAAGATGAATAATATCAAAGCTAAAATAAACAATATAGGAGAGTCTGCTAAGCCTAAAAGCCAGGTTTCGAGGTCACCAATTGCTCCAAGGGAAGTAAGCAACCAACTAAAGGGTCCTGATGCAGCAATTATAATAAAAACCATTGCTGAATTACGGAATGCTCGACGAAAAGCACCAGTACAATCTTTCCACTTGATAGTTCGATAAACAAATACACCTGTAAATAAAGCAACCAAAGCAGTTATGGCTCCTGCCTCAACAACCGATGCTACACCACCCATAACTGAACCTACTAAAACTAAAGGTATTAAAAGGGCGAATGAAGATCTATATAATTCTTTTCCAGCTCGTCGTACTGAGAATGGTTCATCGCTTCGCTCAAAGTTATATTTAACTGCGAAGTAATGATTGATTACCATTATCACAACACCAATCAAGATCCCTGGTATAATCCCAGCTGCAAATAAAGATGCAATCGAGATTTCAGTTGCGTTAGCAAGTACAATCATCATGATACTAGGCGGAATGATCCCTCCTATTGTAGAACTTACTCCTGTAACCGCTGCTGAAAATGCAGCAGGGTAACCAGCTTTTTTCATTGCTGGCAGAACTAATGCTCCAACTGTAGCTGTATCTGCTACAACAGATCCATTCATTCCAGCAAAAAACATACTCACAAGTACATTTACCTGAGCCAACCCTCCTCTAATACGACCAATTAATGCCCTACTTAAAGCAACTAAACGGTCAGTAATCGTTGCACTTGTCATTAATTCACCCGTCAACATAAAGAATGCTATTGCTGTTAATGGCACTGAGTCAATAGCGGTAAACATTTGACTTGGAATTAAAACAAGAGGAACAGCGTCTGTTAGTAAAATGTAAACAAATGGTATAAGTATTAATATAAATCCAATAGGAGCTCCTAATAAAATAAGAAAAAGGAGTACTACGAGTAAAATAATACTTTCCATAAATATTTTTAAGTTATGACTTGTTTTTTTTAAAGACCATCTAATTCTTAAAAAGAACTAAATGGTCTTTATATAGTTTTTCGAACGATTTATAGAGCTCCTGCTGCTTCTAACTGAGCAACAAATCCATCCATACCTTGTTCTAGAAGTACTCTTTTAGCTACTGCAGGTTCGAAAGTGCCCTTAGCGTCTAACCAGGCACCAATTGCACCTGCTCTCCACTTAGTCATTTCCGCTTCTGTTGGTACATACCACTCTTTAGCAGATGCTTTAATTGCATCTTCACCATTTTTAATCCAAGCGTTATCTAACTCGTTTACTTTTTCTCCATAAGCATCGGCTGCTTCGTGTAACCATTTTCTTTGTTGATCAGTCAATGCATTATATTGCTTAGCATCCATCGCTAAAATATTTCCAGACCACATTCCACCAATCTCAGTAAAATATTTTGCAACTTCATGAAGTTTTGCAACATGCTGCCATGGACTTGCAACATACTGTCCTTCAACTACACCAGATTGAAGACCTTGATATAATTGACTCCAGTCATAAGGTGTTGGAGTTGCGCCCCAATTTTTAACTAACATGAATTCAACCGGACTCTTAGTAGTTCTCCATTTAAGTCCTTTCATATCATCTGGTTCATGAACAGGTTTAGTTGCATTTCCAAGCTGTCTAAATCCACCACTTGAATAAACTGAAAGGCAAATATGACCTGCATTTTCAAGAGCGAGTTTACACTGTCTTTCAGCTAACCATTCATCTGAGATTCTTTTCGCATCTTCAAGTGATTTGAAAATAAATGGTAAATCGAAAATTGCTAACTCTGGACCAAAATTACCGTAATTTGCAGTAGAACTAGTCCACAAAGCAATAAGTCCTTGGTTGGCTTGTTCACCACATTTTTGCTCTGCACATAAACTTCTTTGGTAATGAGGTTCAATTTTCATTTTACCTCCAGATGCTTTCTCCATTGCTGGTATCAATGCCTGGTCTATTGCGTCACCAATTGGCATACCCAATCTTCCAGTTGTACCAAGCTTTAGAGTTATCTCTGCATAAGCAGCTTGAGCAAAAAATGCAATGGCAAAACCTGTGAGTAATGTCTTACAAATTTTTTTAATATACATATATTTATCTCCTATAATTTAATTAAATTATTGATATTTAAATTCAAATCGAGCGCGAAGTAAAACAAAAAAGATAACTTTATTATAAAAATGGGTTTGCAATCAAAAGTTGTATTATTAATTTTTAGTTAATCTATTTATTTTAGTCTAAAGGTGCCTTAGATTTAAAATTATTAAATAAAATAAAATAAATTTAAATTTATAGAAAGAATTTTATGAGCTCAGGAAACAAATATAAATCAATAGCCAATAAACTCAAATTTGAAGGAAGAGCATTCATCAATGGTAAATATGTAAACGCAATCGATGGAAAAAAGTTTGAAACTATCAATCCTGCAACGGGTAAAAAACTTTGCGCTGTTGCAAAATGTAATCACAAAGATGTTGATTTAGCAGTTAAAGTCTCAAGAAAAGCTTTCAATAGTGGGGTTTGGTCCAAGAGTTCACCTGAACATAGAAAAGAAGTTTTATTAAAATTTGCTGAACTACTTAGAAAACATGGTGAAGAGAATTCAGTTTTAGAATGTATAGATACAGGAAAACTTATTGGAGACTGTATTAATGAGGTTGCAAATGATGCACCAATGCATTTTCAGTGGTATGGAGAATTAATTGATAAAGTATTTGGGAAAGTTGGCCCAACTGAACCATCCATTACAAGTTTAATTGTTAAAGAACCAATAGGAGTTGTTGCTGGAATTGTTCCTTGGAACTTTCCGTTAATGATGGCTGTATGGAAGATGGCACCAGCTCTTGCAGCGGGTTGCTCGGTAATAATTAAGCCAGCAGAAGATACACCGCTTACAGCAATTAGAGTTGCTAAAATTGGAAAAGAAGCTGGAATACCAGATGGTGTTTTAAATGTACTTCCAGGTTATGGTGATGTTGGAGAGGCTCTAGGTAGACACAAAGATGTTGATGCAGTTTCTTTTACTGGATCAACTGAAGTGGGTGGTTATTTCTTAAAATACTCGAGTGAAAGTAATTTAAAACCTGTCGCATTAGAAATGGGAGGAAAAAGTCCATTTATAGTTTTAGAAGATGCTAAAATTACAGAGGATCTAATTGATAATGCTATGAATTCTGCATTTTGGAACGGTGGACAAAACTGTTCAGCAAATATGAGACAGATAGTACATAAAAAAGTAAAAGACGAATTTTTAGACAAAGTTATAAAAAAAGTTAAAAAACTAAAAGTAGGAGATCCGTTAGATTTAAAATCGAATATGGGATCTATGATTTCAAAAGGGCATTTACAAACTGTTGATGGATACATCCAAAGAGGTATAGATGAAGGTGCAAAACTTTTATCTGGAGGAGTTTCAAGTAAAAACCAAAAAGGTTTTTATGCAAAACCGACACTTTTTGATGGATTAAAAGAAAATATGACTATTGCTCAAGAGGAAATATTTGGACCAGTGCTTGGTGTTTTGACAGTTAAAAATGACGAGGAAGCTTTGAAAATTGCAAGTAATTCGAAGTATGGATTACATGCTAGTGTATTTACACAGGACATAAATAGAGCGTTTCACTTAGCAAAAAGTTTGCCTTGTGGAACTGTATCAGTAAATACTTTTTCTGAAGGAGATATTAAAACTCCATTTGGGGGCTATAAGCAATCAGGTTCATTAAGTAGAGATCAAGGTACTGAGGCTCTAAATTCGTTTCTTCAAACAAAAACAATTTGGATAAGTCATAGTTAATTGATGATTAAACAATACAAAATAAGTGTGCCTAAAAGCACACTTAATGACATCTATAAAAAAGTAAGAAACTTTCCATGGAGTGCTGCTCAAAATATGAATGGTTGGGAGTATGGAACCAACTTAAATTATTTAAAGAGTATATCTAAATACTGGATTACAAAGTATAATTGGAAAAAATTTGAAAACAAAATCAATTCATTTAAAAATTATAAAACTAGAGTTGAAGATATAAACCTACATTTTATTTTTGAAAAAAGTAAAAATCTAAATTCTAGACCATTATTACTTTTACATGGATGGCCAGGCAGTATTACAGAATTTTTAGATATCATTCCAAGACTTGCTCACCCAGAAAAATATGGAGGAAAAATTGAAGACGGATTTGATGTAATTGTTCCCTCTTTACCAGGATTTGGATTTTCATCTCAAATCAAAAAAGCCTTAGGTCCAAGAAAAATTGGAAAAATATTAAATAAATTTATGGTTAAAAACTTAGGCTATAAAAATTATTTTGTACAAGGTGGTGATTGGGGAGCAACTATTGCTGGATGGATTGGTCTTGATAGCTCAAAGAATTGTAAAGGAATACATATAAATTGCTTACCACTTAGACATCCAAAAGGAACAAAAAATATTAAAGAGAAAAAATGGGAAAAAAAATTTAACTTTGATCAAATTATGCAAGAGGGATATAGAACCCAACAAGCTACAAAGCCTCAAACCTTGTCTTATGCAATGATAGATAGTCCTGTAGGTACAGCAGCATGGATTTTGGAAAAATTTCATGGTTGGTCTGATCTTAAAATGGGTAAAATAGAAAAGACATTCTCAAAAGACGAACTTTTATCAAATATAATGATTTATATAATAACAAAGAGTTTTAACACTGCTAGCTGGATATATTTTGGTAGAAGAAAAGAAGGTGGAAGATCTTTTCCAAAAAATTTTAAAAAAATAAATGTACCAACAGCAATAGCAATTTTTCCAAAAGAAATGCTTGAGTGGCCTCCTAAATCATACGTGAATAGAATTTTTAATATAAAAAGATGGAAGAAATTTCCCAACGGTGGTCATTTTGCAGCTTTGGAGGAACCAGATTATTTAGTGAGTGATATACTTTCATTTTTTAATAAAGATTTAAAAAACGTAAAATGGAAAAAAATAAATTAAAAAAAATCATTGTTGAAATATTCAGGAAATATAAACTTTCGAGAAGTCATTCAAAAATATGTGCAGACGCAATAATTAATGCTGAGTTAGTTGGGGCTCCTACACATGGTTTATCAAGACTAAAAATGTATTGTGACCGTATAAATCATAATTTAATTAACCCTAAACCAAAAATAAAAATTAAAAATATTTCACAATCTGTGGCTCACATAAATGGTGATGATAGCATTGGTTTTGTTGCAGCTGATATAGGAATAAAAAAAGCAATAAAAAATGCCAAGAAAACTGGAATAGGATTGGTGGCTGTTAAAAATAGCGGTCATTATGGAATGTCTGGATATTACGCAGAACAAGCAGTAAAGAAAAATATGATGGCTTTAGTTTTTACTAATGCACCGCCTGCAATAGCTCCGCATGGAGCTATCAAATCTTTATTTGGAACAAATCCTATTTGCTTTGGATCGCCAACAGGATCAAAAGCACCTTTCATATTAGATACATCTGTTTCAATGATCAATAGAGGAAAAATAAGAGTTGCATCAAGAACAAATTCAAAAATACCTGAAGGTGTTGCTTTAGATAGATTTGGTAACCCTACCACTAATGCCATGAAAGCTCTTGAGGGCGTTCAACTTCCTATTGCAGGATTTAGAGGTTCTGGCCTTGCATGGATGGTTGATATTTTGAGTGGAGTTTATACTGGGGGTAATCATGGTGGAAAAGTAAAAGATCCATTCGACGATTTTTCTGGGCCACAAAATATTGGTCATTTATTTATAGTAATGAAAGCAAATTTATTTCAATCAAATTTTAAAAAAAGAATTAAAGAAAATATTAAAAGAATAAAGAAGCTTCCTAAACTAAAAGGACTAAAAGAAATATTGTACCCTGGAGAAAATAAATTAAGAAGATTTAAAAAAAATTCTAAATCTGAAATTCAAATTCCAGCAAATATAAAAGAAGATATTCGAACTCTTTTAAAATAGTAAAAATTTTTAGCCAGCTCGCCCTAAATAATTTACCATTATAACTCCTGTCACGATCAGACAAATTCCAATAAAACCATACATATTAGGAACTTGATTGTATTTTAACATGCCAAAGATTACTACTCCTGCTACTGTTAAACCACTATAAGTAGAGTAACTAAAAGCAACAGGTATTACAGACATTGCTTTTGCTAAGGAAAACATCGTTACAGTCATCAACAGTAAACAAGCAATTGTAGGGGTTAGTTTTGTAAATCCTTCAGAAATTTTTGCAAAACTATTTGCTGCTATTCCAGTGGTTATTCCTAAAGCTAATATTAGATATCCAGTAAATGGTTTCATAACTTTATTATTTACTAATTATTATTTATTACAACAGTTGATATGCCTTTAAGTAATTGAATTTAATTTAAATTATGAACCTAAAAGACTTAATTAGACACAAAGTATCCAATAGTGCCTAGGACTATGAAAAACATTAAAACGAAAACTCTATTCTTTAAAGTTTCTTTTTTTTCTTTTTGAATAATTCTGAGTTTGAGAGCACTGATATTTATTTTTTGAGGGGCATCAATATTTACGTCACCTGTTAATTGAGAAGAAATTTCAATATCAGATGCTCTACTACTTTTATTATAACTCATATGATTTTATTTAAACACATGTTTAATTTGTAAAAATTAATTCTGTGTCCAAAATGGGTTGTTCGCAATTAATTTTATGTCCATTTTGGGTTTAGAATAATAGAGTGGTTATCTGTAAAAAATGACTAAAATCCTAAATAATCTCATAAAAAAAAATATTCAAAAATTAATCACAGGAAATTTTGAAAAACTTGCCCCAACATACTACAGATTAATATCTGAATGGATGAATTCTTCATATGAAGTTTTTAACGATATAGATAAGTACAGGATAATTCTTTATCTAATAAACAAAGATTTTGAGCACTACATACAAATTAAAAAAATAGAGAGCTATGATAATTTTTTTATATTTGATAAATCTTTGGAATTAGATCGAATTAATATAATAGAAATATCAAAAAGTTTAAATATTCCAAAGGAAAGTACTAGAAGAAAAATTCTCGACCTTGAAAAATTAAACGTTCTTCAAAAAATTGGAAAAAAAATTTATATAGATAGGTCAGCTTATAGACTGGTACAACCTAAAAATACTCTTAAAAATTTGAGCGCATTATTATCAAAAATTTCTGAAATATTGAAAATAGAAAATTTAATAAACAAATCTTTAAATGTCGACGAAGTATCAGATCATTTAAAGGATAACTTTTCATATTGTTGGTACTATTTTTATATATTTATTTTTACTTTAACCTTAAGATGGAAAAAGCAATTAGGAGATCTTGAAATTTATTCAGTGGGCATGGTTATAACATGTCACTCAATAGTAAATAAATCTTATGAGGGTGTTGGTTTAAATTTTTCAGAATGGGATAAAGATATGGTAAATGTTGAAGAAGGTGGGGTAAATACTATGTCAATTTCTGAGATAACTCATATTCCAAGACCTACAGTTGTAAGAAAATTGAATTATTTGTTAAAAAATAAATACATTAGCATTAATAAAAAAAAACAATTCACTATAAATATGAAAGATCAAGCATTAAGCGATACTATTAAAATTCAAGAACAAAATATCTCTTCTTTGTCAGATTTAGTTTGTAAAATATTTTGAAAAAGTAAAAATTATTTAGCTCTTCGAAGTATAAAAATTAAAGCGAAGCCAGTTAAGTACATTATAAGAGCATATGCTGCTGTTGGTATCATATAAGCAATATCATTAAACATTTGTGTTGCTACAAACACTGCCAAAGTTCCATTTTGTAAACCACATTCTATCGCAATACATTTTCTTTGCTTCATTCCAGTTGCAAAGAATTTGGCTATATAATAAGCAAGTATCATCATCACAACGTTCAATACTAATACTGCAAAGCCTGCTTGTTTTAAGTAATTAAAAATATTTTCTCTTTCTTCAATCCAAATTGCAGCAAATACAATAACGAACAAAGCTGTTGTTATTTTATTAACAATCGAAAGATTTGAGGAAATCAAATTATCTGCAAATTTTCTAATAATCATGCCTAAAATTACTGGCACAGTAACAACCAATGCCATTTTAAGTGTAATTGCTGTCATAGTAATATCTGCTGAGATATTAGTAACTCCAAGTAAATCAGCTGATTTTAAAACAATAAATGGAACTGAAATTATACTAATTAAACTAATTATTGCAGTTAATGAAATGGACAAAGCCACATCACCATTTGCAAATTTGGTCATAACATTTGTTGTAACGCCCCCTGGTGCAGCAGCAATAATCATAATGCCTAATGCAATCTCAACAGGCAAATTTAATATTAATATTAAAATATACGCAACTATCGGCAAAAGTAACAGTTGGCAGAAAAATCCAATTACAAAGTCTTTAGGATTATTTATCACCCTTAAAAAGTCTCTTCCAGTTAGACCTAACCCTAGACCTAACATTATAAGTGCTAAAGCGATTGGAGCTATTTTTGTAACTATTTCCACTTTTTGTCCTTATACTATATTTGTTATATTAGTTTTTTAATCATTTTAGTATATATAAATTTAATGCTTTCAGATAAATCAACAGTTTGTCCGCTTAATTTATTAGATATTGCTCATCAAAAGAGAGGAATTAAAGCTGCAATTGTGAATGCTGGTAAGGAACTACCAATGCTCTCCGTTATGGATGCCGTTAAAGAAAAATTAATAGTCCCTGTTTTGATAGGTGATGAAGGGGAAATTAAAAAGATAGCTGAAGAATTAAAATTTGATATTTCTGATTATGAAATTGTTCATGAACCAATTGAAAATAATACTGCCAAAGTTGCTGCTAAACTAGCAGGCGATGGTGATGTGAAGATTATAGTCAAAGGTCATATACATACTGATGTGTTAATGAAAGAAGTTTTGTTAAGAAAATATAACTTAATAGGAAAAACAAGATTAAGCCATATTTGGCATATGACATTGGATAAAGAAGACGATCCTCTAATAATTACTGATGGTGCATTAAATGTTAATCCTAATGTCAAAACAAAAATGCATATTTTAAAAAATGTTATAGATTTTTGTCACAGAATAAAAATTGCAAGACCTAAAGTTTCTATTTTGTCAGCCACAGAGGAAGTTTTAGATAGTATGCAAAGTTCTGTTGATGCTAAGGAAATTTGTAGATTGGCTAGCAAAGAAAATTTTAATGCAGATATATTTGGTCCCCTAGCGTTTGATAATAGTGTTTCTAAAAAATCGGCAACTATAAAAGGAATTAAAAATGAAGTTGCAGGAGATGCAGATGTTTTATTAGTTCCAAATGTAGAGGCTGGAAACGCTTTAGTAAAGATGATGATATATTTTATGGGAGCTTGTGCAGCTGGTGTAGTTGTTGGTGGTAAGGTCCCTGTTGTAATAACAAGTAGATCAGATGATGCGACAGCAAGACTAGCCTCAATTGCTGCAGCTGTGGTAGCTTTAGATTAAATGAATATTGAAAAAAAATAATAATTAAATTAGGATTTAAATATGGCAATAACTTACTTAAAAAAATCACCAAAAACTTCATCAACTGATGATACAAAGACCAGAGAGATTGTTGAAAATATTCTTAAAGATATTGAAAAAACTAAAGAAGAAGGATGTATCGAACTATCAAAAAAATTTGATAAATATGAAGGTGAAGTAATTGTTACGAGAGAAAAAATTGAAGAAATCAAAAAAAATTTAGATCCTAAGACTAAAGATGATATTCAATTTTCTCATGAAAGAGTAAGAAAATTTGCTGAAGCACAATTAAAAAACTATGGTCAGGATTTTGAAGTAGAGTTATCAGATGGCTTATATGCTGGACAAAAATTAATTCCAGTTAATACTGCAGGTTGTTATGTTCCTGCAGGTAGATACGCTCACATAGCATCAGCAGTGATGAGCGTAACAACAGCAAAGGTAGCTGGTGTAAAAAATATTATTGTTTGTAGTTCTCCAAAATCAGGTGTGGGTGTTCATCCTGCGATAGTCTATACTGCGGATTTATGTGGCGCAGATGTAATAATGAACTTAGGTGGTGTGCAAGCTATAGCGGCAATGACTTATGGTCTTTTTGGAAACGCGCCTGCGGATATGCTTGTAGGCCCAGGTAATCAATTTGTTGCAGAGTCAAAAAGAATTCTGTTTGGAAAAGTTGGGATTGATTTATTTGCAGGTCCTACAGAAATCGCAGTTATAGCCGACGATACAGCTGATCCAGAATTGGTAGCTTTTGATTTAGTTGGACAAGCAGAGCATGGATATAATTCTCCAGCTTGGTTATTTACAACTTCCAAAAAACTTGCTGATTATGTAATACAAAGAGTTCCAGAGCTTATTGCAGATCTGCCAGATTTACCAAGAGAAAACTCCGGTGCTGCTTGGAGAGACTATGGTGAAGTTATTCTTTGTGACACAGACGAGGAAATGGCTAAAATAAGTGATGACTATGCTCCTGAGCATTTAGAAATTCAAACTAAAAATCTTAAATGGTTCCATGACAGATTAAAAAATTATGGATCATTATTTATTGGAGAAGAGACTACAGTTGCTTATGGTGATAAATGTTCTGGTACAAACCATATTTTACCTACTAAGGGTGCAGGAAAATATACTGGTGGTTTGTTTGTTGGAAAATTTATTAAAACATTAAGTTTTCAAAGAATGACTAAAGAGTCTACAAAAGAAGTAGGAGCAGCATGTGCTAGAATTTCAAGATATGAAGGTATGGAGGCCCATGCAAGAACTGGGGATGTAAGGCTTAGAAAATACGGATTTCAAAATTAGTTTTTTAAACTCTTGAAAATAATAAAAGAGTAACCCCAAAAACAAAAATTATAATTCCTATTATTTCTGTTGCTTTTACTTTTTCTTTAAAGAAATATCTTGATGAAAAATAGCTAAATAACAATTCAATTTGTCCAACTGCCCTAACAAATGATGCTTGGATTAATGTAAAAGCATAAAACCACGATAAAGATGCAAAAAAACCACCTATACCTATTAGCATACAATCATATTTATCATTATAAAGTTTTCTAAATTCTTCTTTCTCAAATATTAAGAGATAAATAGTTAAGATTATTGTAGGAATCAAAAGTCCAAATAGTAAAGTTGCTATTACTTTTTCAAAGTTTGACTCAAAATTTTCTAAAGAGAGGGCCGCAGATCTAAAATAAACAATACTCAAAGCTAAAAATAAACCTGAGATTAATCCAATTAATGTAGTTTTAGAAAAAATATTTTGAAAAAAAAATTTTAAGTTTTTTATAGATAAAATAATTACTCCCAGAGTTGAAATTAAAATTCCACTTATTCCTATAATATTTAGTTTTTCACTAAGAATTAAATATTCAAATAAAGCGACTTGTAAAACCTCTGTCTTACTAAGTGAAGTACCTACTACAAAATTTGAAAATTTAAAAAGGTAGAGTAAAACGAATGTAAAAATAACTTGAAAAATTGATGCTAATGTAACATTGATTAAAAAACCTGGTTGAATAAGTATTTCTCTAATAATTGCGAATTCTCTAAAATAAACAAAAAATAATATTAAGGCTAAAGGTAGAGCAAAGGAAAATCTTACATATGTTGAAGCAATTGTAGAAACATCTTTATTAATTTTTTTCTGAAATGATGATCTTAAATTTTGAAAAAAAGCAGCGATGACTGTAACTATAATCCAATTCATTGAGATAAAGTTTATTTAATTTTTAAATAAATTTAAATTCTTTTTCCATTTTCATCAAATATAAAAATATCTTTAAAATTAAATTTAAGTTCGTTTTGAAAATCTACCTGACTTGATATTTTTGCACTAAGTTCTAAATTATTATTACTCATGTAAACTATTTTTTCATTTCCTAAATTTTCAACCAGTTCAATTTTAGGTTTAAATTTAAATTCAGATGACTCTGATGAATTAAAATGTTCAGGTCTAATACCAACGGAATAATTTCTTTTACTAAATTTAATTTTCTCAAAAGTTATTTCATTTCCTAAAAAATTTATTTTATTTTCTGAAATTATATTTTCATTTTGTATAGGTAAAATATTCATTTTTGGTGTTCCGATAAATTGTGCTACAAAAATATTTGATGGATTATTATAAATTTCATCAGGATTTCCAACTTGTTCAATATTTCCATGATTTAGAATTACAATTCTATCGGCTAAAGTCATTGCCTCAACTTGATCATGGGTAACATATATCATGTTCGTTTTAATTTGATTATGAAGTTTTGATATTTCTACTCTCATCTCGGCTCTTAAAGCTGCATCCAAATTAGATAATGGCTCATCGAATAAAAATATTTTAGGGTTTCTAGTAATTGCACGTCCAATTGCAACTCTTTGCCTTTGACCCCCAGATAACTGTTTAGGTTTTCTTTCAAGTAACTCCTCAATTTTTAAAATTTTAGCTGCTTGCATAACTTTTGTTTCAATTTCTTGCTTAGATTTCTTTTCAATCTTTAACCCAAATGACATATTTTCATAAACATTCATGTGTGGATATAGAGCATAGGATTGAAATACCATCGCTGTTTGTCTTTTTGAGGGATGAAGATCATTAATTTTTTGATCATTTATAAATATTTCACCCTCATCAATTTTCTCTAAACCTGCTATCATTCTTAATAAAGTTGACTTTCCACAACCAGATGGACCAACTAATACAAGAAATTCATCATCTTTCCCTATTAAATTAAAATCAGTTATAATTTTGTTTGATCCAAAAGATTTATTTACGCCAGTGAATTTTATATTTGCCATTTCAACTTTTAACTTTTTCTAAAATATCTATGCCTATTTTTTTTAAGATATGAATTATATCAATTGGTAACCTATTTTCACGAATTTTTCTTTCATCATGATGATAAAATCTATTAATCTAGATGTATTGCCTTCCCGGGCGATTATCACCGCTCCAGGAAGTACAAGGATTCATTTATAAAAGTTAAACGTCTTAACTCAATAATATTTGATGATTTATAGTTGGTCTATTAAACCTGGTGCTAATTTCTTAGATTTAGATGAAAATCTTAACTTTTTAATAGCATCTAGGTTAGATTTATCGTTTCCAACAACCACAAAACCAATCATTCCCATATTTTTGTGTGGTGTACACCAGTAAGCATAAATTCCTGGGACCTCGAACTTGTATTCAACATCCTTATTAAACTTTGATTTAAACTTACCAACTCCATCTGGTACACCCTTTTTTATGAATTCAACGTTATGTCCCTTATCTGTTGCCTTCCAAAGAACTGTATCTCCAGGGTTAACTCTTACTATTTTAGGCTCAAAAACATTTGATTCTTTATCAAGCCTATTAAGCATTTCCACTGTTACATCCGCACCTAAAGCTATATTCGTAAAAAATATACTGATTAATATTATAAATGAACTTGTTAATTTATTATATTTAGTCATAGCGGTGATATATTCTTTTAAAGTCAATAAACAATAACTATATGGTGTAACAAGTTGACACGTCTTTAATTGGTTTTATCTAATAATCTATCAGCCCTCATAGTAGTGAAAATTATTATTATTAAAAATGGGATACATAATATGTTCATTATTTTCCAACTTGTAAAACTTAAAATAATACCTGCTGTTAAACTTGCAGTAGCTTGAACTGAAAAAACTATAAAATCATTAAAACCTTGTGCTCTAAATCTTTCTTCTTCTTTATAGTTTAAAACTAATAAACTTGTTCCAGATATAAACAGAAAGTTCCACCCAAGACCCAAAAAAATTAATGAAAAAAGATAATTTATGACTGTTTGATCAAAATAACTAAGTAAAATTGTAAAGATAAAAAATAAAACACCAAAATACATTATTTTACTGTGTCCATATTTTTTTATTAGATTTCCTGTAACTAAAGCAGGAAGGAACATGCTTATGATATGTAATTGAATTACAAAACTTGTATTATTTAAGGACATATTATCATGAACATGCATACTGATAGGAGTAGCTGTCATTAAAAATGACATCACCGCATAAGCAAAAGATGAGGATACAAGAGCTTGCAAAAATCTAGGCTGATATATCAATTCTAAAATTGTTCTACCCTTTGATGTTTTTTTGTTATTTATAACTTTATTTTCCTTATAAAAAATTAAAAAAATAACAGAGGATAAAGTTAATAAAGATAGACAGAGATAAGAACCAACATATAAACTTTCTGTAATTATATCTTTTCCTAAATTTGCTAAGTTTGGACCCAATAAAGCTGACAAAATCCCCGCAAAAAGTAATAAGGAAATAGCCTTTGGTGCAAGTTTTTTATCAACACTCTCAGCTGCAGCAAAACGATACTGATGAGCAAAAGCCATTCCAAATCCAAGGCAAAAACAAGAAAATGAATACAGAATAAAGTTTTGCCTATATACAGAATATGCTGCTAATAATGCAAATAATGAAGTTGTTATAGATGAAAGTATAAATCCTTTTTTTCTTCCGGTAATACTCATTATTTTAGAAGCAGCAATAATAAAAATAGCTGTACCCACAATTGATAATGACATTGGTAATGTTGAAAGAGATTTAATTGGACTGATACTAGTTCCAATAATTCCACTTAAAAATACAGTCACAGGTGCAACAGAAAATGCAAATGCGTTGCTTGCAAATAGCAACCATACATTTTTGTTCATTAAGATATTATACTCTTTTCTTACCTTGAACTACTCTGTCCAATATTAAAGCAACAAATAATATTGCAACACCAGCTAAAATTCCTTGTCCAACATTTGCATATTGAAGTGCCTCTAGCACGTCTTGGCCTAAACCTTTTGCTCCTATAAGTGAGGCTACAACAACCATTGCTAAACTTAACATCACAGTTTGATTTACACCAGCAAGTATTGATGGGGTTGCAAGTGGCAAATCTACTTTTCTAAGAAGATACCATTTAGATGCTCCGTAAGCTATTGCTGCCTCTCTAATAGTTTCAGGAACACCCCTTAATCCTAAAACAGTAAGTCTTACAACTGGTGTACCTCCAAAAATCATTGTAATAATTACTGCTGCAACCTTACCTGTTCCAAAAAATGCAATAACAGGAATCATAAATACAAATGCAGGCATTGTTTGCATAAAGTCCATAATTGGTCTTATCATCGAATAAAATCTTTGACGTCTTGCACAATAAATTCCTAAAGGTATACCAATAACAATACTTAGAATTGCAGCTGTACCAAGTAAAGCAAGTGTTGTCATTGCTTTAACCCAAAATCCCAAAAAACCCATGTAAGCTAAAAATCCTGCTGAGTATATTGCGGTTCTTATACCTGCTGATAAAGCTGTTAAAACTACAATGGTAGTTATAATCACAATCCAAGGTGTTTTTACAAACAAAAGTTCTAAAAAGTCTAAAACAGATCTAATTCCAATTGTTATTGCAGTAAATACAGCATCTCCTTTTATAACTGCATAATCAAAAATCGTTTCAACCCATTTTATAGATGTAAGTCTTATTTCTGGATGAGTAGGAAAATCATTCATTATTGAGAAGAAACCTGGAAAGCTATAATGTATTACTGAAAAAAACATTATAATTATAGTAAAACCAATGCTTAATAAATAATTTTTTGTTTTCATTCCAGGACTAATCGATTTATTTGATAACCATTCAGAGTATCTTTTTTCTAAAACTGTATTTGCTAATATTCCTTGAACAAATTTTACAAAAATCAATAATAAAATTCCTGAAATAGTAATCCATATTGCTGAAGCCTCAATTTGCTGAACATCAACTACATATTCCTTCATTGCGTCTTCGAGTGATTTAATTGCCCTCTCGTATACTTCGACCTTATCTGGGTTGTTTTCTTTTGCAGCCTCTAATTGTTTGTATCTAAAATCGATAGTTGATTGAATTTTATCAATTTTTTCTAAGGCATCTTTAGTAATGTTTCCAAATAGGCCTCTAATTATTTGAACAACAGCAAATGTTTCGATTATTAAAAATGCTAACGCATAATTCCAAATATTTCTTAATCCAAACCACATTGGCCCAAATAATGCGGCAAATAAATTAAAAGAAAAAGAATAGGAGGGTTTGCTTCCAATTTTTTTAAATTCATCAATGTAGTAATCTGGATTAGAAATCACAAAATTTTTAATTAATTCAGATCTAGATAAATTTTTAATTTCTTTACTCACTATCATTCCCTTCAACAACTGCTTTCAGCAAATCTGATTGTGTAATTATACCAACATCTAAGTTGTCATTATTTGTAACTATTATTGGTTTATCTTCTGATACTGACGTTTCAATAAGTTTGCTTAATATGTCGTTTTCATTAACTCTTTCATTATTGTTTACATTATCTCCAAAAGTTTTCTTATATTCTATGATAGATTGCATAATTGTCTTAGCCTGAACGACTTTTAATCTTGAAATTCCTTTTACAAAATCTGCAACATATTCATCAGATGGATTTACTACTATTTCCTCTGGTGTTCCAATTTGTACTACCTCTCCATCTCTCATTATAGCTATTCTGTGCCCTACTCTTACCGCTTCATCTAAATCGTGAGTTATAAATACTGTTGTTTTTTTCATTTGCTTTGAAAGTTTTATAAATTCACTCTGAAGTTGTCGTCTAATTAAAGGGTCTAAAGCACTGAAAGGTTCATCCATTAAAAGAAATTCTGGATCTGCTGCTAATGCTCTAGCTAGACCTACTCTTTGCTGCATTCCTCCAGATAATTCATGAGCATATTTATTTCCCCATCCTTGTAATTCAACAATGTTTAAAATTTTATTTGCAGCATCTAACCTATCATTTTTGCTAACACCTCTAATCTCCAAAGGCATAGCTATATTATCTAAAACTGACCTGTGAGGCATTAATGCAAAATTTTGAAAAACCATACCGATCTTTTTGTTTCTTAATTCTTGAAGGTTTTCCTTATTGAATTGCATTACATCCTGATTGTTTATTAATATTTTTCCAGATGTTGGCTCTAATAATCTATTTATATGTCTAACAAGTGTTGATTTCCCACTTCCAGATAAACCCATTACGCAAAATATTTCACCCTTCTTAACATCAAATGAAACATCCGAAACACCAATTACAGAATTATATTTCTCCAATGCTTCTTGTTTTGAAATTTTTTTATTTTGGATTGCATCTAAGGCGTCTTGTGATGTATTACCAAATATTTTCCAGACATTTTGAATTTGTATAGCTGCTTCCATGAAAATATTTTAACTTAAAATAAGTGAAAATGATACCTGGCAACCAATGGTCGCCAGGTAAATTAATTTTTATTAACTAAATTATAAACCTAACCAGCCGTCAACTGTTGATTTATTTTTAGACATCCAATCTCTAGCAACTTCTCCTGGATCTCTTTTTTGCACAGAAACTTCATATGCCATCCAAGAAACATCATCTGCTGTTATTTGGAAGTTTTTGAAAAATTCTACAATTGCTGGAGATTTACTCTCTAGAGATGTACCCCATCCAATTTGAATTTGTTTCAAAGCATCCTTTGAGGCAACATATGATTTTTGATACCAGTCAGCGTCAGCTTTTGGTTGGATCATTTTATATTTCGCAGGATCATATGCTGGTTCTTCAAGCATAACTACGTCTGCCATTCCCCAAATTGCATGTGGCTTGTAACAATAAAATGCATAACCCTCACCTTTTTTAATAGAGTCAAGAACTCTAGCATTTTTCACTGCTTCTGCAGCCCTAATAGGTTCAATTCCAGCATCATATAATTTATAGTCTCTTAATTTAACTTGGTTAACATTTGCTGAAGCCCATCCATCTGCACCAATCCAAAATTCACCTTTGCCATTTCCATCACTATCCATTGCTTTGACAACTTCTGGTCTACCTAAATCTTCTATTGCAGTGATATTCATTTTTTTTGCAAATTGTTGAGATACACAATATCCTTGGTTACCCTCGTAAGGATTTTTACTTAATTTTAGAGTTCCTTTTGGTACTAGATCATTTGTGTATGCTTCTTGGTTTGGAAGCCATATATCAGGATGTACTTCAATCTCACCTTTACTTCTATCAATTGCTCCATAGATAGCAGTATTATTTCCTGGAACTAATTCTGCTTCACCACCCATTTTATCTATAACAACTGCTGCAAGTAAATTTGCAATTGCAGTAGCACCAGTCCATCCTGGATCACCAATTTTTACTTTTTCTGCAAAACTTGAAGCTGGTAGAAATAGTGAAATTACCCCAGCAACAAGTATCTTCTTAATTATATTCATATTTTCCTCAGGTTTATTTAATTTATAAACCTAAATTTAACTTTTTTTTAATTTTAGAGTCAATGATTACAGTATTGAAAAATGTTAATTCAGATATGCAAAAACCTAAAATGATCAAGTATTATTCAAAAAATTCTGCACAGTTTTATTAAACTTTTCTGGCTCCTCAAGATGTACGTTATGACAGCAATCTTTAAATATTTCTATTTTACAATTTGGAATATTATTATTCAGCATAGAAACTTGATCAAAATTATAAGATCTATCCTTGTCACCCCAAATTACTAGGGTTTCATTTTTAATATCTTTTAAATTTTCTAGTCCATTCCAGTCTCTCATTGCAACTAGTGCATTATGAGCAGTTTCTTCAGTTATGTGTTTGACTGCATTCTCACACAAATAATAATTTTTATCTTTATCTCCATCGACAAACCATTTTGGTGGTATTCTTTTTACTTGTTCTTTTATACCCTCTTCTCGAAGTTTTTTAATAGAGGTATTTATGGGTTCAAACCTACCTGGAATATCACCAATAGGTCCGGTAGCAAAACAAATTAATTTATTTATTCTTTCTCCACATAATTTTGCAATTTCTTGTACTATCATTCCTCCCATTGAATGACCCATTAAATTAAATTTTTCTATTTCCTTTTTATCAATTTCTTTAATAATGAATTTTGCCATTAAGTTTATGCTGTTAAAAGATTTTGCTTTATGACTTTCGCCAAACCCTGGTAAAGCTGGAGAAATAACTCTAAAATTTTTACATAAATAATCTTTTTGAAATTTCCACATTTCTGAAGACCCAAGGTATCCATGTACTAAAATCAGTGGAAATCCTGATCCAATATCATCTGTATAAATTTCTTGCATAATTATTTTTAAAATATAGTTGTATAATGTAACTTTTAAAACAAAATTCAAAAAATATTATGATTGGTATTCTTGGAGGAATGGGAACACAAGCTGGTTTAGATTTTTGCAATAAACTAGCTAAAATAAATAGAGGTAAACTAGATCAAGACTACCCAATGTTTGTTTTGTACAATAAATCTAATACACCTAAACGTCCAGAAAATATAAAAAAATATTATAATGTATTAAATGCTTTGGTTGAAGGTTGTAAGAGATTACAAAAAAATGGTTGCAAATTTATTGTAATGCCATGCAATACTGCTCACTACTGGTACGATGATCTAAGTAAAAAAATTAAAATACCAATTCTTAGTATGCCTAAAGAAGTATACTTAGAAACCTTAAAAAGTTGTAAAAAAAATTCTAAAATAGGGATATTATCTACTGAGGCTACATTAAACACAAAAGTCTATAATAAATACTTTGATAAAAGTTTTAATTTAGTAAGTCCAGCTTCCAGTCTACAAAAATCATCCGTAAATAAATCAATTAAATTTGTTAAAATGGGTAAAATAAAAGAAGCTGAGAAAGCAATTAGGCCAGCAGTAAATTATCTTATGAAAATCAAATGTAAGAAAATCATTTTAGGATGCACAGAATTACCTATTGCAATTTTTGCTTATAAATCTTTTAAAAAAATCAAACAATCTAAAATTTTTGTTGATCCTAATCTTCTTGTGGCTAACGTTTCAATGAAAAAATATAAAAAATTAAAAAAACAATAACCCAGTTTCAGTATTCATTAACTAAAACTGAGATTATTGTATCTTTTTTAACCCTTTATTTTGAAGGGTCAGGTACTTTTCTTAAATATGGTTTAACAGTTTCCCAACCATCTGGATAAATTTTCTTAGCCTCTTCATCTTTAACTGCTGGAAGAATAACTACATCTTCACCTTTTTTCCAATTAGCTGGTGTTGCAACTTTATGTTTTGCAGTCAGCTGCATTGAGTCTATGGCTCTCAAAATTTCATGGAAATTTCTACCTGTAGCCATTGGGTAAGTTAAATAAAGACCAATTCTTTTATCTGGTCTTACAACAAAAATAGTTCTTACAGTCTCATTATCAACTGCAGTACGACCCATTGATGTTGTCCCTGCATCGGCCTCTAACATATTGAAAAGTTTTGCAACTTTTAAATCTTCATCAGCGATAATAGGATAATCAGGCATCGTTCCAGATACATCTTTGATATCTTCTAACCATTTTTTGTGATCCTCAACTCCATCTACACTTAGTCCGATTACTTTTACATTTCTTGCATCAAACTCAGCTTTCATTTGTCCTAATGAACCTAATTCTGTAGTACAAACTGGTGTAAAATCTTTTGGGTGAGAAAATAATACGCCCCAGCTATCTCCAAGCCACTCATGAAAAGAGATATCTCCTTCAGTAGTTTTGCATTGAAAGTCAGGACACATACTGTTTATTTTTAACATTCTTCACTCTCCTTTTAATTAATTAGAACCATTATAAATTATTGATTAGGTTTATCAACGATATTTAAGTTTGAAAAAACAACTTATAAGACGTGTATCTTAAGCAAATTATAAGTGTTAGGTTTTTTGATATGAATAACTCTAATCACTCAAACATTTTGATTATCGGTGGCGGATGCGCTGGTATATCAGTTGCCACAAGACTAAAAAGTTTAAAGTCTGACTTATCAATATCAATTATAGAACCTTCGGAAAAATCATTATATCAAGCAGCATGGACTTTAGTAGGTGCAGGTGCTTATGATGTAAACAGCACTATAAAACCAATGTCATCTGTAATGCCTAGTTATGTTAATTGGATTAAAGAATATGCTGAAAGTTTTTCTCCAGAGTCTAATTCTGTAAAGACTTCAGGTGGTGAATATTCTTATGATTATTTAGTAGTTTGTCCTGGTCTAAAAATTAACTTTGATGGAGTGGCAGGGTTAAAAGAAACTTTAGGAAAAAATAATGTTTGTACCAATTACAGTTCAGATATGGCTGTTTATACTTGGGAATGTTTAAAGAATTTGCAGGGAGGAACTTTACTATTTACTGAGCCTCCAATGCCAATTAAATGTGCTGGTGCTCCGCAAAAAATTGCTTATTTAGCTGCAGATCACATGAAAAAAAAAGGTGCTCTTAAAGATAGTAATTTAGAATTTTTGTGTGCAAAGCCTGTAATATTTGGTGTGCCTCATTTTCAAGGGCCACTAAATGAAATTTGTGACTCATATGGAATTAAAAGAAGTTTTCAACATAATTTAATTTCAATTAATGGTGAAGCAAAAGAAGCTGTATTCAAACAATCAGATAAAGATGGAAATACAAAAGAAGTAACAAGAAAATTTGATTTTATACATGTTACACCACCTCAAACTGCACCTGAATTTATAAAAAATAGTCCATTAGCTGATGCTGGTGGATGGGTTGATGTAGATCATAAAGAAGGGACATTAAGACATACTAAATATGAAAATATTTACAGTTTAGGAGATGTAATGAATGCACCTAATGCAAAAACAGGTGCAGCAGTAAGAAAACAAGCACCGATAGTTGCTCATAACATTGTAAAAGATATTAATAAATCATCTGAAGCATATAGACTTTACGATGGATACGGAGCTTGTCCTCTAACAGTTGCATATGGAAAAGTAATGTTAGCTGAATTTTGTTATGGAGGAAAAGTTACTCCAAGCTTTCCTTTTGATCCTACAAAACCAAGTTCAATGTACTGGCAAATGAAATTTAGACTTTTTCCTTGGTTGCAATGGAATGTGATGTTTAAAGGAAAAGAATGGAGCAAGCCTAATCATAAAGCTATTGAAAATTAGTATTAATTTTATAAAATTTTAATTATTTTATAATTATGATTTTCGAACAACTATTTGATACTAAATCCTCAACATACACTTATATCATTTCTAGTGGAAAAGGACGTGAGGCATTAATCATAGATCCAGTAATTGAGCATACTGATGAATACATAAAAGTTTTAGAAAATTTAGAATTAAAACTTGTTAAAGTAATTGATACCCATATTCATGCAGATCATGTAACTGGATTAAACGAATTAAACAAAAGAACAAACTGCACTCGTATAATGGGTGAAAATTCTAAATCTGAAGTTATTGATATTAAATTAAAAGATGAAGAAAATGTAGGCATTGAAAATATTAACCTTAAAGCTATTTATACACCTGGTCATACTGACTGTTCTTATAGCTATCTGATGAAAGATAGAGTTTTTACAGGGGATACTCTTTTAATTAATGGAACAGGCAGAACCGACTTTCAAAATGGCAGTGCTCATGAGGCTTATGAGTCATTATTTGGAAAATTGTTAAAACTTCCTGAAGAAACGCTTGTATACCCTGCCCATGATTATAATGGAAAAAAAAATTCAACAATAGGCAATGAAAAGAATAATAATCCTCGATTACAAGTTAGCTCAAAGGAGGAATATGCAGAAATTATGGATAATCTTAATCTAGCCAATCCAAAAATGATGGATATAGCAGTTCCTGCAAATCTAAAGGGATTAACGCTTAAAGAACTCTAAAATCAGGGGTATTATTAGTATTGTTTTTAAAAAATATACAATTATATAACTTCTATGGCATGCAATAATATACACTGTAAATGTAAAGACTGTTCTTGTGACAGATGCGTTTGTAAAAACTGTGATTGCAAACCATCATCAGAAAACTGCTGTTGTAACAAGTAGTTAAATTTTAATAACTAATCTTAAATTAACATGAATGATTTTTTAGAGTCGATAATTAAAAGAGATCCTGCTGCAAGATCAAAGTTGAGTTTAATACTAACTTATCCTGGTGTTAAAGCTGTGTTTTTTCATAGAATTGCTAATTTTTTTTCAATTGCAAAATTTCATCTTGTTGCAAGAATAATTTCTCAGTTCTCAAGATTTTTAACAGGCATAGAAATCCATCCAAATGCTAAAATTGGTAAAAATCTTTTTTTAGATCATGGCATGGGAGTAGTTATTGGGGAAACATCTGATATTGGAGATAATGTTACCATCTATCACATGGCAACATTAGGCGGAATTGCTCCAAGTATAAATTCAGATGATCAAAGAAATGTTAAGAGACACCCAACTCTAAAAGAAAATGTTGTTGTAGGATCTGGTGCACAAATACTTGGGCCAGTTGTAGTTGGTAAAAATGCAAAAATTGGAGCTAATGCTGTTGTTACAAAAGATGTTCCAGAAAATGCAGTAATGGTTGGAATTCCTGCAAAAAATGTTGGAACTGCATCAGAAGAATTTAAACCCTATGGTGTTGCACCAGGAGGTGATACAAAACTTGATGTATGAAAACTTTACAAAATAATTTTGTCGAAGCAATAGGAAACACTCCTTTATTTAAATTAAAAGCCGCATCAGAAATTACTGGTTGTAATATTTATGGAAAAGCAGAGTACCTTAATCCAGGTGGCTCTGTAAAAGATAGAGCAGCTCTAGCATTAATAAGGGATGCTGAAGAAAAAAAATTAATTTCAAAAGGTGGAACAATTGTTGAAGGAACTGCTGGTAATACTGGAATTGGATTATGTCTTTTAGGAAATTCTATTGGTTATAAAACTATAATCGTAATGAATGATAATCAAACACAAGAAAAAAAAGATTTATTAAGAAATATTGGGGCTGATTTAAGGTTAGTTCCACCAAAACCTTATAAAGATGAAAATAACTTTGTTAAATATGCAGGAAGATTGGCTGACAAATTGAAAAGTAGTAACAATCACGGTGTAGTTTGGGCTAATCAATTTGACAATACAGCCAATTCTAAAGGTCATTATGAAACAACAGGGCCAGAAATATGGGAACAGACTGATGGCAAAATAGATGGTTTTGTATGTTCATCTGGTACTGGTGGTACAATTGCAGGTGTAAGTAGTTTTTTAAAAGAAAAGAATAAAGATATTAAAATATATTTATCAGATCCAACAGGTTCCTCTCTATATAGTTACGTTGAAAATGGTGAATTAAAGAGTGAAGGTGGTTCAATAACTGAAGGTATTGGATCTAGTAGAGTTACTGCTAATTTTGCAAAAGCACGTATTGATGGAGCATTTTCAATAAGTGATCATGAGTCTTTACCTGTTTTATTCGATTTAATTGAAAAAGAAGGTTTAAGTTTAGGTACAAGTTGTGGAGTGAACATTGCTGGAGCAATAAGATTGGGTAAACTTTTAGGACCAGGTAAAACGATTGTCACAATTCTTTGTGATAAATCTGATAAATACAACTCAAAGATGTTCAATAAATCTTTTTTAAAAGAAAAAGGTCTTCCCTATCCTCACTGGATATAATCACGCATAGCAGTACTGTAATAAATTCATTACATTTCTATCATATAATAACTCTAATATAACAATTAATTTAAAGGAGAAACTATGGACGTAAAAGAGCAAACTAAAAAAGCATATGAACTATTTGGTTCAGGAGATATGGAAACATTTTTTAATGATATGATCGATGATGAAATCGTTTGGACTTTTCCAGGTAAAGAAGGTGTACATCCACTTTCTGGAGTTCACAAAGGGAAACAAGCTATGATGGCTGCAATGTCTAAAATCCCAGCTACTTGGCCAAATTTCCATTTAAAAGTTTTAGATATGATAAGTGAAGGAAATAAAGTTTTTGCAAGAGTTCATGCAACTGCGGATAACATGGATACTATGTTTGGTCACTATTTTGAAGTAAGTGATGAGGGAAAAACTAAAGTTATGATGACTTTTGATGATACGCTTAGCATGTTCAATGCAATGAAGAAGTAAGGAACAATATGTCAATTTTAGAAAAACTTAATAAAGCAATCATGGAAAAAGATGGTGCAGCAGCAGCTGAGATTATTCATGATGATTATAAGAGATATTCTCATCTTCAGGGAGCCTATACTGAAAGTGGAAAAACAGGTATGATTGAAGCAATTAACAAAGGTTTCATGAAAGTTGATAAATATAGAATTTTATATGAAAACGATGAAATAGGTTTTGATCATTCTATTGTTACTTATGCCGAAGATGGAAATAAAGAGGCTTTAATGTGTTATTGGAAATTTAAAGATGGTAAAATCATTGAACTCGAAACAGGCGCAACCAAAATACCAAAATAATTATAAACTAACAGAAGGAGTTTAATATGAGTAGTATTGAAGTTAAAACCTTTGATAAAGCAGATGAGGTAGTTGATAAGTTTAATAATGCTAAAATAGAAGCAGTTAAAGTAGGCGGTCAAAGAGTAGTTAGATTACATTTAAAACCAGGATGGAAATGGTCTACAGATGTTAAGCCACATATTGGAACTGACAGTTGTCAGGCAAACCATATTGGAATTATCACAAAGGGATCTGTTTGTGCAAAACACGATGATGGAACAGAGGTTACATATAAAGCAGGAGATTCTTACTCCGTAACACCAGGTCATGACGCTTGGGTAGTTGGCAATGAACCTGTTGAAGCATATGAGTTTGCCGGGGTTTGGGGAGAATAAAATGGTAAAAATGGTTGGTAACTTTGAAGTAAAAGACTGGGCTCACTGGAAAAAAATGTTTGATGAGCACTCTGGTCCTAGGGAAGCAGCAGGTATTAAAACTATTTACGTAGGTAATGAAATAGAAAATCCAAATAAAGTACATATTGTGATGGAAACACCAGCAGCAGACACTATGCAAAAATTTATGCAGAATCCAGAGAATGCTAAAGTAATTGCGGAATCTGGTCATAAACAAGAGACAACAGTAATGAGCGTTTGCTCAGATTAAATTAGCAAAAAAAAGGAGATATATTATGTTTGTAAAAATAGAACAAAAACTCTCAAAAGGTTTTAATTCTTGGAAGGAAATGATGCTTGCAAATAGTGAGAAACTTAAAAAGTATGGAATGACTATAGCTTTTGCAGGTGCAGATAAAGAAGATGATAATGCTATGACTGTAGTTATTCATTTTGAATCACCTGAGGGCTTAAAAGGTTTTGGTGGAGATGCAGAACTAACTCAAGCAAGAATAGATTCTGGAGTAATAATGGACCAATCTAAAATGACCATGATGACTGATGAATCTGTGATGAACCACAAAGGATAATTCTAATGATGAAAAAAATATATGTAATTATGTTGTTTTTAATATTTACAACATCAAGTTTTGCAGACGGTCATAAAGGAAAAATTGATCTTAAAGGTTTTATTGTTGGAGATAACAAATTTCTTACTGATAACGAGGGTAACTTTTTAACTTTTACTTACGATGGAGTTGGAGGATTAATGGCAGTCGAAGGTACAACATTCATGGATAATGCTTCACAATATTGTCTTGGCGCAGGCACAATCCCAGGAAAGGGATTTGAAATGGGACACTGTAAAATAAATCAAATGGATGGGGATACTATTTTTACATACTACGAAATTCCACTTGGAGACTCAATGAATGGTACATTTAAATGTTTAGGGGGAACAGGAAAATATAAAGGAATAGAATGTAGTGGCTGAACAGGGTACACACCAATTAACTCAGCCCAAGAAAATAAATTTGCCTCATCAATTTATTTTAAAGGTGGATATTCTTTAATGAAATAATTGAATAATCATAAGATTGATTTAAAATACGAAATAAAAAAAAGGAGAAAAAAATGAAATATTATATGGTAACTCACACTTTTAAATCTAAAGAAATGAAAGACAAATTTAACGAGGTTTTAGGCGGCATGTCCAGAGAAGATATGATTAAATCTTCCACTAGCGATAAAGCTAAATGCCAAATGACATATTACACTCCAGGTGATACTATGACAATGTTTTGTCATTGGATGGCAGAAAGTACTGATGCTATTAATGAACAGCTTACTCAGATGAATGATTTTTTTGAACCTCACCAATTTACTGAGGTTAAAGAAGAAGTTTTCGATTTTAACAAATAGGAGGAAAAAATGGAAAAAGAAGTTTTAGTGATCGTAGATTTGAAAGAAGGAAAACTTGAAAAATTTATGGGATGGATGCAATCAGATGAGGGTATGAGTGTAAGAAAATCAGCAGCTCATCCAGAAAAAACTATAGGAGCAGTAAAGCCAGATAAAAGTGGCGTAATGTTTAAGGTATTTGTTCATAATATGGAAAAAATGAAAGAACTAATATCTGGTACACATCCAGTTGGAAAGGAAATTTACGATGAATGTGTTATCAAAATGACTGCTTGGGATTTAACAAAGGTTGAAATGTAATATGGCGAAATTTTATTTGGTTGGCAAAATAAGTGCAGAATTAATGAAAAGAATGCAAAATGATCCAACTGCAGATAGATATGCATCGACTAAGAAAGTTACTGAGGCGGCTGGTTTAAAATTGATCAGCTATGAATGGGTAAGAGGTAGATTTGATGTTATCTCATGTGTCGAGGGAGATTATGAACAAGCACTTTCCTTGAAGATTGCATTTAAAAATTCAGGTCTTATGGATGATTTGATGGTACATGAAGTTATTGACTACAATAAAGCTTTTCAAAATGCTGCAGATGCCACAAAGTCTGTTATTAAACCAGGAGAATAATTATGAGTGGTTATGCGATCTTTAACCTTAATGTTAACAATCCAGAAAATTATAAGGAATACATAGACAAAGTTAAACCCACTGCAGAAAAATTTGGTGGAGAGTATCTTGTGAGAGGTGGTACTAGCGAGACTATTGAAGGGTCATGGCAACATCCAAGGACAGTTGTGATAAAATTTCCAAGTTACGAGAAAGCAAAAGAATGGTATAATTCTGAGGAATATAAACCAATAAAACAAATTCGGTTAGATAACGCAGATTCTAATGGAATGATAATTGAAGGAGTTTAAAGGAGATAAAATGTCAATATTAGAAAAATACAGTGCTGCATTAAAAAATAAAGATGAAGCAGCTATGAATGAACTTTTGCATGATGATTTCAAATTCACAATGCATAAATCAGGAAATACTTTAGGTAAAGCTGAAGTGATCAAATGGGCGATGAGTGGTGATATTAATCAAAGAGATACTAGAGTTGTATATGAAAATGACGAAGTGGGTGTACACCACGCATTTGTAACATTTGATGATGGAAATACTGAAGCAGTAATGGCAGTCTACAAATATGATAATGGAAAAATCATGAGTTTAGAGACTGGCGCAACACCAATGCCTAAATAATGAAAAAACTTATACTTTTATTTATTTTTATCGCCTTTAATTCTAATGCAGCTTCAATGAAGATGATTGGATCTAAGGGTAATCCAAATGATGTTACTAGAGTAATAGAAGTAAAGATGTATGACAATTATTATGAGCCAAGTTCAATTCAAGTTAAAAAAGGTGAAACAGTAAAAATAATTGTTAAAAATTTAGGTGAACTGGTACATGAATATAATATTGGCACTAAAAAGATGCATATTGATCACCAACCCGAAATGGCAAGATTAATTGAACACGATATTCTTTTAGGCGACCGTATTGATCATAAAAAAATGAAAGAAATGTCTAAAAAAGATCACTCATTAGGCCATAAACACGCAAATAGTGTAATGCTAGAGCCAAATAAAACAGGAGAAATTATTTGGAAGTTTTCAAAAGATATTTCTTTAGAAATGGCGTGTAATATTCCGGGTCATTATGAAACTGGAATGGTTGGGCCAATTATTATTGAATAATATAATTTTATAGATATTAATTTTAGATAATATTATTCTTAATTGATGAGTAATATAACAGCTTATATAATCTTAATTATTGCAGTTGCTCTTGGTACAGCATCAAATGGTTTTGCCAAAGCTGCAAATGGTTTTACAATATTTTTACCAAGTGTCTTTACAGCAATAACAATAGTTGCATGTATGTATACACTATCCTTAGTTATGAAAACTATTCCTGTTAGCGTAACATATGCTTCATTCGCAGGCTTATGTATAATAGCTACTTCTATTGTGGGAATTTATAAATTTAATCAAATTCCTGACTTTTTTACAATTATAGGTCTAATACTAATTATATCTGGAGTTTTAATTGTTAATTTAGTAGGAAAATCAAATTAAATATTAAAGTTCATCTGGCAGATCATGCTTACCGTCATCTTTTAAATTGATCATATATTCTTTAACTACAAAATCTAAATTTAGATCTGAGTATAAATGTGGAAACATGTTGCCATCAGTTGATTGCTCCCAAACCAGATTTTTTAATTTTAGAGCATCCACTTTAAGAATTATTAAATTAGTTTGATTAACATAAAACTTATTTAGTGTTTGCTTGATCTGATCTTTGTCTGAAAAATGAATATAACCATCTTTTAAATCTAATGTAGTGCCTTTAAAAATATTATTTTGTTTTGCATTACTCCACTCTGATTTTGTGCATATCTTGTAGACAAAATCGAAATTCATTTTATTTTAAAAAGTTATCTACCTCTACTTGATAACCTTCAACTAAACGATTTGTTTCATTTGCCATTCCAACTATTGCGATCATTTCGTTTATCATTCCATCTGTTGCACCTTTTTTTCTTGCTGCTAAGGAATGAGATTTAATACAATATTCACAATTGTTAGTAATTGAAACTGCAACATAAATAAGCTCCTTTACAGCAGGATCTAATTCACCTTTTCCCATTACTTGTTGTAATGATCTCCAAGTTCTTTCTAATGTTTCTGGACTATTAGCCATAGTTTTCCAAAAATTCGGAATTTCAGTTATTTGTCGAGCTTCTTTTATTTCATCAAAAATTTCTTTTACTTTGCCAGTTGCATCTTTTTCTTCAATTGGTTTGAACATCTTATTTCCTCCTATTTTTTGTTTATGATATCACTCTTAAATTTTGTATACAAAATTTTTGAATAATTATTCATATCTTGCATATTTTCTTTAGCTTCTTTATCAAATTTTTCTAGCGCACCTTGTCCTAATTGGTTTTCTAAAGATGCTTTATACTCAGGTACGCACCCCCAATCATTTACTGTTGTATCCTTAATCTCTATGTGGAATTGGATACCATAAGCACTATTTTTATATCTAAATATCTGATATTTTGTCTCTTTTGATGAAGCAATTAATGTTACATCTTTATTTTTTTCTAATTCTTTAACTTCATAAGAGTGCCATTGTAATGATGTAATTTTTTCTGGAAAATCTGCAAAAAGTATATCTTTCTTTTTTTCATCCAAAAAATTTATATCCATCATTCCAATTTCTGGATTATTAGTTTTAACTACTTTTCCTCCAATTACTTCTCCTAGTAATTGACATCCTAGACAAAAACCTAAGTATGGCTTATTTAATTCTACAACAAACTCTTTAATTTTATTTTTTTCATCAATAAGCCAAGGATAATCCTTTTCCATCCATGTATCCATAGGTCCGCCCATACATAGCATTCCGTCAAAAAAATTTAGATTATTTGGAATTTTTTCACCTTCATCTAATTCAATTGTTCTAATATTAACTCCATCTTTGATCATTAAATCTTTTATATAACCGGGATCTTCAATTTTAATGTGTTGAAGAACAAGAATTTCCATTATTAAACGACGGGTTTTAGCAAACCTAATATTTTTTTATGAATTGTTTTATTGGATGATACCACTACATGTCCTGCCTGTTTTGCATTTTGATTGTCCCAAGTTGTTACAATACCACCAGCAGCATTAATAATTGGTATTAGTGGATGAATGTCCCAAATTTTATTATTACATTGTATGACAACATCAATTCTACCTTCACATATCTGAGCATATGATAATGCATCTGAACAAGGAAATTGTATTAATTTAAGAAGTTTTGGAATTTTTTTTTGTTTATATAAAGAAATAGCTCCATGAAAACCAGCAGTTAATTTGATATCTTTAAATTTAACATTCTTGTTGACTGATATTTGTTTTCTTTTTTTATTTTCAACAACATATGCAATTTTTGAAGATTGATTATAATAATATTTGTTTAACATTGGGAAGTTTGCCAAACCAAATATTGGATTGCTTTTGTAATTTACTGATATTAAGTTACTCCAAGTAGGACTTCCTATGACAAATGACCTGGTTCCATCTATGGGATCAATTACCCAACTAAAATCACTTTTAGTTTTTTTGTAACCAAATTCTTCTCCAATAATTTCATGACCAGGAAATTTTTTGCCTATCTTTGCTCTAATGAATTTTTCAAAAGCTTTATCGCATGTAGTAACAGGGTCATATCCTTTGCCAAGTAATTTATTATTAACTTTAAAAGGCTTATTAAGTTTTTTAAAATAAAAATTTGTTAAATCAATTGCTAGTTGGTTCAAAAACTTTGGAAATTCATTATTTTTAATTATTAGATTGCTATCCATAATTCTAAATACTACTTAATTTCTCTTGATTAAAGATATTTTTTAATTAATGCTCAATTTTATGAAAATTGAATTAGATAATAATAAGGTTTTCTTTAGAGATGAAAATCTGAATGAAGAAATTCATCCTTTTTGGCTTAGAGAAAGAGTAGAAAATGTTGAATTATTAGATCAAAAAACACAGCAGAGACTATTTGATCCAAGCACCATGGAATCAGACGTCATTATAAAGTCAGCAATAATTGAAAAGGACCTCTTAAACATAACTTTTTCAGATGGAATAGAAACTAAAATTGATATTAATAAAATAATTCGAGAATTTAAAAATTCCAACTCAATTATTAAAATTAAAGAAAAAGTAAAATGGACTTCTTCACTTAATGATGTAAAAAAATTTAATTTTCATGAGAATATTTATGAAAGTGTTGAAATGCATGAATTACTTGCTTCTTTTTACAAGTATGGATTTGCAATTTTAAAGAATGTTCCAACTCACAATAATTATTTAATCAAATTTGCCAACTCTGTGGGCAGTGTTAGAAGAACTAATTTCGGTGAACACTTTAATGTTTCGTCAAAACCTAATCCTAATGATCTTGCATATACACCTTTGCCTTTGGCTCCTCATACCGATAATCCATATAGAAATCCAGTCCCTTGTATTCAGATATTGCATTGTATTGAGAATGAAGTAACCGGTGGTTTATCTACGTTGGTTGATGGTTATACTGTTACTGAAGATTTAAAAAAAGACTTTCCTGAATATTATGAAATATTAACTAAAGTAAAAGTAAAATTTAAATTTATTGATAAAGATGTGATTTTAGAAGACTGGTCTGAATTAATAGAGCTCGATGAAAACAAGAATTTTAAACAGGTTAGATTTAGTCCTCGGCTTGATTACGTACCGGTTTTAAAAAAAGAGGAACTAGACCTTTATTATAAGGCTAGAAAAAAATTATCTGATTTATATAACTCTGATTTCTATAGAATAGAATTTAGATTAATGTCCGGAGATTTAATTATGATGGATAATTATAGATTGCTTCATGGTAGAACAGAATTTAATCCGAATGAGGGTAAAAGATTTTTACAAGGGTGCTATATTGAATATGATAGTACTGATAGCAAGCTTAGACATTTACAAAGAAAGTTTAATATAAATTAATTTAACCTATGCTTTGTAAAAAAGGCATATACTCAAGAAGATAATAACCTAAAGCTTGCAACTGATTGGTAATCATTAGTACTCCTGTAATTAACAGTAGAGATCCACCAAACATATTTATCATCTTCATCTTCGCTTTTAGATTTTTAGAAAAAATCATAAATTTTTGTATCAAGTAACCTGATAGAACAAAGGGAATTGCTAGTCCAAGAGAATAAAATGATAAAAGACCAATTCCTTTATTAATACTATCTTCGGTTGAAGCGATTGCGAGAATTGATCCTAAAATTGGACCAATACAAGGTGTCCAGCCAAATCCAAAAGCCATACCAATTAATATTGAACTTATTATTCCAGTATTGTTATTTGTCTGAAATCTCTTCTCATAATTTAAAAACTTAAGATTTATGAGCCCTAATATTTGTAAAGAAAATATTATAATGATTATTCCAGCTCCAATTCTGAGTTGATAAGAGTTTTCTAATACTAAAGAGCCTAAAAATGTAGCTGTAGCTCCAAAACTTATGAATACAATAGAAAATCCGACTGCAAATAAAATAATAGGAAAAATATTTACAGTTTTTTTTTCAAGTAATTCATTAAGAGTTGATCCTGATATATATGATATATATCCTGGTATTAGAGGCAGAACACATGGAGATAAAAAGCTAAGCAAACCAGCTCCAAAAGCTAAAATAAATTCAATCATTATCCAGTATTTTTGATAGCTGCAGAAATACCTGCTATTGATGCCATCATTGCATCATTTAAATATTTTTTATCTTTTTTATTTAAATTTCTTTTTAAAAGCTTATTCATCACTACTGCCTGTAAAACATTAAGGATTTCAGAATATATGTTTCTAATAATTGCTGGACCTCTAAAAATTTTTCTTTGTTTAAAAATTTCTTTTGGTGTTATTTGATCATTCAATTTTTTAACAGCATCAAATTGAAATCTTAATTTTTTTCCAACTCTGATAAGTTTATCATCAGCTAGGTTTTTTTCGTAAATTTTTGATATTTCTGGGTCTACCTTAGAAATTACCATGTCAAGCAAGTCCATTGTTGAATTAAAATAAGGCCAGTTTTTTTCCATATCAATAAGTGTTTTTTTAAATTTCTTTATAGATGAATATCTTAAGGCCTCAGCAGTACCTAACCAAGCGGGTAACATTAATCTAATTTGTGTCCAGGCAAAAACCCAAGGAATAGCTCTTAAACTATTTATATTATCAACATTTTTTCTTTTAGAAGGTCTAGAGCCAATTGCTAATTTCCCTAGTGCCATATGAGGAGTTACGGTTTTAAAATATCTTATAAAATCTGAACTTTGATTTATATTTTTTCGATAAGAACTTGTTGATATCTCAGACATACTTTGAATTAATTGTCTCCAACTGTCTTTTGGTTTTGGAGGTGGGTTTAAAGTAGCTTCCATAACAGATCCTATATAACTGCACAGATTATATTTTGCTAAAGGCTCATAACCATATTTTTGCTGTATTACTTCTCCTTGATCGGTTATTCGAATTTTACCATTGACCGATCCAGCTGGTTGTGATCTCAGTGTTGCTTGTATCGGTCCACCACCTCTTCCTGCAGACCCTCCTCTTCCATGAAAAAATGTAACGTCTATTTTAAATTTTTTAGCAAGTTTAATTATTTCTTCCTGTAATTTAAATTGATGCCAACTCGCAGAAAGCTTTCCAGCATCTTTACTTGAGTCAGAGTACCCAATCATAATTTCTTGCTTGTTATTAATATCTTTTCTGTACCATTTTAATGAAAAAAGTTTTTCCATTATTGGTTTTGCATTTATCAGATCATCAAGTGTTTCGAAAAGAGGAACTACTCTAAGTCTATTCTCAATTTTTGCTTCTTTTTGAAAAAACATGACTGATAATATATCAGAGGCCGAAGATGTCATTGAGATTACATATGCTCCTAAGCACTCCTTAGGTTGACTTGCTAATACTTTAAAAGTAGACCAAACCTCTTTATTATCTTTATTTTTAAATTGAAAATTTTTTAATACATTTTTACTTTGCATTTTGTTCGATAAATAGTTAATTTTTTGGTCCTCATCCCAAGTAGAATAATTCTGGTTTAGTTTTTTCTTTATATATTCTGCTAATAATTGAGAATGTCTTGAAGACTCTTGTCTTATATCAAGTCGTGCAAGATTTATTCCAAAACACTTAGCTCTTCGCATTAAATCTAATAAATCACCACTTGCTATATTTTCACTTTGGTTTTGTTCTAACGATTCTCTTACAACTCTCAATGGTTTTAAAATTTCTTCTCTCTCTGATAGTAGATCTTTTTCATTCAATGGTTTATTGTTTGCCAAGTAACCTTCTATTGCTCTATGTGTTTTTCTTAATTTATCCCTTAAAGGTCTTAGATAAACTCTATAAGGCTCGAATGTTCTTCCTGTAGTTTTTAATATTTTTTTTGAACATTTTTCCATAGAGTAAGATCTAATTAACTTTGTCATTGACTTCTCATAAAGTTTAGCTGCCTCCCACCTTGATAACAAAATAACTCTTTTAGTAACTTCTGCAGTAACAAATGGATTGCCATCTCTATCACCACCCATCCACGATCCAAACTCAATAGGATTAAAATTTTTAGGCAAACCTTTACCCATATTTTTTTCAAATATTTGATTTAATCTTCTATAAACTTTTGGAATTGTATCCCACAGGCTATCTTCAATAATTGCTAGTCCCCATCTTGCCTCCTCTGCAGGAGTTGGTTTAGATCTTTTGATTTCGTCTGTATTCCATATAATTGTGATTTCGTCAAAAACCTTACGATCTAAAACTTTTAATTTTGAGGGATAATTTTTAAGTAAGTTTCTTTGTTCTAATATTTCTGTTAAAGAATGGTATTTCTGTATCAAAGTTCTTCTTTTTACTTCGGTTGGATGTGCCGTGAGTACAATTCCTATATTTAGACTTTTTGCAATATTATAAATTTTATTATTAGATATTTTTTTATTTTTGAAAAAATTTTCAAATATTTCTTCTATGAAAATATTTTGAAATTTTTTCTCCTGTTTAACGTTCTCATAAAGATCTAGAGTTCTAGAAGCATCAATTGACTCAGCCAAATTATAAAAGTTCATAAAATGATTAAATGCGCGAGTTAATTTAAATAATAAATGTGGTGGTAATTTTTTAATTTCGTTTAAAATTTTTTTAAATGGATCTTTACGATTTTTGTTGGCAATATTTGCTTTGGAAAGTAATCTAATTTTTTCAACTAGATCATAGAATTTCTGTCCCTCTTGTTCTTTAATTACTCTTCCTAATATGTTTCCTAAAAATCGAACATCATCTCTAAGAGATTTTGTGGGTATTCTTTCATAGTAGAGGTCTCTTTTTAACATTTTTTATTACAAATTTTTTTTGATTTATACCAATAGCATTAGTTTGTATTTTAAATAAACTTCCTGAAAATTTAAATTTTTTAATTTCACTGTTTTTCATGCCTTTTAAAGCAGATGTGACAAATAAATCTGAATTTTTTGGACCACCAAAAGCACAATTAGTAACATTTTTAGCGGGTAAATTGATCTTATGTATCTGTTTGGCAAATTTATTTAAAACACTTACGCAAGCTCCATGATACTGGCATACCCATAAATTTCCAGCTTTATCTAAGGTCATGCCATCTGGCACTCCTTCCTTATTTGAAAATCTTTTAAATATTTTTTTACTTATTATATCTTGATTTTTATCTATCTTAATTTTGTAGATTATTCTTTTTCTACTATCTGTATGATAAAAGTTTTTTTTATCAATAAAAGCAGGTCCATTAGTAATCATGTAATCGTCATCTACTTTTTTAAGATTAAATTTTTTATCTAGGCAATAAAGAGCTCCATTTGGGATATTTCTTTCGGGGTTATCCATGGTTCCAAACCATAGTTTTCCATTTAGATCTGTTTTGCCATCATTAATCCTGTTCATTTTTAATGGCTTTTCAATGGCTATTGATTTAATTTTTTTTTTACTTTTTAGATTTACTATTCTTAATTCACCTTGGAGACCTAATATAAATATATTATTTTTTATATGAGCTAAAAATCCTATTTCTTTATTTACTTTAATAGTTTCTTTTTTTTTATTTTTTATATTTAAAATATGAATTCTTTTTTTTTTGATGTCTGTAATATAAATTGAGTTATGCTCTTTGACCCACAAAGTACCTTCACCTAATGTACATTTTAAATTCCACAAAACTTCAGGTTTTGAAGTTATAATCTTAGCCATTATACTCGTATTCTTTTATAAAATCTTTTTTTGGATTAATTCCAATTCCTATATTTTCTAATGGTGAAGCAAATCCATCTTTATCTTTAACCTGATCTAAAATTGAAAATTTTTCTTCAGCAAGATCTGTAATAAAAATATTTTTTTCAGTAGTATCGAATTCTAACATTGATTTTGTTGGAAATAGTCCACCTGGCATATCTGGTAAAGAAGTAAGTAAATGCAAATTTACTGCTACACTTAAAGCTGAACCCCATACATGATTAACAATTGGGATGAAATTCGACTGAGCTAATGCTGATACTTTTAAATATTCTGTTATTCCACCTAAACCGCAAACCTCAGGTTGAGCTATATCAATACATTTATTTTTTATAAGTTGGTTCCAACCATATTTTGTAAATTCTGCCTCACCTCCAGCAATATTAGTCTTTAATTTCTCTTTAAGTTCTTTGTAACCATCATAATCCTCTGGAGCCACAGGTTCTTCAAACCAGTAAATATTCATTTCATCTAGTCCTTTTCCAACATACAAGGCATCATTTTTATTATAAGCATGATTTGCATCCACCATCAATTTAAATTCAGATCCAATTGCATCTCTTACAGCACTAACTAACTTTAAATCTTCTTTAGGACCTATGCCAATTTTCATTTTCATAGCTTTAAAATTCTTTTCTTTTATTTGACTAGCCTCATTTTTGAATAATTCACAAAGTTCATCGACTGTTTTTTTTTGCAACATCATGCCGTAGCCGTAAACTGGAATTTTATCATTAGTTTTGCCTCCTATTAGTTGATAAAGAGGTAAATTAGATTTTTTTGCCAATATATCCCATAATGCTATATCAATTCCTGACAATGCTTGAATTGGCATTCCCTTTTGACCGCTGTCTCTGAGTAAATTGTATACTTTGTGCCAAATATATTCTTTGTTAAGTGGATCATCTCCTTTTATTAAAGGTTGAATAACTTTTTCTACAATATATTTATTTGCAAGAGCTATATTTCCAGGTCCAAAACATTCTCCCCAACCTGTAATACCTTCGTCTGTCTCTACTTCAACTAAGTGAGCAGTTCTATGTTTATAATATTGTTGTGAGTATCCTAGCTCTTTGTCTAACTCATATCTAAGTACATGACTTTTGATTGAGATTATTTTCACAAATTTTAAACAGCAACTACTTTAGAGTTCTGTTCTCCTAAGTTCTCTATTGATAGTTTCATTTGGTCACCTGCTTTAAGAAATACTTGTGGTTTTCTACCCATTCCAACTCCTGGGGGTGTTCCAGTTGTAATTATATCCCCTGGTTGTAATGACATAAATTTACTTACATAAGATACAATGATATCAACGTTAAAGATCATAGTACTTGTATTTCCCGTTTGCATTCTCTCACCATTTACATCTAACATCATTTTTAAATTATTTATGTCCTTAATTTCATCCTTAGTTACTAAGTAAGGTCCAGTGGGTCCGTAAGTATCGTGAGATTTACCTTTAACCCATTGTCCCATTTTCTCAATTTGCCACTCCCTTTCACTAACATCGTTTACTAAACAATATCCTAAAATATGATCTTGTGATTGGTCTTCTGAAATATGTTTTGCTTCTTTTCCTATTACAATTCCAAGTTCAACTTCCCAATCTAGTTTTTTTGATCCTGAAACTATTTCTACATCATCATTAGGACCACACATTGAACTAGTAGCCTTCATAAACATAATTGGTTCTTTTGGAATTTCAGCCCCAACTTCAGCAGCATGGTCTGAATAATTAAGCCCTATTGCAACAAACTTTCCTGGACTTGTAATGCAAGAACCTACTCTTTGACCTGGTGAAATTTCAGGAAGACTTGATATATCAACGCTTTGAATTTTTGAAATTGTTTCAAAATTTAAATTATGTGGGTTTAAATCACTTACATGTGAACTAATATCTCTTATTTTTCCATCACCATCTAATATTGCTGGTTTTTCTTTTCCCTTTTCACCGACTCTTAATAGTTTCATTATGTCTCCTTTATATTTAAATTGTCATTCCACCATCCACAGAAAAAGTATTTCCTGTTGTAAATGTTGATTCATCACTAGCTAAATAAATAGCAAAATCAGCTATTTCTTGTGCAGTTCC
>CACKHK010000007.1 GCA_902599955.1 uncultured Pelagibacteraceae bacterium
AATTGAAACTAAGGGTTTAACAACAAATTTTTATTTAAAAAGAAATTCACCTAATGAAATATTTATTAGCAATAATAATATCAAGTTCCAGGATCTTAAACCAAATTCAATTATTGGGACTTCTTCATATAGAAGAGAATATCAACTCCAAAGTATTCGATCAGATCTAAATTATAAACTAATAAGAGGTAACGTGGATACTAGGATCAAAAAGTTAGAGAATGGAGATTACGATGCAATTCTACTCTCTAAAGCTGGTATCGAGGCTTTGGGATTAGAAAATAAGATTACTCAGGAATTTAATACAGAGGAGCTTATACCATGTGCTGGACAAGGAATTATTGCAATACAATGTAGAGAAAATGATCAAGAAATAATAAATATATTGGAAAAAATTAATGATAATCAGTCGAGAATAATTGCAAATGCAGAAAGGAATGTTTTGAAAATTCTTGAGGGCGATTGTGATACAGCAGTTGGTGTCTATGCAAAAATTATAAAAGATATTGTAAATATTAAGGCAGAACTTTTTTCAGTTGACGGCAAACAGAGATTTTATGTTGATGAAAGTGAAAATGAAAAAATGATTAATGACCTAAGTATTAAGATTGGAGAAAAATTAAAATCAGAGTCAAAAGGATCATACAAAAGGTAGAATGCATATTTTATTAACAAGGCCGCTAGCGGATAGTAAAGAATTAATTTTAAGATTTAGTTCTCTAGGGCATAAAGTTTCTCATCTACCCGTAATAAAAGTTGAACCAATTGAATATGATGAACCTGACTACAGCCAATTTATGGGAGTAATATTTACAAGTTCAAATGCGATAAAGAATTTAGACTTAACTAGAGTTGATAAGAAAATTGAATGTTATTGTGTTGGTTCTGCAACAGAAAAAGTTGCAAAGTTAAATGGTTTTCAAAATATTATCTCTGCAGAAGGAAATGTAAATAATTTGAAAGAACTAATATTACAAAACTTTGATTCAAAAAATGGATCACTTCTTTACGTAAGTGGAGAAGTAGTTTCCAGTAGGTTAGATAAAGATCTTATTACAGAGGGTTATTCTTTGAAGAGACTGATTAATTATACAGTTTCACCAACTCAAGAAATAAAGGAGGAATTTAGAACAGAATTGAAAGCCTCGATTCCCGATATAATTTATGTCTACTCAGAAAATAGCGCTAAGAGTTTATTAAATTTACTAAAAAAATATGATCTTTTAGACACTTGGATGGATACTAATTTGATGTGTATGGGTGAAAAATCATCATCAATTTTAAATGAGATTAAGTGGAAAAAAATTTTTCTATTTAACTCTGGTGAAGAAGAGTTTTTGCTATATAAAATTTAACCATGGGTGTTTTTGATAATTTTACAGGTCTATTTTTATCAGTTTGGGAAAAAGGAATATTGGGTGTTAATTTTGTAGAGATCTTAATAGGTCTTGGCATATTCTTAATATTCCTAGTTTTTAGAGGCCTTATCAGTAAATTAGTAATAAGAAAATTAGAACTAATTTCAAAAAGAACTACCAATAAACTTGATGATACTTTTGTTAAGGCAATGGAGGGACCAGCAAGATTTCTTCCAATTGTTTTAGGGGTATTTTTTGCAAGTTATTATATGTCTTTTTCAGAGGACACCAGATTATTTTTAGATAATGTAAATAGAACTTTAATTACAATTCTACTTTTTTGGATTATCCATCAAATAATTGAGCCAATCTCTTACATTCTTAGTGGTTTTGATAAAATTTTAACTAGAGAACTAATCGGCTGGATCATTAAATCACTTAAAATTTTAATTTTAATTTTAGGTGCTGCAGCAGTTTTAGAATTATGGGGAATAAAAATTGGACCAATAATAGCCGGACTAGGTTTATTTGGTGTTGCTGTCGCATTAGGAGCTCAAGACTTATTTAAAAATTTGATTTCAGGAATTTTAGTTCTTGTAGAGAAAAGATTTAAGATGGGTGATTGGATTGAAGTTGAGGGTATAATTGAGGGTGTAGTAGAAAAAATAGGTTTTCGATCAACCGTTATAAGAAAATTTGATAAATCTTTAGCCATTATACCTAATTTTCAGTTTGCAGAAAATGCAGTTATAAATAAAAGTCAAATAACTAATTGGAGAATTAGTTGGACGATAACTCTTCAATACGACTCAACGGTAGAACAATTAAAAACTATTAGAAATGAGATAGAGAATTTTATTAATCATTCAGAAGATTATGATACAGCTGTTGGAGTATCAGTAAGAGTTGATAAATTTTCTGATAGCTCAATAGATATGTATGTGAGATGTTACACAAAAACAAATAGTTGGAGTGAAATGTTATTAGTAAAAGAAAGACTTGCAATTAAGATTAAAGAGATTGTAGAAAGTAACAAAGCCTCTTTTGCTTTCCCAAGTACATCTATTTATGTAGAAAAGAAATGATAGCTATATTTTATTTAGTTCTCCAACTTTTGAAATTATATTCATATGTTGTGATTGCCAATGTTGTTATTAGCTGGTTAATAGCTTTTAGTGTCTTAAATACATCGAATAGATTTGTTTATTCAATTTTAGAATTTACCTATAAGCTCACCGATCCAATTCTCAACAAAATTAGGGGTTTTTTACCTAGCCTTGGTGCTTTTGATATATCTCCAATAATTCTTCTTTTGTTGATATGGTTTATAGAAATGTGTATGAAGCTCTACATAGCACCACTAATTTTTTAATATCATGATTTTAATTGACGGAAAAAAACAATCAGCTGAACTAAGAGAAGAACTAAAACATGAAGTTGAGGGTTTAAAACAGAAATACAATAAAGTTCCTGGTCTAACAGTAATTTTAATTGGGGACTTAGCCCCAAGCCAAATTTATGTAAGAAATAAAGAAAAATCAGCAAAACAAGTTGGTTTGAAATCAGAAGTTATAAAATATCCAGATACAGTAGACGAAAAAACTGTTTTAAATAAAATAGAGGAACTTAATAAGGATGAAACAGTTTCAGGAATTTTAGTTCAATTACCATTACCCAAACATATCAACAAGCAACATGTTATAGAAACTATCTCACCACATAAGGATGTAGATGGTTTACATCCAATGAATGTGGGCAATCTATCGTCTGGATATCAAGGATCAATTCCTTGTACACCACTTGGATGTTATTACTTATTAAAAAAAATTGAACCCAACCTAACGGGAAAAAAAGCTGTCATGATTGGTAGATCAAATCTAAATGGAAAAGCTATGGCGCAGCTTTTACTTCAAGAAGATTGTACAGTAACGATTACTCATTCAAAAACTAAAGATCTTCAGCATGAGTGCTTAGAGGCAGATGTGATTGTTGCAGCAGTTGGTATTCCTGAACTTATAAAGGGAAATTGGGTAAAAAAAGATGCAATAGTTATTGATGTTGGGATAAATAAAACTGAAAATGGTATAGTGGGTGATGTACATTTTGCAGAAGTTTCAAAAGTTGCAAAAGCTTTAACGCCAGTTCCAGGTGGTGTTGGACCTATGACAATTGCATGTCTTTTAAAAAATACAATTGAGTGTTTCAAAAGATCGTTAATTAATTAAAGATAATTGCCAAAGTTAGCAATTTTAATTCTTATTTTTTTTATCTATAATTCTTTATCATTAGCTATGGAAAAAACACCTTATCATCACTTACCAGATGGCAGTTTTCGAAATCCCGAAGGCTCACCTGAGAGAAATTCTAATTTCAAATGGTCCTTTAAAGTATTCAACAAAGAAAAGAAAAAACTTAATATGTCTGTTCCTGAGGATCATGTCATTGATAAACAAAGAGTTCTTTCAAATTTAGAAAATTTAAAAAACGGTGATTATGTTGGCTGGATTGGACATGCAACTTTCTTAATTAAGCTTGGAAATACAACAATTATAACTGATCCTGTCTTTTCAAAAAACGCAGGTCCACTAATTTTTGGTCCAAAAAGATATGTTAAAACAGCACTAAATTTAAATGAAATTCCTAAGACACACTTATTTCTTCTAACTCATAATCATTACGATCATCAAGATATGACTACAATTAGAAGATTTCCTTTTAAGGATGCAAAAGTTTTACTTCCTTTAAAGCTTGGAAAGTATTTCACGCGAAATAGTTATAAAGATGTGAAGGAAATGGACTGGTACGATGAAATTAAAGTTAGTGAAGACCTTAAAGTAACATTATTACCAGCAGTTCACTGGTCAAAAAGAAGTTTAACAGATACAAATAAAACTTTATGGGGAAACTTTTTAATTGAGTACAAGAATAAAAAAATACTCTTTGCTTGTGACACTGGAGTTGGAAATATTTATAAAGAGTTAGGTGAAAAATATGGACCTATTGATCTAACATTTATTAACATTGGGGCTTATAATTTTTATCCATTATCACCTTATAAAGATAAATCCTCTTATCATACCAACCCTGAAGAGGCTTTAAGTATTGCAAGAGACCTTAAAAGCAAAAAAGTTTTAGGCATGCACTGGGGTACTTTTGTTTTATCTTTAGAGCCGATAATGGAGCCACCAGTTAGATTTAAAGATAATGCAGAAAAATATGGTTTTAAAAAAGAAGATGCAATTATTTTTAAAATTGGTGAATTTCAGTCTTTAAAAAATTTAGGAATTTAACAACAGCCGCAAGTTTTCTTTTGCTTATTTTTTTCTTCTTCCCTTTAAATTTTCAATTAATTCTAATATTTGTGGGTTTTGCATATTATTTTTATCTCATAAATTAAAAAAATTTCAATTATAATTTATTCAAGGTTTTCAACTATTTTAGGAATATATTTTTTAAAGTTAAAAAAACCTTTGTTACAAAACTTCCATGAATTTTGATCTAATTTTCTATATAGAAACTCAATATTTTTTAGACAGTTTTGATTTATGTAATCTAAATTTTCTCCAACAGTTGGATAAAGGCAGTAACAACTTTCCAAGTTTTTAATTTCGTTTATATCAATAATCTCACAATTAATTGATTTTTCCTCTAACCTTTTCTTTTGTTCCTCAATTAAATTAGTCTTAAAATTCACTACATTTTCACTGAATTTAATATTTCTATTTTCATTTTTGTTATTAATAAGAAGAATTTTTTTGAATTTTTGAATTGTAAAGTCAGTGATTTCAAATGCTAAGTTATTTTCAAAAACTAGTAAGTTTTTCTCTTCAATATTTATCGGATTTTCAAAAGTTTTATGGAGAATAGTATAATTTTTATCACTTATTAGTGGGGGTGCATTTTCGTTAAGTTTTATATTTTGAAATCTATTATTCGTAAATTTTTTAATATTCCATTCACTTGCAAGATAATGTTTCCCTTGAGTTTGGATACCTGCAACCCAACGCCATCCTAAGGTATTAGATGCAGTATCACCATCGTATAAGTGTTGCATAAAAAATTCAGAACCAAGTTGCCAAGGTAAGTTTAATGTAAATACCCAAATGCTAGCAAACCACATTCTGGTATGATTATGCAAATAATTATAGGTCTTTAGTTCATTTACCCATTCATTGAAGCATTCAATTTCAGTGTTACCCTCAATGGCATTTAAGTAACTTTTATTATCTTTAAATTCCTCTTTTATTCTTTTTAAATCTAATAAATAATCATCCCAAACTCCTGATCTTAGTTCTAACCAACCTTTCCAATATGTTCGCCACAAAACTTCTTGAATAAATTTTTCATTTTTTGAAAAGGAAAATCTTTCCAGCGCTTTACTAATCACTTCTTTTTCATTAATCACCCCATGCGTAATATATGGTGATAAGCAAGATGTGTTAGATCGTTTGTCAGGACCAAAATCAAAATTTCTTAATTTTGAATATTCTCCAAGATTATTTTTAATAAAATTATCTAGGTTCTCAATAGCCGAAGCTCTTGTAGTTTTAAATTCCATTTTTTTTATCTTAATTTTTTTTTATGAAAGTTAATAAATCTTTCTACATTTGATTTATTAAAAGTTTTATTTTCCTCGAAAGAAACTTTTTTCATTGAATAAGCATTACTTGAAGTTTGTCTTGATTGAATTGTAACATTTCCTTTATAAAGTTTAAGTTTTACTGATCCATTTACTTTATTTTTCTTCAGATCAACAATCTTTTGTAGTTTAAATCTTTCCTTTGAATACCAATAACCATTATAAACAAGCTCTGCATATCTCGGCATAACCTCATCTTTTTTGTGCATTGTATCTTTATCTAGAGTTACAGATTCAATTGCTCTATGTGCAATTAGTAATAATGTTCCTCCGGGAGTTTCGTAAACTCCTCTTGATTTTATTCCAATAAATCTATTCTCGACTAAATCCACTCTTCCTATTCCATTTTTTCCAGCTAATTGATTTAGTTTATCCAAAACTTTTGCTGGAGATAATTTTTTTCCATTTAAACCAATAGGGTCACTATTTTTGTAATTAATAGTAATAAAGGTTGGTTTATTTGGAGCCTTTTCAGGAGAATTTGTTCTTTGAAAAATAAATTCAGGTGCAGAATTTTTAGGATTTTCTAAAACTTTTCCCTCTGTTGAAGTATGAAATAAATTATCATCAACTGAGAAAGGTGGTGCACCTTTTTTATCTTTTGGAATGGGTATTCCATGTTTTTTCGCATAATTAATTAGATCTGTTCTTGATTTTAATTTCCAAATTCTCCATGGCGCAATTATTTTAATTTTAGGACCAAAGTAATGATATCCCAATTCAAATCTAACTTGATCATTTCCCTTCCCTGTCGAACCATGTGAGACAGCATAAGCATTAAATTTTTTAGCTACTCTAATCTGATCTTTTGCAATCAGTGGTCTTGCTATGGATGTGCCTAATAAATAAACACCCTCATAAAGAGCATGACCTCTTATCATTGGGTAAACATAATCCTTAACAAAAATATTTTTTAGATCTTGAATTATGATTTTTTTAACACCTAATTTTTTTGCATTCTTTATTATTTTATTTCTATCCATTTCCTGCCCTACATCAGCAGTGTATGCTATAACTTCGGCATCATAATTTTCTTGAAGCCATTTAAGAATGATAGACGTATCCAAACCACCTGAATAGGCGAGTACAATCTTCTTTTGTTTTTTCATTTAAGTGCAGCTTTTTTTTGCAGCGTTATAAGCTTTGGTAAAACCCATCAATGAATAGTCATCTGTAGTTCTTGTGCCACTTTGTTTGTAAGCTGTTATCATCAGCCTTGAGGCCTTTTTCATTCTTTTAATAATTTTTTGCTCTGTTTTTCCATTTGAAATCCATGCAAATTTATTTTGAGGTAAGTCAAACTCAAATTTTGATTTACCAGATGTAGCTAATATTGCATTTTGTGAATTAAAGTCATAACCAGAAGTTATGCTCACCTCATCAGAAATTTTATCTTCAGGTCTAAAGGATACAAATAATCTTGCTTCTCTGTTGCTTGCTTTAGGAGACTGACTTACTGGTATAGAATAAGCAAAACAGATTTTTCCAGTTTCATTAAAAACTGCAACAGCATTCCAATCTTTAAAAGTTCCTAATTTTTTTAAGTCCTCTGACTGGACAGATGTCATTAGAAATACTGTCAATATAAGTGTTTTTAAAAATAATTTTTTAATTATGGACATGGATTAGGATATTTCTTTTGTACATTATTTATTTCTTTAATTACCTCACTATCAAGATTCACTTTTACACTTTCTACGTTAGTTTTCAACTGCTCCATAGTTGTAGCTCCAATTATCACACTAGTCATAAAGTCTTGTACCTCACAGAATTTTATAGACATTTGACTCATGTTTAGTTCAAATTTCTGACTAATTCTGTAATAATCTTCAACTGCATTTTCCATATTTGGCTTTCTATATCTTGTCCAAAAATCAAAATCTCTCTCCATTCGTGACCCTTTAGGAAACTGTTTATTTCTATATTTTCCGCTAAGGTAACCACTTGCAAGTGGTGAATAAGCTAAACATCCAATGTTCTCCCTTATTGATACTTCAGCTAACCCTACTTCATAAGATCTATTTAGCAGACTGTATGGATTTTGAATTGCCATCATTCTTGGAAGGTCTTTATCTTTTGCAAGTTGAAGATAATTCATTACTCCCCATGGAGTTTCATTTGATAAACCAACATATCTAATTTTGCCTTGTTCTATAAATTTTTTTAAGTTTTCCAAAATATCTTCAAATTTATTCCAGTCGTTTTCCTTGTGTTCGTAACCTAATTTTCCAAAGTTATTTACGTTTCTTTCGGGCCAATGTAATTGATAAAGATCGATATAATCAGTTTTTAATCTTTTTAAACTTCCGTGAAGAGCATCCTCTAGGTTTTTTCCAGTAAAACTATTTTCTCCATTTCTCATGTATTTTCTGCTAGGGCCACCCACTTTGGATGCTAATATTACATCTTTTCTTTTTTTTGTTTCCTCAAACCAATTTCCAATAATAGTTTCTGTATGGCCGTATGTTTCAGCTTTTGGCGGAACTGCATAGAGTTCAGCTGTATCCCAAAAATTAACCCCATTTTCTAATGAGTAATTCATTTGTTCAAAAGCTTCACTTTGGGTATTTTGTTCACCCCAAGTCATTGTCCCAAGACAGATTGTGCTTACATTTATGTCAGTATTTCCTAGTTTTTTATAATTCATGCTCAGTTATATGTAATGTTTGTTACATTTATTTTGACGACTTGAAAATCTCAAAAAAAAAACTTATATAAATATTATGGAATTCAATAAAGAAAATATTCTAAGAAAATCAACTACCGCCAAACAAACAGTTGTTATGGATGAAGGCCTAAGAGCCTACATGTTAAAAGTCTATAATTATATGGCAACCGGTGTATTGCTCACTGGTATAATTGCACTTTTATCGTTTAAAATGTCTGTTGTAACAGACCCAAATGGTGCGATTGTTGGACTAACTGAATTTGGAAGTGCAATTTATTTATCTGGATTGAAATGGATTGTAATGCTGGCTCCTTTAGGGATTGTATTCTATATGAGTTTTGGAATAAATAAAATGAGCGCATCTAGAGCTCAAACTACTTTTTGGGTATTTGCAGCTTTAATGGGATTATCACTTTCATCAATTTTACTAGTTTACACAGGTTTGAGTGTAACAAGAGTATTCTTTATTTCTTCAGCAACTTTTGGTGCTATGAGTATTTATGGTTACACAACAAAAAGAGACTTAACCAAGATGGGATCTTTTTTAATGATGGGTTTAATCGGGATCATAATTGCATCAATAGTCAATATATTTTTAAAGTCATCAATGATGTATTTCGCAATATCAATAATTGGTGTTTTAGTATTTGTAGGTTTAACTGCATACGATACGCAAAAGATCAAAAATATGTATGCAGCATCTGACAGCGGTGAGTTAATGGGTAAAAAAGCGGTAATGGGTGCTCTAACTTTATACCTAGACTTTATAAATCTTTTTATAATGCTTTTAAGATTATTCGGTCAGAGAAGATAAGGCCTAAATTTTTTTCCAATCAACTTTATTTAAGAGTATTTTTAAATCGTAAGAATTTTTTAAAATTTTACCATTAGTATCTGTAATTAAATATTTAAGATTTTTGTTTGATGGTTTAAAATTTTTACAAATTTTATAAATCGCTTTTTCAGCTGCGTTTTTAAAAACGCTAAAACTTACCTGTTTTCCCGAAATAGAAAGACCATAGTCTTTCCAATTTCCTGAGGAAACCATTTTTGCATAAAGATCTAATATAATTTTTAACTCAGCTCTTTCAAAAAATAGTTTTTTGTTTTCATCTTTATTTACATTATTTACTACTAGTTTTAAGCTTCTATTCATTTAATTTGTATTTATTTATTAGACCAATTTGAAAAGCGGTAAAAATAAAGGTTATAGGCAACATTCCCCAAACTTTAAAGTTTACCCAGAATTCTTCTGATTGAGTTCTCCAAATTATTTCATTTAATATGGCTAGCCCAAAAAAGAAGTATGTCCATCTTTTATTTAAAATTTCCCATCCTTCATCACTTAAAGGCATAGATTTACCAAGTAACTTTTTTAAAACTGGTTCATTCGTGAAATATTTTCCAAACATTAATGCAAGACCAAACAAAATATTTATTATTGTTGGCTTCATGTAAATAAAAATAGGATCATCAAAATAAATTGTTAAACCACCAAATAATGTAATCAATATTCCACTTATAAGTGGTACTTTTGGAATTGTCTTTTCAACAATCCACATAATTAAAACTGCTATGATAGTTGCAACTATAAGTGGAGGTATTGCAACGATTAAGTTTTTATCATTATTGTAATAAAAATAAAAAAATATTACCAAAGGCCCTAAATCAGTAACAAATTTTAAAACAGATTTATTCACTGCTACATAATAGCAGAATAATAAAACAATCATATTTTTTTTATTGATTTTTATTTTTAAATATCCATATTTATTGAGTGACTATTCAAAAAGGAAAATTCTCAATTGGAGACGTTGTAAAACATAAGCACTTTGACTTTAGAGGTGTGATTTATGATGTTGATTTTGAATTTAATAATTCGGAGGAATGGTATCAATCCATACCAAAAAACGTAAGACCTAGAAAAGACCAACCATTCTATCATTTGTTAGCTGAAAATGATGAAATAACATATGAGGCATATGTTTCTGAGCAAAATCTATTAGTGGACGACTCTGATGAGCCCATTAAACATCCATTAATAAATGAAATATTTTCAGGAAAAAGAGGATCTAGTTATTTCAAACCCTCTAACTAGACACAATTACATTATTTAAACACATTTCGTGCAAATCTTAGACATACATGAAGGCTAAGATGATTAGATATTTTGGCCAAGGATGCATAATTTATCCATTTATTTATCTCCCTCTGTGTTCTTGGTCAGAATAACTCACCATAAAAATTTTCAAAATTTTTCAATTTGATATAGATAGCTAAAAAAAATGTTAAATTATTTTAAACCAAAAAACCTAATTCAGATTATCAATAGATCTCAAAAATTTGTCTTTATTATATTTATTTTAATCTTAATTCTTGGACTTGTTGAAGCGTTAATTCTTTCACCCGAGGATTATAAACAAAGTGACTCTGTTAGAATTATGTATGTACATGTTCCCGCTGCTTGGATTTCATTAGGAATTTTTTCTTTAATATCAGTTTTATCTTTTGGTATTATTATCTTTAAAAATAAAAATTTTTCATTAATCACTAAAAGTTTAGCTCCATCAGGATTTGTCTTCAATATAATCGCTTTAGTAACTGGATCAATATGGGGAAAGCCTACTTGGGGAACGTGGTGGGCATGGGATGCAAGAATTACATCCATGTTATTATTAGCAATATTTTATTTAATGTTTATTTTGTCTTGGAGAATTGCAGGAACAGAGGATAAAGCTGTTAAATTAAGTTCATATATTGCTATATTTGGAGTTATTAATGTTCCAATTATCAAATTTTCTGTCGATTGGTGGTCTACTCTTCATCAACCAGCTTCAATAAATCTTCTTAAAGAAACTTCAATTCATTCATCAATGCTGCTTCCTTTGGGAATAATGACTGCGGCATTTGCACTTTTTTCACTTTTGATATTTTTGATGAAATATAATACAGAACTGATAAAAATTAAAAATAAAGGATTAGATAGATTATGATTCAAGACGTTTTATACATGAATGGGTATGGATTATACGTATGGTCTTCTTTTGTATTTACTTTATCTTGTTTTTGGATTTTACATTCAGTTATTAAGCTTCAGTTAATTAAAGAGCAGAGAAAATTTGAAGCAAAATTTGAAAGTTTAGATATAGAAAAAGTTGAAAAAGCAAAAAAACAAGAAACTTTCAAAGAAATTTTAGCTACTTCATCAGTTTCTAAAATTTAATTACTTATTTTAATGTATGGTAAAAAAGTAAAATTAAGAGCTGTTTTTATATTATCAATATTTATTTCTGTAATTCTAGTTTCTTTTTTAATTATTAAATCGCTGGAAGAAAATGTAGTTTATTTTAAATCACCAACAGAAATTAAAGTACTTTCTGAAGTCATAAAGAAAAAAATTAGAGTTGGTGGAATGGTAAAAAAAAATTCAATTAATATTAATCAATCCGAAGTAAATTTCGTGATAACTGATTTTAAAAACGAGCTTATAGTAAATTATAAAGGCTCAATACCAAATTTGTTCGAGGAAGAAAAAGGAGTTGTCGCTGAGGGATTTCTTCAAGATAGAAATTATTTTAAGGCGGTGAAAATTTTGGCGAAGCATGATGAAAACTATATGCCCCCAGAGGTAGCAGAGTCTTTGAAAGAAAATTAGAATGGTCAATCAACTAGGCAATTATTCTTTATATATAGCTTTATTAATTTCGATTTTTATAATTATAAAAACCTCATTATCGTTTAGGAATTCCTCTAATGTTTTGAGTGGCAATATATTTTCGTTAATATCCGTACAATCTTTAATGGTCATAATTAGTTTTCTAACTTTAATTTATGCTTTTGTTACATCAGACTTTAGTAACGAGACTGTTTACAACAACTCTCATACTGCAAAACCTTTATTCTATAAAATTTCTGGGACATGGGGCAATCATGAAGGAAGTTTACTTTTATGGTTATTGGTATTAACAATTTTTTTATTTATATTTGTAATCGACTCTAAAAATCTTCCTCAAAGATACAGAACTTTTACATTGTTTTTTCAGGAAATCATAATTTTTGGTTTTCTTCTATTTATACTTTTCACATCCAATCCCTTTACAAATATATTTCCAATTCCATCTGAAGGAACAGGATTAAATCCAATACTCCAAGATCCTGCATTAGCAATTCATCCACCTATTTTATATTTGGGTTATGTTGGAACCTCTATTATATTCTCATCCGCTTTAGGTGCAATTATCTCTGGCTCCATTAATAAATCTTGGGCAAGTCACATTAAAAGATGGGTTTTAATTTCGTGGGTATTTTTATCTATTGGTATTCTCTTAGGATCTATATGGGCATATTACGAATTAGGATGGGGAGGTTTTTGGTTTTGGGACCCTGTTGAAAACGTATCACTAATGCCTTGGCTTTGCCTAACAGCATTATTACACACAGTTTTTACTTTAGAGAAACGAGGAACATTTCAATCATGGGCAATAATTTTATCAATTACAACTTTCTCATTGAGTATGAGTGGAACTTTTTTAGTTAGATCTGGAATTTTAAACTCAATTCATACTTTTGCAAACGATCCATCACGTGGAGTGTTTATATTGTGTTTTTTATTTGTATTAATTTTTATCTCAATATTTATTTATTTTTTTTATCAAAAAACTATCACAGTTGAATCAACAAAAACTTTTTTAGTGAGTAAAGAAACTGCAGTTTTAATCAATAATTTATTCATGATGTTTTTTTTATCAGTAGTTTTGATCGGTACAGTTTATCCAATTTTTTTAGAGGTAATTAACGATGAAAAAATTTCGATTGGACCACCTTTTTACCATAAATTAATTATCCCATTCTTAATTCCATTTTTATTTTTTATGGCAATCGGACCGAATATTAAATGGGTAAAAGACAAGATGGGAAAAATTAATTTAAAAGATATCTTTATCTTTATAATATCAATAGTAATTTCTTATATTTTTGTAAATAAATTTGGCGTTTCTTATCTCCTAGCTATTCCTTTATTTATTTTCAGTTTATTTTTGTTTTTTGTGACAATTAGAGATTTTTTTGGAAAAAATATTAACATATCTCAAAAAATCTCACATTTTGGTTTCAGTCTTTTAATTTTAAGTATTTTATTAAATGGCGTTTTGGCTAAAGAACATTCTTCAAACATGAGAGTTGGAGATGAAATAAAATTTTTAGATAAAATAATTCAATTTCAAAATATTGAAGTAATTAAAAAACAAAATTATCAAACATTAATTGGCAAATTTAATATTGTTGATGAAAATAATTCATTAAGTTTAAAACCTGAAATTAGAATTTATGACCAACCTCAAACCATTACCAGTGAAGCTGATATTTCGTCTACAATTTTCGCAGATAATTTTTTAGTATTTAATATAATTAAAAACGATGGTTTTTATAATGTGCGATATCAAATAAAACCATTTATGATTTGGATTTGGATTTCAGTCTTACTGATTTCATTGGGTGGAATATTAAGCTTAAAGAAAAAAAATGTCTAAAAATATAAAATTAATCAGTATAGTTTTATTTACACTGTTTTCTTTTTTCATACTCTTAAAGGGGTTAGACAAATCAAATATTTATTCTCCAGAAATTAAAGAGAATAATGTTAATTTCAATTTTAAAGCAAAATATCTTTTTTCTGAAGAAGAAGTTTTTATAAATGAACTACTAAATAATGAAGGTGTGTCTTTAATTAATATATGGGCTTCCTGGTGTTTACCTTGTCGGGATGAGCATGCTTATTTATTAAATTTAAAATCTTTAAACAAATTAAGTATTATAGGTATTAATTATAAAGACGATGAAAAAAATGCTAAACAATTTCTTAGTGAACTTGGAAATCCTTATACAAATATAATTACTGACCCCAAAGGGATTAATTCAATAGAGTTTGGTGCGTTCGGTGTACCTGAAACTTATTTGATTGATAATAAATCTAAATTGATTATTCAAAAATTTATTGGTCCTTTAGATGATAAGTCATTTGCAAAAATTATTAATTTAGTTCAATGAAAAAGATGAAAATTTTATTCAGATTGCTAATTATTTTATTATTCTTTCAAAATTATTCTTTAGCTGAGACCTCTCAAGAAGTTGATAAAATTTCGAAAAATCTAAGATGCTTAATTTGCCAAGGACAATCAGTTTATGATTCTCAATCGGATTTTGCATTAAGTATGAAAATTCTAATACAAAATAAAATTGATGAAGGTAAAAATGACGAACAAATCTATGAATATCTTAAAGCTAAATATGGCGAATGGATAGTTTATGATCCAGAAGTTAATAAAAATACAATTTTACTGTGGGTATTACCTTTGATTTTGTTTGTTTTTGGCGGTATTCTAATTATCAGAAAAGTATCTATAAAGTAGATACAATTATTTATGAATATCATTTTAAAAATATTTTTAATTTATTTTTTACTAGTATTTAACCTAGCGAAAGCAGATGGACATAATTCTAAAGAAAATTGGAGTTTTTATACTGGAACTTTTGATTTTAGTGATGAGGGAAAAAAAGCTACCTTATTTGGTGTACAACATATCAATACTGGAAAAAATAAAGAGAGTTTTTTAGGAACACTTCAACCAGTAACGGGTTTAATGGTAACAGCTGATAATGCTGCATATATTTATACAGGTTTTCAGATTTACAATGAGGGACCACTTAAATTTACCCCAAGTTTTACACCTGGATTATATTCTGAAGGTGATGGTAAAGATTTAGGGCATGTGATTGAGTTTAAAACTGAAATTCAAATATCTTATGAATTTTCAAATAATAGCGAAATAGCAGTCTCATATAATCATATATCTAATGCTAGTCTTGGAGATAAGAATCCTGGGGCAAATAGTTATATGTTTAATTATATAAAAAAATTTTAATTTAAAGATATGAATTTAAAAGATTGTCACAATTTTAGTGATTTTAGAAAATTAGCTCAGAAAAAACTACCTTCTCCAATATTCCATTACATAGATGGTGCAGCAGATGATGAGATAACATACGCTAGAAACACAAGTGCTTTTGATGATGTTGATTTAGTCCCAAATGTTTTAAGAGGAGTAGAAAATGTTGACCTTTCAACAACAATATTTGGAAAAAAATTGGACCTACCTTTTTATTTAGCGCCTACAGCCTTACAAAGACTTTTCCATTATGATGGAGAAAGAGCTGTAGGAAAAGCAGCAAAAAAATTTAATACAATGTTTGGTGTTTCAGCTTTAGCAACTGTAAGTGTTGAAGAAATATCATCTATGATTGATACACCTAAAATGTTTCAATTTTATTTTCATAAAGACAGAGGTCTTAATGACTCTTGTCTAGAAAGGGCAAAAGCAGCAAAGTTTGATGTTATGGCATTAACAGTAGATACTATTACTGGTGGTAACAGGGAGAGAGATTTAAGAACTGGTTTTACATCACCACCAAAACTTACTTTGGCAAGTCTATTTAGTTTTGCAACAAAGCCTATGTGGGGAATAAACTATTTAACAAAAGGTAAATTTGAATTACCTCATCTTCAAGATTTTGTTAAAGAAGGCACTAGTACTAACTCTTCAATTGGAAGTTATTTTTCTACTATGCTTGATCAATCTATGAATTGGAAAGATGCCGAAAATCTTTGTTCTAAATGGGGAGGTCATTTTGCTCTTAAAGGGATTATGAGTGTTGAAGATGCAAAAAGAGCTGTAGATATTGGATGTACTGGTATAATGGTTTCTAATCATGGAGGAAGACAACTTGATGGTTCTAGATCTCCATTTGATCAACTTGCAGAAATAGTTGATGCTGTTGGAGATAAACTCGATGTTATATGTGAAGGAGGAATTCATAGAGGAACTCATATGCTCAAAGCATTGTCACTGGGTGCTAAAGCATGTTCGGGTGGTAGACTTTATTTATATGCATTAGCTGCTGCAGGCCAACCAGGTGTTGAAAGAGCATTGAACCAATATAAAACTGAGTTGCAACGTGACATGAAATTAATGGGCTGCACAAAAATTAGTGATCTAAATAGAAGTAATTTAAGATTCAGAAGATAATGAGTCTGAAGAATTGTTACAATTTTGAAGACTTTAGAAAGCTAGCAAAAAAAAAATTACCTGCCCCAATTTTTCATTACATTGATGGCGGAGCTGATGATGAAGTCACAATGAATAGAAACACAGATTCATTTAATGACTGTGATCTAGTTCCAAATATTTTGAATAGTGTTGGTGAGCCAGATTTAAAGACTGAAGTTTTTGGAACAAAAATGGACATGCCAATTTTCTTGTCCCCTACTGCTATGCAAAGTTTATACCACCCAGATGGTGATAAAGCATCTGCTCGTGCAGCAGAAAAATTTGGTACAATTTATAGTATGTCTACAATGGCGTCTTTTTCCATCGAAGAAATTGCAAATCTTTCTAGTGGTCCAAAAATTTTCCAATTATATATCCACAAAGATCAATCTATAACCGACGACTTAATTGATAGATGCAAAAGAGCAAACTTTAATGGGATGTGTATTACTGTTGACACAATTGTTGCTGGAAATAGAGAAAGGGACCATAGAACAGGTTTTACAACACCTCCAAAATTTACATTAGATAGTCTAATGAGTTTCGCAATGAGACCGCAGTGGGTATTTAATTATTTTACAAATAAGAAATTTGAATTAGCTAATCTCAAGGACAAAGTCGAAAAAGGTACAAATATTGCTCAATCAGTTATGGGATATATAAATGAACAGTATGACCCTGCTATGAACTGGAAGGATGCTGAGTATTGTATTAAAAAATGGGATGGACCTATTGCTCTTAAAGGAGTTATGTCAGTTGAAGATGCAAAAAAAGCAATCGATATAGGCTGCACAGCTATAATGATATCAAATCATGGAGGAAGACAACTTGATGGATCTAGATCTCCATTTGATCAAGTAAAAGCTATTAGGGATGCAGTAGGTGATAAATTAGAGGTTATATTAGATGGTGGCGTTAGAAGAGGTACACATGTATTGAAAGCACTTGCGGCGGGTGCGACAGCTTGTAGTTTTGGCAAAGCATTTTTGTTTAGTTTAGGGGCTGGCGGACAACAAGGTATTGAGAGATTATTACAAAATATGCATGATGAAATAAGACGTAACATGATATTGATGGGCTGCAAAAGTATCAAAGAACTTGATGAATCAAAAATTATTTTCCGAAAATAAATAAAAATTACTAATATAAAAAATAAGTAAAAAAAATTAAATATAATAGACATATACTAACTTTTCAGTTAGTTTTCACACCTTAAAATTAAAGTTATGAAATTAGCAAAAAATTTAGAAAATTTAGGAACAGAATCTGCATTCAGTGTCTTAGCTGAGGCTAAAGCATTAGAGGCTAAAGGTCATCCAATGATACATTTGGGTTTAGGACAACCAGATTTTAAAACTCCAAAACATGTAGTCGAGGCTGCTAAGAAAGCTTTAGATGATGGTCATCATGGCTATGTTATGTCAAATGGAATTCCAGAATGTAGGCAAGCCGTAACAAGATGGATTAAAAAACGTTACAACACAGATATAGATTTTGAAAGAATTTTAATTATGCCAGGTGGAAAACCTACAATGAGTTATGCAATTCAGTGTTATGGTGAACCAGGAGCAGAAATAATCCATCCAACACCTGCATTTCCTATTTATGAGTCAATGATTAACTATACTGGATCTACTCCAGTACCATATGATCTAACTGAAGATAAAGATCTGAAGTTTGATCCCGATAAAATACTTTCTCTTATAACTGATAAAACAAGATTGTTAATTTTAATAAATCCCAACAATCCAACAGGAAGTTTTGTTGAGAAGCCAGTTATAGATTATTTTGCCAAAGAATTAGAAAAACATCCACATGTCACTATTTTAAGTGATGAAATCTATAGTAGACAGATTTTTGATTACAAAGAAATGCCATCATTCTTCCATTATGAAAATTTAAGAGATAGACTAATTGTTCTAGAGGGTTGGAGCAAAGCATATTCAATGACTGGATGGAGATTAGGCTGGAGTTTTTGGCCAAAAGAACTTGTTGAACATGTAAATAAACTACTAATCAATAGTGTATCTTGCGTAAATGCAGCAGCACAATTTGCTGGAATAGCTGCTTTAGATGGTCCGGACGACTCAATTAAAGACATGTTGGATAAATTTACTTTAAGAAGAAATTTAATCCATCAAGGGTTAAACGAACTACCAGGTGTGGAGTGTAGTTTACCAGGTGGCGCTTTTTATGCTTTTCCGAATGTAAAAGGAACTGGAATGACAGGAGCTGAGTTTTGTAAAAAAGCTATGCATGAAGCTGGAGTAGCAATAGTACCTGGAACTGCATTTGGTCAAACTTGCCAAGATTATGTGAGATTTAGTTTTGCCGCATCTAGAGATAACATACAACAGGCCTTAGAAAACATAGGCAAGATGCTTTCTAAATAGACTGTATTTTTTAAAAGAAACTTCTATAATATTTAATTATGAATGAAATTGTTCAAACAGAATTAAAAAAAATTTTTAATGGAAGGTTTTCAACCTCAGAATCTACAAGAGCAAACTATGCTAGAGGAGAAGATACTTATGACCCAATACTTTCAAAAGCTGTAGTATTTCCAGAGACAAATGAAGAAGTTTCTCAATTATTAAAGCTATGTAATGAGCATAAAATTCCGGTTGTTCCTTTTGGTACTGGAACTTCATTAGAAGGCCATGTTGTAGGAAATCAAAATGGAATAACAATTTCTCTTGAAAAAATGAACAAAGTGTTGAGTGTCAATGCTGAAGATTTCGATTGCAGAGTACAGGCAAATGTAACTAGAAAACAACTAAATGAATATCTTCGTGAGGATGGAGTATTCTTTCCAATAGACCCTGGAGCAGATGCTGCTCTTGGTGGAATGGCTGCAACATCAGCATCAGGTACAATGGCTGTTAAATACGGTACAATGAGAACTGTAATTTCAGGTCTCACAGTTGTTCTTCCCAATGGAGATATTATTAAAACAGGAGCTAGAACAAAAAAAACTTCTGCGGGATATAATCTCACAAATTTATTTATAGGTTCAGAAGGAACGCTTGGAATAATTACTGAAGTACAATTAAGATTATCACCCATACCTGAAAGTATAATGAGTGCAGTTTGCTATTTCCCAGATTTAGACTCTGCAGTAAAAGCATCACAAGAAGTTATTCAGTACGGTGTTCCAATTGCAAGAATTGAAATGCTTAACAAAGATCAGATGGAAATTAGTATTAAATATTCAAAACTAGAAAACATAAAAGCATCACCGACATTATTTTTTGAATTCCATGGGAGTGAGGCTTCAAATAATGAAAATATTGGTATTGTAGAGGAAATTTCTAAAAGTAATGGTGGAAGTGATTTTCAATGGGCATCTTCTCCCGAAGAACAAAAAAAATTATGGAAAGCAAGACATGATGTTTATTACTCTGTTAAAGCTTTAGGAAACGACATGAAAGTTTATTCAACAGACGTTTGTGTTCCAATTTCAAGATTAGTCGAGTGTATATCTTGGGCAGAAAAAGAAGTACAAAAACTAGGTTTAACTGCTCCAATGGTAGGCCACGTAGGTGATGGAAATTTTCACTCTATTGTTCTTTATGACCCAGAGGATCATGAAAAACAAAAAAAAATTAGACAATACAGTGATGATTTAATAAACAAAGCACTTGAGCTTGAAGGAACAATCACTGGAGAACACGGTATAGGTCTTCAAAAGAAACATTATTTGCTTAGAGAACATCCAGACAATGTACCCGTTATGAAATCTATTAAAAGATCTTTGGATGTAAATAACATAATGAATCCCGGTAAAATTTTCGATTTAAATTAATTACATATCTATGAAAAAAATTTTGGTCACAAGAAGATTGCTAAGATCTTGTGAAGACAAGGCTAAAGAAATTTTTGATGCAAATTTGAATTTAAACGATGAACTATATTCTCAAAAAAAACTTGTTGAAATGAGCGATGGCTGTGATGGAATATTATCAGCTCTTACTGATAAGTTAGATGCTGAAACAATAAATCAATTACCCGATACTGTAAAAATATTATCAAATTTTGCAGTTGGTTTTGGAAATATTGATTTGGATGCAGCAAGAAATAGAGGAATTGCAGTGACTAATACTCCAGATGTTTTGACAGATGCAACAGCTGAAATAGGGGTTCTTTTAATATTGGGTGCTTGCAGGAGAGCTTCTGAGGGAATTGAAAGAGCAAGAGAAGGAGGTTGGGTTTGGTCAGCAGATTTATTAATAGGAAAACAATTAACTGGAACTAGATTGGGAATATTAGGAATGGGAAGAATTGGACAAAAGATTGCAAAAGTCGCTAAATCGCTGGGTATGGTTATTCATTATCACAATAGATCAAAGCTAACTGAGGATAAGGAGCAGGGAGCAGTTTATCATGACAACCTAAAAGATTTGTTATCAGTTTCAGATGTATTATCTGTTTGCTGTCCTGCATCGAAAGAGACAATTAACATGATAAACAAAGATACAATAGAATATTTGCCCAAAGGAGCAATTGTAACTAATGTTGCAAGGGGCGATATAATAGAGGATGAGGCAATGGTTGATGCTCTTGATAGAAGAAAAGTTTATGCAGTTGGATTAGATGTCTACAAAAATGAGCCAAATTTAAACAAAGGTTATTATAGGCATAAAAGCGCGTTTATTCTTCCACATTTAGGTAGTGCAACCAAGGAAACTAGAACAGCAATGGCTAATTTAGCAATAGACAACCTTGATGAATTTTTTAAGACAGGAAATTGCAAAAATAAAGTCAATTAACAATCTCAAGTTGTATTTAACCTATTTGTCTTAATTTTTAAAATGACTCTAAGTTACATTTATGTTTAATTATCATTAGTTAATTAACTAAAGAGGAGAAATAAATGATTAAAGACAAAAAACTAATGAAGGTAAAAAAAACGCCTTCAAGACGTAAGTTCTTTAAAGCTGCTGCTGCAACAGGTGTTGCCGCTGTAGCTGCATCATCTTTGTCTGCTCCAGCTGTTGCCAAAGACAGAATTGAAGTTTCAATGGTAGCAACTTGGGGAAGAGATTTCCCAGGTCTAGGAACTGGTGCACAAAGATTTGCGCAAAGAATTGGTGATGTAAGTGATGGAAGAATTCAAGTTACTTACTACGCTGCTAACGAAAGAGTTAAGGCATTTGACTCATTTGATGAAGTTGCTTCAGGTAACTCTCAAATGTATCATGCTGCAGACTATTATTGGGTGAAAAAAGATCCTGCTTGGGGTTACTTCACTGCAGTACCTTTCGGTTTCACTTACACAGAAATGAATGCTTGGATCAGATTTGCTGGTGGTCAACAATTATGGGATGAATTAGCAGATAAATTTGGTCTAAAAAATTTCATGTGTGGTGATACAGGAGTTCAAATGGGTGGATGGTTTAACAAGAAAATCAGAAGTCCAAATGACTTTAAAGGTTTAAAAATGCGTATGCCTGGATTAGGTGGTCAAGTTATTGGTAAACTTGGAGGATCTCCAGTTTCACTTCCTGGTGGACAGATTTATGAAAACTTAGTGTCTGGTGCAATTGATGCAACAGAATGGGTTGGTCCATGGAATGATGAAGCAATGAAATTCCAAGAAGCAGCTAAATACTACTACTATCCTGGAATGCACGAACCTGGTTCAATGTTAGCTTGTGGATGTAATAAATCTTGGTTTACAAGTTTATCAAAATCAGATCAGTTGTTAATCGAAGCTTGTGCATCTACTGAAAACGACGTTATGATGTCAGAGTACAATGCTAAAAACGGAGCAGCATTAGCTAGATTGATAAACGACCATGGTGTTAAACTAGAGAAGTTTAGTGATAAAGTTTACGATGGTTTTGGAAAAGCAGCAGAGGAAGTTTTTGAGGAAACTAGAGCAAGTAGTGGTCTCGCTGAGAGAATCCACACAAGTTTCTTAAAAGCTAGAAAAGAAATTGGTGCTTGGACAAACCTATCAGACTCACCTTACATTCAGCAAAGAAACAGAGTGCTAGGAATGTAATTTCGTCTTTTATGTAATTAAAAGGGCCCTTAATTGGGCCCTTTTTTTTAGTTTCAATAAAAGTAAATTTTTAGTATTAAAAAAAACCTATGGACTCCGAAAGTAAGATTACAGCACGTTATTTAAGAATTTTAAGCTACTCTGTGTTAGCTTTTACGCTAGCATTTTTAATAAATAATATTCTTACAGTTTGGGTCGACTGGCCAGGAGTAAAAAAAATTTTTTCTCATTACGAATTATTTGGTTTTAAACAAAAAGCACTTCAAGGATCAGAATTAAATTATGGTTATTTGCAAATTGGAATTTATTTGATTTGTATTGCTGGAGTTATTTTATACGTATTTAAAACATATTCTCAGACACTGGAACATGACTCAGAAATATTATCAAAATTTTCTGCATATTTAGTTAGATCATCTTTTTGGGCTGTATTTCTAGTTGGTGTTGCTGATTTTATAATTTCATTCATGGTTGTGGAAAGACTATGGGAAGCTATTTTTAGTCCTGAGGTTAAAGCTTTTATGGTTAAAGCTCCTGAAAGAATTACATTTATACATTTTCCAATTATTTTAGGATCTTTCATAATTGGATATTTTACAAAATCAGTCGGATTTATTTGGCTTGCAGTTCTAGTCGTACTAAGTGAATTTGTAATAGTATTATCAAGATTTATATTTTCTTATGAGCAAGCTTTTCAGGGAGACCTTGTGAGATTTTGGTATGCAGCGCTATATCTATTTGCAAGTGCATATGCTCTAATACACGAAGGTCACGTAAGAGTAGATGTCCTTTACTCTTCTTTTAGTGAGAGAAAAAAAGCATGGACTAATTCGATAGGTTCAGCACTTCTTGGAGTACCACTTTGTTTAATAGTTATCTTTTATGGTTTAAACGGTAAAGCAAGTATTATTAACGGACCCGTAGTTGCCTTTGAAGTAACTCAGCAAGGTTCTAACGGACTATATCTACTTTATTTAATGGCTGTTTATTTAGGAGTTTTTGCAGTTACGATGTTGCTGCAATTCACAAGTTATTTTATGAGCAGTAGCCACAAACTTCTGCAAAATGATGAAGAGGTAAATATTTCAAAGGTCGATAAAACAAATAAAGTTAGTATCGAAAATATGGAAAGCCAATAATGGAATTATTTTTTTTAGCTATATTAGTTTTAATTATGATTGCAGCTCTAGCTTCAGGGTATCCAGTTGCCTTTGCTCTTCCTGGTTCAGCTATCATATCTATCGGTTTAGCAGCTTTTTTTGGTTATATTTTTGCTGGCGATGTTGATGCTTACTTCGCTGTAGATGGTCCAACCGAATGGCTTGTTGCTGGAATTACAAATTTTAGAAGTAATTACTGGGACGTCGAGACTGACACTTTAATTGCAATTCCCTTATTTATTTTTATGGGAATTATGCTTCAAAAATCAAAAATTGCTGAGGATTTATTAATAACTATGGGTCAATTATTTGGCCCGATACCTGGTGGTTTAGGTATTTCGGTAATATTTGTTGGTGCATTATTAGCTGCAACTACAGGTATTGTCGGAGCAACAGTCATTGCAATGGGATTAATTTCATTACCTACAATGTTAAACAACAATTATGACAGAAAACTTGCAAGTGGAATTGTTTGCTCTTCTGGAACTCTAGGACAGATTATTCCGCCATCAATTGTATTAATTATTATAGCGGACCAATTAGCGAGCGCATCAGATGTTGCCAATAACATGAGGCAGAACGATTATAAAGCTTTAACAGGCGAATTTAACATGCCAGGTGAATTTAGAGTAGGTTCATCCAGTGCCGGTGACATGTTCCTGGGAGCACTTTTACCAGGATTAGTACTTGTAGCATTATATATGATCTATGTATTTTTCTATGCAAGAATAAAAAAAGGGGTTGCCCCACCTGTTCCATTTAAAGGAAACTTTGATTTCAAATTTTGGATGAGAGTTATTGTTATAATTATTCCTCCACTTGCATTAATTTTTGCTGTTTTAGGATCGATTCTTATGGGTATTGCAACTGTGAACCAAGCTGGTTCTATAGGAGCAATTGGAGCAACATTAATGGCGGGTTACCGTCTATTTCAAGGTAAGAAAAGTGCCTTCTATCCACTTATAATGATAATTGGATCATTAATACCCATTACTTTTTTTGCATCAAATTATGAACTTAACATAAAAAATATAGAAGAAAGAGATTTAGGAGCAATTTATATAACTGCTATTTTTGTAATCACTTTGGTTTATGGAATAGCATGGAGTTTTTGGAGAACATATAAAACTGAAAATGTTCTTAAAGAAGTAGTAACCGAAACGTGCGTTACAACTTCGATGGTATTTATTATTCTATTAGGTGCTGCAATGCTTACATCAGGATTCAGAGCATTTGGTGGTGAAGAATTAGTAAGAGACTTCCTTCAAGATTTACCCGGGGGCTTTTGGACTCAGTTTGTAGTTGTAATGATTGTAATATTCTTACTTGGGTTCTTTTTAGATTTTATTGAAATCGCTGTTGTGGTTGTTCCAATAATTGCACCTATATTATTAGCTGAGACAGGAGCAAACGTTACAGCGGTCTGGTTAGGTGTTATGATTGGTGTCAATTTACAAACCTCTTTTTTAACTCCCCCCTTTGGTTTTGCCTTATTTTATTTAAAAGGTGTTGCTCCAAAAGTGGTACAAACATTAGATATTTGGAAAGGTGTTGTTCCATTTATAATTTTACAACTCATTGGCCTAGCAATTGTAGGGTCTTATCCAAGTCTGGTAAATTATCTTCCAAATAGAGTTTATCTGACTTCAAATGTAGCTCCACCTCCTATGAACCCGAAACTTCAATATTGTTTGCAAGAATATAAATTTGCAAAATATACAAACAATGCAGATGAAATAAAGAATAGCATAGACGATTTTGATTCAATAATACTTGCAAATTTACCAGCCGATAAGTTAAGTTATTTCCAACGTCATGTTGATAATTCAAATTATACATTTGAATTAGTTGATGATGTAAAAAGTGCCGAAGCTATTTACAATGATTACGCTGTTGATTATCGAGATTTACATTTCAAAACGAGAAAAAAACAAAAGAAAATTTTTAAACTCAATAAAAAAATAGATAAATTTAAAGCCGAAATTAGAAATTTAGATGATGATGAAGTTTCTGAAAAAAACAAAATTGAACAAAGAATTGAGAACATTAAACTCGAAATTGACGAAATAGAAAACTCAATTTCTAAAGATTGGAAATCAAGAAATGATGAATTTAACAAGATTAATAAAGCAAAAAACTTAGCAGTAAAAAAATATCGTAAAACTGCAGACAATGCATATGATGATTTAATGTTGATAAAATTATTTATTTTAGATGGTGAAAAATTTGAAGAATTAAATGAAGATATCAAAATTCTTAAATCTAAAATTGACAATAGAGGATATTTAGATGCCATTGATCATATTGATAATATGTTTGATAAAGTAGGAGAGATTTCTGGATCAGATGAATTTGCAGATAAATTAGATTATCTAATAACTATAATGGATGAAGATGAAAAAGATCCAGAACAAATTCAAAAAATAGCTAGTGATACTTATGCACATTTTGATCAAGAAGTAAGTTGGAGAAATGAATTTGACAAAAAATATATGGATAGAATAAATAATCACTTAACTGTATTAAGTGAAACTATTGGATTGAGGTTACAACAAAAACTTACAAAAGAGCAAGCAATTTATGTTTCAAAATGTAATTCAGTACACAGAGATATTTCTCTCAATTTTTGATTAACTTGTAATCTGTTCAATTATATTTGTCCTTTGATATAAACTAAGTCTTTCCGCTTTGTCTTTTAATTTGTTATACTCAGTTTTTAATGTAAAGGTTTTTACATTAACTTTATTTCCAATTTCAATTATTGATCCAATAATTGGATCTATTTCTAAAGGACGTTTTGCATGTAAGTCTTGCGTTGTCGAGGGTTTGTGACCAATAATAGAGATAGCAGCTTTAATTCTTTGATCGATTGAGACGTTGAAATTTACACCTATTTTCTCTCCTACTAACTGACATTCTTCCATCAATTTTCTTACGGTGTTTAATAATTCTGGGTCATTACCAATTTCATCCAAAGTCTTATCATATAGTGCGCTTACTATATTAAATGAGCAATTACCCCAGAGCTTTATCCATATTTCATCTCTTAGATTACTTTTTTGTGGAGCTTTTAAGCCTCCTGCAATTAATAAGTCTGCAATAATTTTAAGTCTTTCTGATTTTGATCCATCTGGTTCGCCTAATGTAAATCTTTCACCACCATTGTGTTTAATAACACCAGGTTCAGTAATTTCAGCTGCTGGATAAACCACACATCCAAGAGCTCTTGAAGGATTCAAAGAATTCCAAATCTTACCATCAGGATCAACACTATCTATATGTTTCTCATCTAAGTTTGTCCCCGTGTTAGCTTTATGAAAATACCACCAAGGTAAGCCATTCACAGCAGATATTATAGTTGTATTTTTTCCAATTAAGCTTTGAAGAGAATCAACTATATTAGAAATTGCATGAGCTTTTACTGAAATAAAAATATAATCTTGAATTCCAAGTTCTTTGGGATCATCTGTTACTTTTAATTTAAAGTTTTCTGTTTTATCTTTTTTAATTAATGTTAAACCATTTTCCTCAATAGCTTTTTTGTGTGGACCTCTGGCTATAAGTGATAAATCAATATTATTTTTACTCAAACACGCAGCTAAATATCCCCCAATCGATCCTGCACCAAATATACAAACTTTTGTCATTAATTATTTAAACCAAATTTTTTTGCTAAAACATTTCTTTGTAATTTTCCTGTTGCTCCTTTTGGAATTTCTTCAACAAAAAAAATTTTTTTTGGTATTTTAAATTTAGCAAGTTTTTCTTGAGCATATTCTAAAACATCATTTTCTGAAAATGCCTCACCACTTTTTATTATAATTGCACTAGCAATATTTTCTCCAAGCATTTTGTCTTCATATCCAAAACAAACTGCTTGATCTATTAATGGATGGTCCATTAATACATTATCAACTTCTAATGGAGATATTTTTTCTCCACCTTTATTAATTATTTCTTTCAATCTTCCTGAAATCTTTAAATAACCCTCATTGTCGAAATAACCTTGATCGCCAGTTCTAAACCAACCATTGGTAAAACTTGTTTTGTTTGCTTCCTCATTATTATCGTATCCAAGAGTTACATTTTCACCTTTTATACACACTTCTCCTTCATCACCTTGTTTTAGCACTTCCCCATCTTCGTTCATAATGCATACCTCTGGACCTGCTGGAAGGCCTACAAATCCTGCTTTTTGTTGCTTAGGTGGCAATGGATTAGAAGTCATTTGGTGAGTAGCTTCTGTCATACCGTATGCTTCAATTACTGGGCAACTAAAAACATCATTTAAATCTTTGAATACTGCTGGTGGTAAAGATGCAGATGATGATCTAATTAATCTTAGTTTTAGTAGCTTAGCAACTTCTAAATTTCTACTTGCTCTTAATAAAATAGCCTGATGCATTGTAGGCACCCCTGAGTACCAAGTTATTTTTTCTGATTTAGCCATATCTAAAAACTTGATAGCATTAAAACCATTTGATGCACATACAGATGCCCCAGCTTTCATTGATGAAGCTAAAATAGCTATAAGACCATGTATATGAAAAAGTGGCATAATATTAAGACAATGGTCATTTTTAGAAAGATTTAAACTTTTAGAAATATTTTCTGCAGAAGAAAAAATATTTTTATTTGTTAAAGGAACAATTTTTGGTCTTGATGTAGTACCAGAAGTGTGTAGCACTAATGCTTCATCATTTTCATCAGGTAAAGAATATTCACTTTCTTTTTCATAAATATTAAATATTCCTGAAGGTCCATCCTTTTCTGGATTAATCTCACATAATTCTATTTTTAATTTTTTTGCTACATCGACAACTGGATTTTTAGAATTTTTCTCAACCAAAACAATTTTTGGATTTAAATCTTTTAAATAAAATTCATACTCCTCAGATTTATATGATGGATTTAAAGGTGCAGCAGACATATAGCTTGAAATAGCTAAAAAACTTGAAGCCATATATGGCCCATTTGGTAAAACTATCGCTGCTCTATCTTTGTTTGATAATCCATTTCCAGCCAGCTGTTTAGAAATTTTATCTATAAATGATTTTAAATCTTTGTAATTTAGTTTTGTACTGATTTCAGAGGTTAGAGCAATATTTTCATCATTCACATTTTCAAAAATGTTTCTAACAATTCTTTTTGACATTATTTAGTACCCTTTTGCGTAACCATCTTTTCTAGGATCAGATCCTCCTAAAAGATCCCCTTCTGTACGATTTATTTTAATAGCTTGACCTCCACCATGAGTGCCATCAATATACTCAACATTATGACCGATTTCTTTCAATTCGTTAAAAATTTGATTATCAATTGATTTTTCAAGCTTATAAATATTGTTAAAATGAAAGGCTCTTGGAAAACTTAAAGCCTCTTGAGGACCCATGCCGTAATCAATCATATTATTTAAAACATGCACCTGTCCTACTGGTTGATATTGCCCTCCCATAACTCCATAGCTCAAAGTTGTATTGTTATCTTTGTCAATGACCATACCTGGAATTATAGTGTGTAATGGTCTTTTTAAGCCCTCAATACAGTTTGGATGTCCATGCTCTACTCTGAAATTTGTACCCCTGTTATGTAAAAGTATTCCACTTTTATTTGTAGTGATACCTGACCCAAATACGTAACAAACTGAATTAATGATGGACACACTATTTAAGTCTTTATCTACAACTGTTAGATAAATAGTTTCTGGGTGAGCTGGAATATTTAAGTCACCAACATCACTGCATGAATTGAGCTTAATTTTATTAAAAATATCCTCAATATTTTTATCACTTAAAATTTCATCTAAATCAAAATTTACAAAATTTGGATCGCCTAAGCTTGTTTCTTTAACTTTATAAGCTTGTTTTGTAACTTCGGCTTCAAGATGAAATCTTTCAGTACTATTGAATTTATAGTTATGAATATTTAGTTTTTCTAACAATTTCATCATAATCAAAACAGTTACGCCAGGTCCATTTGGAGGACATTGATGAATAAAATCACCCTTATAACTAGATTTTATTGTTTCTGATCTTATTGTGTTCTGTTTAGAAAAATCCTCAAAAGTATGCACACCCCCTAATTCACTTAAACTTTCAATTATATCTTTTGCAGTTTCACCTTCATAAAATTCTTTACTTCCTTTTTTACTAATTGCCTCAAGCGTTTCTCCCAACGCAATATTTTTCATTAATTCATTTTCTTGATATGTACGACCATCTTTTAAAAAAATTTTTTTTGAATTCCCATTTCCATTAATCTTATTTAAACTGTTATGCCAAGCTTGCGATACTACTTTAGAAATTTTATGACCATTTTTTGCAATATCAATTGCTCCTGAAAATAATTGTTCAAAATCAAGTTTGCCAAATTCTTTATGGATAGTTTCCCAAGCATGAACTGCTCCAGGTATAGTTACCGAATGAGGACTTGTTAATCCAATTTTATCTATATTTTTTTCCTTAAAGAATTCATAATTTAACTTTTCTGGAGCTAAGCCAGATCCATTAAAAGATACTGCATCTTTATTACTCATTTTAACAATTGCAAAACAATCACCACCGATACTTGTTGCGTTAGGTTCAACAACTGATAAAACAATTGAAGCAGCAATAGAGGCATCTACTGCATTTCCTCCCATTTTAAGTATTTTTAATGCTTCTTCAGTGGCCAATGGATGAGAAGTCGCTGCCATTGCATTCGACGATCGTGCATCTTTATCTTTTGTTGATTGATTATTCATAGTAATGATTAAGTAGAGAGATATAAATGATTAGTAAAGCAAAGAAAAGTATTTTAATTTTTTGTGTATTTGCCTTTGGCTTTTTTATTTCTAATTTATTAAGATCAATTACTGCCACACTCACTCCAGTTCTAACAAGTGAATTTGATTTATCAGCGGGTAACCTTGGGCTGCTAGCAGGTGGTTATTTTTTAGGATTTTCGTTAATGCAAATACCAGCAGGTTTACTTCTTGACAAGTATGGCCCAAAAAAAGTCGTAGCATATCTTTTATTGATAGCTCTGATTAGTACCATTTCTTTTGCATTTGCAAAAAGTTTTACAGGATTATTAATTTCTAGATTTTTTATTGGCGTTGGTGTTGCAGCATGTTTAATGGGACCTTTGACTGGTTATCGTGTTTGGTTTGAAGAAAAATATCAGCAAAGAGCAAATTCATGGATGTTGATGGTAGCAAGTTTTGGTTTTGTAATTTCAACATTGCCAGTACAAATTTTACTTCCGATGATCGGCTGGAGATCTATTTTTCTTCTAATTTCAATTTTGATTTTATTAAGTATTATTTTAATTTTAGTTTTTACCCCATCTTGGAATAATTATCCTAAAAATATAATAACTCAGGAGAAAGGAAATCTTTCGGATGTATGGAAAAATAAATTTTTCATAAGTTTAATTCCACTATGTTTTTTAAATTACGGAGGCGTTCAAGCAGTCCAAACTTTATGGGCAGGTCCTTGGATGTTAAATGTTGCAGGTTATTCTCCACTTGATAGCGCTACAGGCTTGTTTTGGATAAATATAACAATGTTATTTGCATTTATGTTTTGGGGATATATTTTACCAAAATTTTCATCTTTAGGCATTGACAGCATAAAGATTGTAAAGATTGGTTTGCCAATAAGTTATGTTATTTTATTTTCTATAATAATAATGGGCCAAAATGCAGGGGCTATAATGTTTACTCTTTATATTTTATCTTCAATTGTTTTATCTTTAACGCAACCTGCCTTAGCCTTAAGTTTTCCTCAAAATCTTGCTGGAAAATCATTAACCTCTATAAACGTGTTTATTCATTCAGGAACATTTTTTGTACAATGGGGAATTGGATTATTAATTGATCTTTCTAAAAATATGGGTGTAAACACAGTCACAAGCTATAAGATTTCCTTCTCTATATTCTTAATTTTATGTATTTTTAGCTATCTGTTTTTTATTTATTTTAATAAAAATGAGAATTAATTTTAAAATGACATTATCTAAATTTCTTTTTTTAATACCACTAATTTATATTATTATTTGTATTTTCATTTACTTTTACCAAAGAAATCTACTTTATCATCCAGGGGAAAATAATTATTTAGATGAAGGTCCTTTAAATCACAAAATTGAAAAGATTTATATTAACTCAGAAAGTAGTTTAGTTGGTTGGTATTTTCAAAAGAACCAAAATTATAAGACCATACTATTTTTTCATGGAAATGCTGGCAAACTTGATAATCGTATTTATAAATTAAATGAATTCTCAAAAATGAATGTAAACTATTTGATATTTGCTTACAGAGGATTTAGTGGAAATGATGGAAATCCCTCAGAAATTGGTCTCTATGATGATGCTTTAGCAGCAAAGAAATGGCTAAATTCAAAGAAAATAGATGATAAAGATATAATACTGTATGGAGAATCGTTGGGTACAGCTATCGCACTAAACCTTGCTAAAGATTATTCGTTTAGTGGCGTGATATTGGAGTCTCCCTTTACTTCTATGGAAATATTAGCAAAAAATTATTATCCATATTTACCGGTTAAATATTTGTTAAAAGATAAATACAATTCAATTAGTAAATTGAACAATAACTCTGCTCCAATCCTTGTTATGCACGGCATGAGAGATAAAATCGTACCATTTAAAATGGGAAAAGAAATTTTTACTAAGTTTAACGGAGAAAAATCTAGTTTTTTTGTTGAAAACGACGACCATATGATGGATTTTAATAAGAAACTTATTAATTCAATTGAGTTGTTTATTACAGATTTAAATTAAGACACAATTCAAACAAAAATTAATCAACTTTATTTATTTTAAATTTCATATGACAAGAATTTTATCCATAATACTTATAATTTTTATTTCAAATATTTCTTATGCAGAAATTAGTAGTGAAACTAGAAATAAATATTTTTATATTGGAAAAATGAAAGCATATAACGATAAATTCACCTTATATTTCAAAACTAGAAATAAAGCTATTTTAGCAAGAGGAGAAAAAACAAATTATATTAATGATTATCCACAAGATTTATATATATACAATCATACTTCAAAAGAAGATCGCCCTTTAATAACTTACGAGTGGTTCCCAAAAAAAGTAAAAAAACTTGTAAAAAATTATTCCTATCCAGTTTTTCCAGAGGACTTTGCTTACTACTTGATGAAGGATAATAATACTCTCATTCTAGTTAGTGGTAAAAAAAATTTTTATCAAAATTTAGAATATAATATCGAAAGTAAAAATTTAAAAAAATTTTCTAGTAATGGAAAACTTAATTTTATTATTTCAAGCTACGCAGAGATTTGTGGATATAAAACAAATATGAATAATTTTGAATGTTCTATTGAAAAACCTTTAATTTCTAAAAATCTAATTAATTAAATTGGGTAAATGCATCTGCAAATTGTTCCGCATTAAAAATTTGTAAGTCATCTTCTTTTTCTCCAAGGCCAAGACCCAAAATTGGAACTTTGTATTTTTTTGAAATTGCAATTAGTACCCCGCCTTTTGCTGTTCCATCAAGTTTTGTCATTATTAAACCTGTAACTTTTATAATTTTATCAAATTCTTCAAGTTGATTTATTATATTTTGTCCTGATGTAGCATCTAAGACCAAAATCACATCATGAGGAGCTGTTTCATCAGTTTTTTTTATTACATTGGCTATTTTTTTAAATTCATCCATCAAATTTTTCTTATTTTGCAGTCTTCCAGCGGTATCAATCAATACACGCTTAATATTGTTGTTTTTGGCGTATTCTATCGATTTATATGCGACAGATGCTGGGTCAGAACCAGGATCGGATTTTACTATTGGGACACCAACTTTGCTTGACCAAGCTTCAAGTTGTTCTATGGCAGCTGCTCTAAAAGTATCACAAGCTGAAAATAATACCTGAGATCCATTATCTTTAAAAATTTTTCCAATTTTTCCAATCGTTGTTGTCTTTCCAACTCCATTAACACCAGAAACTAAAGTAATATTTAACTTTTCTTTATTTTCAAAAAAATCTTTTCTCTCTAATGGCGTCATCAACTCAAGAATATAATTCTTTAATATTAAATTAATTTCATCAACAGTTTCTTTGTTTGGATCAATCTTCTTTTCAGCAATTATACTTTTAATTTCAGATGCAGCATCAATACCAACATCTGAACTTATTAAAAATTCCTCAATTTTATTTAATGTTTCATCATCTATTTCTTTTTTAACAATTATCTCCCTTAGACCAGACTTAATATTCTCTGCACTTTTTTTAAAACCAAATTTAAACTTTTCAAAAATTCCCATTATATATTTATTTTAATTTCTTTTATCTCTGAGACTGGTCCTCTCATATGAATTTTTTTGTCTTGATCAATATTAATTATTAATTTACCTAAGCTAAATTCAATTTCTGTAGATGAATTTTCCAATTTTTCTAAATTTGCTGCAACTGCTGTTGCACATGCTGCTGTGCCACATGCTTTGGTCAACCCCGCTCCTCTTTCCCAAACCTTAACTTTATAATGATTATTTCCGATTTTGTTTGCAAGTGTAAAATTACATTTCTCTGGGAATAAATTATTATTTTCAACCATTGGACCAATTTTTTCTAAATCAAAATTATCAATATTGTCCACAAAAAAAATCACATGAGGATTTCCAACGTTAACAGCTACACCTCCTTTTGAGCTTGAATTATTTTTGTCACTAATTTCAATACCTAAATTTTTGGTATCAAGATTTTCTGACATTGGAATATCTTTCCAATGAGTTTTTGGTACTCCTATAATTGTTTCAACTTCGCTATTCTCAAGTATTTTTGATTTTAATTGATTGGATCCTACAAATAGATCTACAACTTTTTTGTCTGTTTCTTTAAAAATTAAAAATGCTACACATCTTGTACCATTTCCACATGCGCCTGAAATACTTCCATCAGAATTATAAAATTCCATTTCAGCATCACCTTTATTACTTTTGTTTACAAATATTAGTTGATCACAACCAATGAATTTTCGATCACAAATTCTAATTATTTGATCCCTGGTTAATTCGACATTATTTGACCTATTATCAATAATTACAAAATCATTTCCAAGGCCATCCATTTTAAAAGCTTTAAATTCCATATACTTCAGTATTTAACTTATTTATTGACATTTTGAACCTCTATTATAGTTTATCGCCGTTTCCGCAAAATACAGCAATTTGCGGTGTCTTTGGTAACAAAGAGATCGACACCAGTCAGCGAGAGTTCGCCCACTGGTGCGATACGTGCTGGATGAAATTATGTTTGAAAACTTAACAAATAAATTTGAAGAAATATTTTCTTCATTAAAAAAAGCCCCTTCACTTGATGAAAAGCAAGTAGATGAAGGTTTAAGAGAAATAAGGCTTGCTCTTTTAGAGGCGGATGTATCTTTAGAAGTTGTAAAAGAATTTATAAATAGAGTTAAACCTAAAGCTCTAGGTCAGGAAATTATCAGATCAACTTCACCTGGACAGATGGTAGTTAAAGTTGTTAACGATGAGTTAATTTCTTTTCTGGGGGATAAGAATTCTGATGTTGAATTAAATGCAGTTCCACCTGTTCCAATAATGTTAGTTGGACTACAGGGATCTGGAAAAACAACTACTACAGCTAAACTTGCAAGATATTTAGAGACTAATAAAAAGAAGAAAGTGATGATGGTGAGTCTAGACGTTTACAGACCTGCTGCACAAGAGCAATTAAAACTTCTTGGTGAACAAAACAATATAACCACACTTCCAATTATTAAAGATCAGTTACCCGCAGATATTTGTAGAAGGGCAATAAGTGCAGCTAATCTTAATGGAGCAGATGTAATTTTATTTGATACAGCGGGTAGAACACAAATTGATTTACAAATGATGAGTGAGATCAAACAAATTGAAGGCATTATAAAGCCATCGGAGACAATGCTTGTTGCTGACTCCCTTACAGGTCAAGTTGCTGCAAATGTTGCAAAAGAATTTAAAAGTACAGTAAATCTTACAGGTATCATTCTTACAAGATCAGATGGTGATGGTAGAGGTGGGGCAGCACTAAGCATGAAGTATGTTGCAGATGTGCCTATTAAGTTTTTAGGAGTTGGTGAAAAGATAGAAAATTTTGAAGTTTTCCATCCAGATAGAATTGCAAATCGAATTTTAGGTATGGGAGATATCGTTTCTTTAGTAGAAAAAGCTGCTGAAGATCTTGATGAAGAAAAATTGAAAAAAACAGAGGAAAAACTCAAAAAAGGTCAGTTTTCTCTAGAGGATTATCTTACTCAACTAAGACAGATGAAAAAAATGGGTGGTATCGAAGGTATAATGTCTTTTTTACCTGGTGTTTCAAAAGTTAAATCCCAAATGGATCAAGCCGGAGTTGATGAAAAGATAATTACTCAAAATGAGGCTGTAATATTATCAATGACTAAAAAAGAACGAGAAAATCCAAAGATAATAGATGGTTCCAGAAAAAAAAGAATTGCTAATGGTTCAGGTACAGATGTGGCCACTATCAATAAATTGCTTAAGCAATTTAAAATGATGTCAGAGATGATGAAAAAAATGTCAAAAGGAAATATGAAAGGGATGGCGGATAAAGGCATACCTCCAGAACTTTTTAATCAATTAAAATAAATAGGAGAAAAAATGTTAAAAATGCGTTTATCAATGGGAGGTACTAAGAAGAGACCCGTATATAAAATAGTAGTTGCTGATAGCAGGTTTCCAAGAGATGGAAGATTTATTGAAAAATTAGGTTTTTTTAATCCCCTAATTCCAAAAGAAAAAAAAGAGAGAATGGGTTTAGATGTTGAAAGAGTTAAGTATTGGTTAGGTCAAGGTGCTCAACCAACAACTAGAGTAGCAAGATTGTTGGGAGAAAATGAAATAATGCCAATGCCAGCGAAAGGTAATAATCCTCAAAAGGCAATTCCAAAAAAAGATAGAAAGAAAACCGAAGAGGGTGGTGAAGCTAAAGCAGAAGCACCAAAAGAAGAAGCTAAAGCAGAAGCTCCAAAAGCAGAAGCTCCAAAAGAAGAAGCTAAAGCAGAAGCTCCAAAAGCAGAAGCACCAAAAGAAGAAGCTAAAGCAGATGCTCCAAAAGCAGAAGCTCCAAAAGAAGAAGCTAAAGCAGAAGCTCCAAAAGAAGAGGCTAAATAAAATAAATGTTTTTATCTAGAGTGTTTACTTTGTATCCAGATTATTTTCCTGGTTATCTTAATAAAGGTCTTTTTGGAAAGTCTAAGGGAAAAGAATGGAATTTAGAAATTATAAATATAAGAGACTACGCTTTAGATAAACATAAAACTGTTGATGACACTCCATATGGTGGTGGAAATGGAATGATAATGAAAGCAGATGTTTTGGCAAGCTCATTAGATGCAAATGTTAAAAGTGGAGAAAAAACCATTTATTTGAGTCCTAGAGGGAAAGTATTTAACTCAAAACTTGCAAGAGAATTTTCTAATGAAAATTCAATAAATTTAATTTGTGGTCACTTCGAAGGTGTAGATGAAAGGATACTAGAAAGCAGAAATATTGAGGAAATTAGTATTGGTGATTTTATATTATCAGGAGGTGAAGTTGCTGCTTTTGTCGTGATTGACTCTATTCTTAGATTTATTCCAGGAATTTTAGGCAATCTAAATTCATCAAGAGATGAAAGTTTTGAAAATGGTCTCCTAGAGTATCCTCAATTTACAAAACCCCAAATTTGGGAGGAAAAAAAGGTCCCAAACGTACTAATTTCAGGCGATCACGCCAAAATTAAAGACTGGCGTTTATCTCAATCTGAGGCTATAACACGCGACCGAAGACCAGATTTATGGCAAAAATATAAGAAAAATTAAAATGAAAAATATAGAAGAAATTAACAGATTAAATTTAAATAAAATCATTGCAGAGAGAAAACATCCAGACTTTTTTCCAGGGGATATAGTAAAAGTTGGAGTTAGAATAACCGAGGGTAAAAGAGACAGAATTCAGTATTTTGAAGGTGTCTGTATTGCAAAAAAAAGTAGAGATATAAACTCCTCATTTACGGTTAGAAAAATTTCATTTGGTGAAGGAGTGGAAAGGACTTTTGCATTGTACAGCCCAATTGTGGATACAATTAAAGTTGTTAGATCAGGTAAAGTAAGAAGAGCAAAACTATACTACTTAAGAGATAGAACAGGTAAATCTGCAAGAATAGCTGAAAAAATCAAGAAAACTATTGGTATTGATTTAGAAACTAAAATCAATGAAGTCACTGAAGAAAATGTAATGTCTTCAACAGACCCTCAAACTGAAGCTCCAAAAGAAGAGGTTAAAGCAGAAGCTCCAAAAGAAGAAGCTAAAGCAGAAGCTCCAAAAGAAGAAGCTAAAGCAGAAGCTAAAGCAGAAGCTCCAAAAGTAGAGCCTGCTAAAAAAGAAGAAACGAAAGATAATCAAGTTCAGAAAAAATAATTTTTTTCTAAATGTCTCTTACAACTTACGATAAAATTTGGAATGATCACCTAGTTGATGAACAACCAGATGGAACATCTTTATTATTTGTAGATAGACATTTAATTCATGAGGTGACCAGCCCCCAGGCATTTGAGGGACTAAGAAATTCTAACAGAAAAGTCAGACATCCAAAATTAACACTTGCTGTCGCAGATCACAATGTTCCTACTACTGACAGATCAGAGGGAATAGCTGATGAAGATTCAAGAATTCAAGTTGAAACTTTGAATAAGAATTGTAAAGAATTTGGAGTAGAGTTATTCGGAATGGATGATAAACGACAAGGTATTGTTCATATCATTGGGCCAGAGCAAGGATTTACACAACCTGGTAATATAATTGTTTGCGGTGATAGTCATACTGCAACACATGGTGCATTTGGAGCTTTAGCATTTGGAATTGGAACGTCTGAAGTAGAACATGTTTTAGCAACACAAACTTTAGTTCAAAAGAAATCAAAAAATTTTAGGATAAGTGTTAATGGGTCGTTACCTATTGGGGTAACATCGAAAGATGTAATTTTACAAATCATTGGAAAAATAGGTACAGCAGGAGGTACAGGTTACGTAATTGAGTATGCCGGAAATCTTATTTCTGATCTAAGTGTTGAGCAGAGAATGACAATTTGCAATATGACTATTGAAGGTGGTGCTAGAGCAGGACTTATACAACCAGATGAGAAAATATTTAAGTATTTAAAAGGAAAACCAATGTCACCAAAGGGAGAAAACTGGGATCAAGCCTTAGAATATTGGCACACATTGAAGTCTGATAAAGATGCAAACTTTGACAAAGAGTTAACATTAGATGGTTCTCAAATAAAACCAATGGTAACCTGGGGAACATCTCCACAAGATGTGGTGGAAATAGATGGTAAAGTTCCGAGTCCTGAAAACGAAACTGATCCAGATAGAAAAAATTCAATTAACAGATCATTAAATTATATGGGTTTAAAACCAAATACAAAAATCCAAGATATTAAGATAGATAAAGTTTTTATTGGAAGCTGCACTAATGGAAGAATAGAAGATATCAGAGAAGCAGCTAAAATTCTTAAAGATAAAAAAATTGCCAATCATGTGCATGCAATGATCGTTCCTGGATCTGGATTAGTTAAGGAGCAAGCTGAACAAGAGGGTTTAGATAAAATATTTTTACAATCAGGTTTTGAATGGAGAGAACCAGGCTGTTCAATGTGTTTAGCTATGAATGCAGATAAACTTAAGCCAGAGGAAAGGTGTGCGTCGACATCAAACAGAAATTTTGAGGGAAGACAAGGAAGAGGTGGTAGAACACATTTAGTTAGCCCTGCAATGGCTGCAGCAGCTGCAATATCAGGGAATTTAGATGATGTTAGAAAGTACCAAAATTAAATGAAAAAATTTAGTTCAATCAAAAGTATTCCTGCTTATCTTCCTATCGTAAACATAGATACAGATATGATAATTCCCAAACAGTTTTTAAAAACTATTAAAAGAACAGGATTAGGAAAAAACTTATTCTTTGAAATGAGATATGACCAAAGTGGTAAAGAAATTAATGATTTTATTTTAAATAATAGTCCTTACGATAATTCAAAAATTTTAATAGCAGGAAAAAATTTTGGATGCGGATCTTCAAGAGAACACGCACCTTGGGCTTTGTTAGATTTTGGAATTACTTGTGTGATAAGTTCAAGTTATGCAGACATATTTTACAATAACTGTTTTAAAAATGGTATCTTGCCGATTACAATTTCAGAAGACCAAATTAAAGAGATCTCAGAATATTCAAAAAGAAAAGAGGAAATTTCTGTAAATTTGCCTGAACAAACAATAAATTTTGGAAATAAAGAAATCAAATTTGAAATAGATCAATTTAAGAAAAAATGTTTGATAGAAGGACTTGATGATATTGCATTATCATTAGAAAAGTCAGACAAAATAATTTCCTACGAAAATAAAATAAAAACATCAAAGCCTTGGATTTTTAGTGATTAAAATTAAAAAGAGAAAAATACTACTATTGCCTGGTGATGGTATTGGTCCGGAAGTTATGGCCGAGGTTGAAAAGATAATTGAATGGTTCAACTCAAAAAAATCTTTAGATTTTGAAATAGACAAAGACCTAGTTGGTGGAGCTGCTTATGATAAGCATGGTTCACCAATAACTGATGAGGCTTTTTATAAGGCACAGGAAAGTGCAGCAGTTATTTTAGGTGCAGTAGGTGGACCGAAGTGGGATAATCTTGACTTTTCTAAAAAACCAGAGAGAGCACTTTTAAAATTAAGAAAAGAATTAAAGTTATTTGCAAATCTTAGACCTGCAATATGTTTTAAACAACTTGTTGATGCATCAAGTTTAAAACCTGAGCTTGTTTCTGATTTAGACTTACTTTTCGTAAGAGAACTAACTGGAGGAATATATTTCGGTGAACCGAGAGGAATTAAGCCCATAGATAATGGAGAAAGAAAAGGAATAAATACACATGTTTACACCTCAAGTGAAATTCAGAGAGTAGCTAGAGTTGCATTTGATCTAGCAAGAAAAAGAAATAATAAAGTTACTTCTTGTGAAAAATCAAATGTAATGGAAGCTGGCCAATTATGGAAAGAAGAAGTTCAATCAATTCATGAAAAAGAATATAGTGATGTTGAATTAAAGCATATGCTTGCTGACAATTGTGCAATGCAATTAGTAAGAAATCCAAAACAATTTGACGTGATTGTTACTGATAACCTTTTTGGTGATATGTTATCTGATGAAGCAGCAATGCTTACTGGTTCTCTAGGACTTTTACCTTCAGCTTCTTTAGGAGCAAAAGATAAAAATGGTAATATGCGATCACTATATGAGCCAGTTCATGGATCTGCACCGGACATAGCTGGACAAGGTATAGCGAACCCAATTGCTACAATTTTAAGCTTTGCTATGGCTTTGAGATATTCCTTAGACCTTGATAAAGAGGCAGATAGTTTGGAAAAAGCTGTTCAAGATGTTCTAGATGAAGGTCTTAGAACTAAAGATATTATTTCCAAAGGAATGAAAGAGGTATCTACATCAGTAATGGGTGATGCGATAATTTCAAAATTGCAATAATTTAACATTTATTCTAAAGTATACTTATGCCAACTTATAATGCACCTGTCGAAGATATGATGTTTCTCTTTGATAAATTGAGAAACAATAAAAAATATAATGAGATTGAAAAATACAAGGAAGTTAACTCAGAATTAGTGAAGGATATTTTGGATGAAGCAGCTAAAATAACTCAAAACTTAATTTTACCCCTTGCAAAAAGTGGAGATGAAACACCTGCAGTTCTTGAAAATGGGGTTGTAAGAACACCCCCAGGATACAAAGAGGCTTACCAAAAATTTATAGAAGATGGATGGATTTCTTTATCTTGTGATCCAAAATACGGTGGACAAGGAATGCCAAAAACAGTCAGTACATTTTTTGATGAAATGCTTTCATCAGCAAGCTTGTCATTTAAACTTTATAGTGAACTAACAATTGGAGCATATAATTGTTTACTAAGACATGCAGATGAAGAAATAAAGAATACTTATTTACCTAAAATGGTAGAGGGGAAATGGAGTGGTACAATGTGTCTTACAGAACCAGTATGTGGAACAGATTTAGGTTTGTTAAAAACTAAAGCTGTAGATCAAAAAGATGGAACATACAAGATAAGTGGACAAAAAATTTTCATAACCTCAGGTGATCAAGATTTAACAGAAAATATTATTCATTTAGTGTTAGCTCGATCAACAGACTCTCCGGCAGGGACTAAAGGAATTAGCTTATTTTTAGTTCCCAAATTCGTTTTAAATAAAGATGGAACTGTTGGACCAAGAAATGGTGTTTCAACAGGCTCTATTGAAAATAAAATGGGAATTAAAGGATCTGCAACATGTGTTTTAAATTTTGATGATGCTGTTGGATATATGATTGGACCTAAAAATAAAGGTCTAAACTCTATGTTTACAATGATGAATTTAGAACGAATAATTGTTGGAATTCAGGGACTTGGAATTTCAGAAATTGCATACCAAAATTCTCTTACTTATGCTAAAGAAAGAAAACAGGGGAAGGCATTTAATTCTAAATCAAACAATGGGGCAGATTTTATTATTGATCATGTTGATATAAGAAGATCACTTTTAAGCATGAAATCTATGATAGAAGGACAAAGAGCCTTGAGTTTCTGGCTGTCTCAGCAAATTGAAGTAAGTTTGAATCATTCTGATGAAAAAATAAAACAAGAGGCTTCAGATCTCGTTTCATTAATGACACCAGTTGTTAAATCACTTTTCACAGACAATGCAATGGAGATAACCAGTGAAGCAATGCAAATTCATGGAGGGTATGGATTTACAAAAGATCAAGGTATTGAACAATTCTATCGAGATAATAGGATTACACCAATTTATGAGGGAACAAATTCAGTTCAGGCGGCTGACTTAGTTTTTAGAAAGCTAATTAATAAAAATGGCGATGTTATTGAAAATTATTTAAACCTAGTTAAAGACGAGATTAACATCACAGACAAAAAAGCAGAGCCATTTATAAAACAACTTAATTATCATTTAGATATTTTATCAAAATTTACTGATTGGATGAAAGAAAAAATCAAAAATTCTCCAGAGGATGCTAGTGGAGCATGTAATGATTATTTAAAAGTTTTAGGTTTAGTGGCTACAGGACATGCATGGTTGAAAGTGCTTGAAGTTTCTTTTAAGGAATATGACAGCAATAAAGACTTTTATGAGGACAAAATTCAAACCGCAAACTTTTTCTTCAATAGAGTACTTCCTAGAATAGAAAGTAGTTATATTACTGCTACAACTGGAAGTAATTATATTATGAACTATAAATTTAATTAGCATGAACCATTATGAGACAAATTTGGATAAAAATGATGCTAATTATGTTCCATTAACGCCTTTATCGTTTTTAGAGAGGGCAAAAGATATTTACCCAAATTATGAGGCTGTAGTTTACGAGAGTAGAAAATATACTTGGAGCGAAGTTTATAAAAGATGTGTGAAGTTTGCCAGTGCACTAAATAAGATTGGTATTAAAACTGGCGACACAGTATCTGTTTTAGCGTTTAACACTCCAGAAATTTTTGAGGCACATTATTCTATTCCAATGGTTGGTGCAGTAATAAATGCAATTAATACAAGACTTGACTCTAAGACTATAAGCTACATCTTAAATCACAGTGAGGCAAAAGTATTAATAGTAGATAGACAATTTCACGATGTAATCAAAAAAGCTTTAGAAGACGTGAAGCAGGAAATTAAAATAATTGATATTGATGATAAAGATGCGAATTTAAAAGATTCTAAAGCAATAGGTTCTCTGGAATATGAAGATTTTCTAAATACAGGTGATGAGGATTATATTTGGAAATTACCTAAAGATGAGTGGCAGGCAATTGCTTTAGGATATACATCAGGAACAACAGGTAATCCAAAAGGAGTAGTTTATCATCATAGAGGATCATATTTAATGGCAACCGGAAGTGCTGTAGCATGGAACATGCCTAATAAATTAAACTTTTTATACACAGTTCCGATGTTTCATTGTAATGGATGGTGCTATCCTTGGACAATGTCAATGATTCATGGAAGAGTCATATGTTTAAGAAACATTGATGTAAAAAAAATATTTGAGTTGATAGATAAATATGAAGTGACTCATTTTGGAGGCGCTCCTATTGTTTTAAATATGTTGGCTAACGCACCAAAAGATCAACAAAAAGAATTAAAAAGAAAAGTTTACGTGTTAACTGCAGGCGCTCCTCCCCCTAGTATAATTTTTGAAAAAATGAAAAAACTTGGATTTGAAGTAATGCATGTTTATGGTTTAACGGAAACTTATGGTCATATTTTACAATGTGCATGGAATGAAGAGTGGAATGCATTAGATCAAGACAATCAAAATGAAATCAAGGCTAGACAAGGTGTAAGATATCCAAACACAGAGGGTGTTGTTGTCATGGACCCAGAAACTATGAAACCAATACCTCATGACGGAAAAACTATGGGTGAAATAATGATTAGAGGTAATGTTGTAATGAAAGGCTATTTTAAAGATAAAGAGGCAACAGAAAAATCTATGGAAGGTGGATGGTTTCATTCAGGAGATTTAGCTGTAACTCATCCAAGTGGTTATATAAAAATTCAGGATAGGTCTAAAGATATTATTATATCTGGTGGAGAAAATATTTCATCTATTGAAATCGAAAATACAATATCAAAACACCCTGCAGTATCTCTAGCAGCAGTGGTTGCAAAGCCTGATGAGAAATGGGGAGAAACTCCATGTGCCTTTGTGGAGTTGATAGAAGGGAAATCTAGCACAGAGGAGGAAATTATTACTTTTTGTAGAGAAACCCTCGCTGGGTTTAAACTTCCAAAGAAAGTAGTATTTGCTCCATTGCCAAAGACATCAACGGGTAAAATTCAAAAGTTTGAATTAAGAAAACAAGCTAAAGAGCTTAGCTAATATAGTTTCTTTACAAAATTGAAATAAGATGACAGTAATGCGGAAAAATAAATGAAAAACTTTTTAATAGCCAAATCAAGAAGACTAAGGGGAACACCGTATACTTCTAGAATTGAGAAACAAGGTGTGACTGCCTACACCATTTATAATCATATGTTGTTGCCAGCAGCATTTGGTTCTGTGGAAGATGCTTATCATCACTTGAAAGAGCATGTTCAAATTTGGGATGTTGCTGCTGAAAGACAAGTTGAAATTTCTGGTAAAGATTCTGCAAAATTAGTTCAATTAATGACATGTAGAGATTTATCTAAATCTAAAGATGGAAGATGTTATTACTGCCCAATAATTGATGATAATGCTGGTTTAATAAATGATCCTGTAGTCTTAAGACTAAATGAAAATAGATGGTGGATTTCTTTAGCTGACTCAGATGTAATTTTATTTGCCAAAGGATTGGCGATTGGAAACAAATTTGATGTAAAAATTTCTGAACCTGATGTTGACATAATGGCAGTGCAAGGACCAAAATCATTTCAATTAATGGAAAAAGTTTTTGGAGAAAAAATTGTAAATTTAAAATTTTTTGGCTTTGATTATTTTGAATTTGGTGGAGATAAACATCTCATTGCAAAATCTGGATGGTCTAAACAAGGTGGCTATGAAATTTATATGGAACACAACGAGTCTGGTTTAAAATTATATGATCATCTATTCGAAATTGGTAAAGAATTTAATATTAAACCAGGTGGACCAAATTTAATTGAACGTATTGAGAGTGGTTTACTTTCACACGGTAATGACATGGACAACGGAGACAATCCATATGAATGTGGATTTGATAAATACATCAATATTGACAGTGACGTAGATTTTTTAGGTAAAGAAAAATTAAAGAAAATAAAATCAGAGGGAATTAAAAAAAAATTGATGGGAGTGAAAATTGATACTAAGGAAATAAATGTTACTGGTTCAATGGATTTAATTGATGAAAATAATCAAGTAATTGGAGAATTAAGATCTGGATGTTATAATCCAACATTCGGCCAAGTTATTGGAATTGCAATGATAAATAAACCTCACTTTGAGGAGTCGAAATCCTTCAAAATCAATATAAATGGTAATCATTTTGATGGAAAAGTTTGTGATTTACCTTTCATTTAGTATAAAACTCTAAATATCATGAATATAGCAATAGTTGGCGCAACTGGAAACGTAGGTAGAAAATTAATTGAAGTTTTGGAAAAAAAAAATTTTCCTGTAACCGAAGCTTATTTAGTTGCTTCCCCAAATAGTGCTGGAAAAAAAATACATTTTTTAGGGAAAGAACATACAGTAATAAACTTAGAGGAGTTTGATTTTTCAAAAGTAAAAATAGCATTTTTTGCGGCTGGATCAGCAATAGCTGAAAAATGGGCGCCAATAGCTGCTGAAAAAACAATTGTTATAGATAATTCAAAATTTTTTAGAAAAGATCCTGAAATACCTTTAATTGTACCTGAGGTAAATTCAAAAGAATTACCAAAATTTAAAAATAAAAATATTATAGCAAATGCTAATTGTTCTGTAATTCCAATAGTTGTAGCTCTTAAACCTTTACACGATTTATATAATGTCAAAAGAATAGTTGCATCAACTTACCAATCAGTATCAGGTGCGGGAAAAGCTGGCATGGATGAACTGATATCTCAAACAAAAGAAGTATTGGAAAACAAAAATGTTAAGTCTAAAAATTTTACTAAGCAGATAGCTTTCAATGCAATACCACATATCGATAGCTTTCTTGAAAACGGAAGTACAAAAGAGGAGCAAAAAAATCATGATGAAGTGAAAAAAATTTTAGATAATAAAATTAATATTACATCTACTTGTGTAAGAATTCCTGTTCTTGTATCTCACTCAATAAGTGTGAATGTAGAATTTAATAAGAAACATAACTTAGAAGAAGTAAGAACTGTTTTATCATCATCTCCAGGATGCAAAGTGGTTGATGAACAAAAAGATGGTGGATACATCACTCCAGTTGAGGCTGAGGATAAATTTGAGACATTTGTATCAAGAATACGAAATGACTCATCTCAACCTAATTCAATTAATTTATGGATAGTATCAGATAATTTATT